>NZ_JBFBHK010000002.1:0-335197 GCF_040685235.1 Curtobacterium sp. NPDC089185 | reverse complement strand
ACAGGAGCAAGCTCCTGATCATCGTTCGACTTGCATGTGTTAAGCACGCCGCCAGCGTTCGTCCTGAGCCAGGATCAAACTCTCCGTAAAAAAATACAACCAACACCGAAGTGCCAGCGAGTTGATTCTGACTGTTGACTGTCTACTGACAATCTTCAATCCAAAAGGAATTGTCTCCGTACCTCCACAAGTGAAGGCAACGGGGTCAATAAATTGGCATTGACAATGTGCACGCTGTTGAGTTCTCAAGGACCAGACGCACCCCCCACTCGACTCCATCAGGAGCTCCGCCAGAGGGGCATTCGTTCTTGGCTGCCACCGGCGACGCGTCGGACCGAGGTCCTGTGGCTCATCCCGAGGGGAGAGGGCCGGTGGAGTAGTCATCCTAAGCGTCGGAGCGATCGAGCACAAGGCCTGATCTGAACTCCGGTGGAGGATGGTCCCGCTTGAGGGCCGGCGTGCTCTGGGCTTTCGCTCCAGCCGCTCCGCCGCACCTTTGGGGTGACGAGTAAGAACTCTACGCAGCGATCCCGGGGAGCGCCAACTGCCCCGCCTCCCGGGCGTGTCGCGTTGTGCAACACGGCGGAGAACGACTCATGCCCGCTCCCCCGGGGACGGGCGAGCGGGCACGAGTGGTGTGCGGGATCCGGTGTCAGACCAGGGTGACGCCGGCGAGGGTCTTCTTCCCGCGTCGGAGCACCACGATGCCACCGGGGAGCGCGAGGTCGGCGAGCAGCGCGGTGCCTTCCTCGACGCGGACGTTGTTCACGGAGACCCCGCCCTGGTCGACTGCGCGCCGGGCCTCGCCCAGCGACTTCACGAGTCCGGTCTCGACGAGTGCACGAGCGACGTCGGCATCCCCCCCGAGGCTCACCGATCCGGGCAGCTCGGCGATGGCGGACCGGAGGGTGTCGGCGTCGAGGGCACCGAGGTCGCCGTTGCCGAACAGCGCACCCGCGGCGTCGATCGCCGCGCGGGTGGCGGCCTCGCCGTGCACGGTCGCGGTCACGTCGTGGGCCAGGGTCCGCTGGGCCTCGCGACGGAAGGGTTCCTCGGCCACGGCACGCTCGAGCCGCTCGATCTCCTCGCGGGACAGGAAGGTGAACTCCCGCAGCCGGGCGATCACGTCGGCGTCCGAGGTGTTGAGCCAGAACTGGTAGAAGGCGTACGGGGACGTCATCTCCGGGTCGAGCCAGATGGCGTTGCCCTCGCTCTTGCCGAACTTCGTGCCGTCCGAGTTCGTGATGAGGGGCGTCCCGATCGCGTGCACCGATGCACCCTCGGAGCGTCGGATCAGCTCCGTGCCCGAGGTCAGGTTGCCCCACTGGTCGGATCCACCGGTCTGCAGCGTGCAGCCGTACTGCCGGAAGAGCTCGCGGTAGTCGAGTCCCTGCAGGATCTGGTAGCTGAACTCGGTGTAGCTGATGCCCGCGTCCGAGTTCAGGCGCGCCGCGACCGCGTCCTTCTTCAGCATCGTGCCGACGCGGAAGTACTTGCCGATGTCGCGGAGGAAGTCGATCGCGGACAGCGGCGACGTCCAGTCGAGGTTGTTCACCAGCCGCACCCCGTTGTCGCCCTCCGGGCTGAGGAAGCGTGACACCTGGGCCTGCAGCCGGCTGACCCACTCGGCCACCGTCTCCGGGGTGTTCAGGGTGCGCTCGGCCGTCGGGCGCGGGTCACCGATGAGCCCGGTGGATCCGCCGACGAGCGCGAGCGGCTTGTGCCCGGCCAGCTGCAGCCGACGCATCGTGAGCAGCTGGAGCAGGTTGCCGCAGTGCAGGGACGGGGCCGTCGGGTCGAAGCCGCAGTAGTAGGTGACCGGCTCGCCGTCGAGGGCCTCCTTGAGCGCCGTCTCGTCGGTGGAGACGTGCACCAGACCGCGCCAGCGCAGTTCGTCCCACACCGAGGCGAAGGTGGGGTCGTTCCGCTGGCGTGTCAGGACGTCGTGATCGGTTGCGCTGGACACACGACGATCGTAGCGGCGTGCGGCGGCGCACCGGGATCCGGCCGGGAGGCGCGGTGCCGGTTCACCGGTCGACCGCACCCTTGTGACGCCGGTAGGTCGAGACCGTCGGGTCGCCCGCCAGCCAGAAGCGCCAGGGGAACGACACGCCGCCGGCGATGCCGCCGACGCCGGTGCGCGGTCCCCGCGCGATGCGCGGGCCGAGCCCGTCGGCCGGCCCCGACGGTACGGACAGGAGCGCGTCGGCGACCGCAGTGGGTCCGTGCTCGGTGATGCGCGCCTCCAGGCCGGGTGCCAGGGTGAGCACGAAGGGACCGGACCCGTCGAGCACCGACGTGCCGTCATCCGTGCCGAGGACCGCGCCGAGCGCGGTCCCGAGGTTGCCGGGACCGCGTGCGAGCGCGACGTCGGCAGGCCGGTCGCCCCGGCGCGCCCGAGCGGTCGCGACGCCGTCGACGACCTCCGCGGCCCGGAGGAGCGACCCGGACGACGTGCCCTCGGGGCCGCTGACCACGTTGACGCACGTGTGGATCCCGTAGGAGCGGTAGGCGTACAGCGTGCCGGGCGCACCGAACAGGTGCCGGTTCCGCTCGGTCATGCCGCGGTGCCCGTGGGAGCCGGGGTCGGTCGGACCCCAGTAGGCCTCGACCTCGGTGATCCGGAGGGTGACGCCCCGACCCGAGATCGTCGCGCCGAGGAGGGCCGGCGCCGAGGTCGGTGCCGGCAGCTCGAGCAGCGCGCGGAGCGGGGACGTCATCGGGTGAAGGGCGCCCCCGCGGCCAGGTCGTGCACCCGACGGGTCAGGGACGCGAGCTGCTCGGCGACGCGGTCGGGCGCAGTGCCGCCGACGCCGGCGCGGGACGCGACGCTGCCCTCGATCGTCAGGACACCGCGGACCTCGGGGGTCAGGTGCTCTGACACCGAGCGGTACTCGGCGTCGGTCGGCTCGTCGAGCTCGATGCCGCGTTCCTCGCAGTGCCGGACGAGCGCACCCGAGATCTCGTGCGCGTCGCGGAAGGGCACGCCCTGGCGGACGAGCCACTCGGCGACGTCGGTGGCGAGCGAGAAGCCCTGCGGCGCGAGCTCGGCCATCCGGTCGGTGTCGAAGGACAGCGTCGCGACCATGCCGGTGAACGCGGGCAGCAGGACCTCGAGCTGCGCGACCGAGTCGAAGACGGGCTCCTTGTCCTCCTGGAGGTCGCGGTTGTACGCGAGCGGGAGCCCCTTCAGCGTCGTGAGGAGCCCCGTGAGGTTCCCGACGAGACGCCCGGACTTGCCCCGGGCGAGCTCGGCGATGTCGGGGTTCTTCTTCTGCGGCATGATGCTCGAACCGGTCGAGAACGCGTCGTGGAGGCGGACGAAGCCGAACTCCTTCGTGTTCCAGAGGATGACCTCCTCGGCGAGGCGGGACACGTCGATCCCGACCTGTGCCAGCACGAACGCGAACTCGGCCACGACGTCACGGGCTGCGGTGGCGTCGATCGAGTTGTCCGCCGGCCGGGCGAAGCCGAGTTCGTGGGCGATCGCCGTCGGGTCGAGCCCCAGCGAGCTGCCCGCGAGGGCACCGGCGCCGTACGGGCTGACGCTCGCGCGGTCGGCCCAGTCGCGGAGCCGCTCGAGGTCGCGGACGAGCGGCCACGCGTGCGCGAGCAGGTGGTGCGCGAGGAGCACGGGCTGGGCGTGCTGCAGGTGCGTCCGGCCCGGCATGATCGCAGCCGGGTGCTCGCTCGCCTGCTGGGAGATCGCGTCGACGAGGTCGATGACGAGCCGCCCGATGCGGCGACCGTGGTCGAGCATGTGCATGCGGCCGAGCGTCGCGATCTGGTCGTTGCGGCTCCGTCCCGCCCGGAGCTTGCCGCCGAGCTCGGAGCCGAGGTCCGCGATGAGCAGGCGTTCGAGGGCGCCGTGGACGTCCTCGTCGCCGTCGTCGGGGAGCAGCGAACCGTCGGCGTGGGCGGTCTCGAGCCGGTCGAGGCCGCCGAGCATGCGGTCGAGCTCGTCCGCGGTCAGGTACCCGGCCGTGTGCAGCGCCCGGGCGTGCGCACGCGATCCGGCGATGTCGTACGGGGCGAGCTGCCAGTCGAAGTGCGTCGACCGGGACAGCGCGGCCAGCTCGGCGCTGGGGCCGTCGGCGAAGCGCCCGCCCCAGAGGGCGCCGGTGTTCGTGGCGTCGGTCTTGGCGGGCTGGTTCGCGTCGGTCATGTCGTCCTGCCTGGTGGTGGTGTCGGGGTCGGTCGGTTCGGGTGCATCGGCGCGGGCTGTCGAGTGGCGGGTGCTGCTGGCGGCGGTCGTCTCGGAGCCCGGTCAGTTCGCGCGGTCACGCCGGGCGGCGATCCGGGCGGGTCGGGCCCACGCCGCGGCGAGGGTCACGGGCTCGTCCGACGGAGCGGCGGCGAGTTCGTAGTCGTAGAGGCTCTGGCCCGACCGGCGCCCGACCACGGTCGCGGTCCCGCCGTGGAGCCGGAGCCGGACGTCGCCGGAGACGTGCTCCTGGGACTGCTCGACGAAGGCGTCGAGCGCGCGACGGAGACCGCTCCCCCACCGCCCGTCGTGCACGAGGTCGGCCCACTCCTGGTCGACGGACCGCTTGCAGCGGAGCACGTCCCGCTCGAGGGTGAGCCGCTCGAGGTCGCGGTGCGCGGCGACGAGCGTGGTGGCGGCGGGGCTCTCCGCCAGGCGACGGACCTTCCGCCCGTCGAGCAGGTCGTCGATCCCGTCGTGCCGTCCGACGCCGTGCCGACCGGCGAGGGCGTCGAGTTCGAGCAGCAGCCGCAGGACCGGGAAGCGCTGGCCGTCGAGGGCGACCGGGACACCGTGCTCGAACGTGACCACGACCTCGTCGGGGTCGGGGGCGTCGGTCGGGTCCTGCGACCGCGTCCAGTCGTCCGCTTCGGCACCGGACCAGGGGTCGTCCGCCGCCGACGTCGTGACGAGTCGGCCCCACAGGTCCTGCTCGGTCCCCGAGGACGGGACGGCGCTCGTCGGCACGGCGACGACGTCGAGATCGGGGTCGAGCCCGCCGACCGCGGCGGCCAGGGCCACCTCGTCCGGGGCGACGGTGGCGTGGGCGACCGCGGTCGCGCCGAGCTGCCGGGCGGTGCGTACCAGGTGGGTCGCGACGAGGGGGCGGCGGAGTGCCGGTACGAGCACCCGGTCGCCGTCGCCTGCGTTCGCACGGACCGCCGCGACGACGTACTGCTCCGCGAACTCGGCCTTGGCGTCGACGACGATGGCGTCCACCGCACCCGCCGTGCGGGCACGGTGGCGGACGGCGTCGACCTCGCGCGACCGCCCGCCGACGTCGACCACGAGGGCCAGGACCTCGTGGTCGACACCGAACTGCCGGACGGCGGCAGACGGGTCGACGCCGGCGGAGCAGGCCACCACGATGCGGTCGGTCACGGTCGGGTCCCCGGTCCGCTCAGACGGCGAGCGGGGCGGGTGCCGCGGGCGCACCCGTGGCGTTCGCCGCGAGGAGCCAGGCGAGCAGGGCCTTCTGCGCGTGCAGTCGGTTCTCCGCCTCGTCCCAGATGATGCTGCGCGGTCCGTCGATCACCTCGGCTGTGACCTCGTACCCGCGGTCGGCGGGCAGGCAGTGCATGAAGACCGCGTCGGCCGCCGCGTGGCCCATCAGCTCGTCGTCCACGCGGTAGCCGGCGAAGGTGTCGAGCCGCGACTGCTTCTCGTCCTCCTTGCCCATCGACACCCACGTGTCGGTGACGACGACGTCCGCTCCGGCGACCGCCGCGACCGGGTCGGTCACGACGAGGACCGAGCCGCCCGTCTCGGCGGCACGACGCTCGGCGTCGGCGACGACCCGGCTGTCCGGGCTGAACGCCGCCGGAGCGGCCACGCGTACGTGCATGCCCGCCGTCGCGCCGGCGAGCAGGTAGGACTGCGCCATGTTGCTGGCACCGTCGCCGATGAAGGCGACGGTCTGGCCGGCCAGGGTCCCGCGGTGCTCGCGGATGGTGAGCAGGTCGGCGAGGAGCTGGCAGGGGTGGAAGTCGTCGGACAGCGCGTTGACGACGGGGACCCGCGTGCCGGCGGCCATCTCCTCGAGCCCGGACTGCGCGTAGGTGCGCCAGACGATCGCCGACACCATGCGCTCGAGCACGCGGGCGGTGTCGGACGGGGTCTCCTTGCCGCCGAGCTGGCTGTTCGCCGTCGTGATGACGAGCGGGCTGCCGCCGAGGTCGGAGATGCCGACGTGGAAGGACACCCGGGTACGGGTCGACGACTTGTCGAAGATCACCGCGACGGTCTGCGGTCCGGCGAGGGGCTGCTCGCCCCAGCGGTCGGCCTTCACCTGCGCGGCCAGGTCGAGGATCGCGGACTGCTCGGCCTGGGTGAGGTCGTCGTCGCGGAGGAAGTGGCGGGTCATGCGGAGGTCTCCTGGGTGGGGGTGCCCTGCTCGGCGGCCACGGCGGCCAGGCTCTCGCCGAGGATCGACACGAACTCGTCGATCTCGTCGTCGGACACGATGAGCGGCGGCGCGATGCGCAGGCTCGACTCGTTCGGGGCGTTGATGATGAGACCGCGCCCGAGGGCGGCGGCGTTGACGGCGGGCCCGACGGGTGCGGTGAGCCCGACGCCCACGAGCAGGCCCGTGCCGCGGACCTCCTGCACCAGCGGCGATCCCAGCCCCGCGATGCCGGCACGGATGCGCTCGCCCTTCGTCACCGCTCCGGCGACGAGGTCGGCGCGCTCGATCTCCTCGAGGACCGCGTTCGCGACGCGGGTGCCGAGCGGGTTGCCACCGAACGTCGATCCGTGCTGCCCGGCCGAGAACAGCTCCGACGCCCACCCGAACGTGACGAGTGCCCCGATCGGGAAGCCGCCGGCGATGCCCTTCGCGATCGTGACGGCGTCGGGGGTGAAGCCGTGCCCCTGGAACGTGAACCAGTTGCCGGTCCGACCGACACCGGTCTGGATCTCGTCGAGGATGAACAGCGCGCCGTGTTCCTCCGTGAGCCGTCGGGCGGTCTGCAGGAAGCCCTCGGGCAGGTCGACGACGCCGGCCTCGCCCTTGATCGGCTCGACGATGAGCGCGGCGACGGTGTCGTCGATCGCGGCCTCGAGCGCCTCGACCGTCGAGTCGATGTGCTCGACGCCGGGGACCATCGGCAGGAAGTCCTCCTGCAGCGCGGGCTTGCCGGTGAGCGCGAGCGCGCCCATCGTCCGGCCGTGGAAGCCCTGCTTGAGCGCGAGGATGCGGGTCTTGCGGCCGTCGGCGCCCTTGTTCAGACGGGCGAGCTTGAAGGCCGCCTCGTTCGCCTCGGCGCCCGAGTTGCCGAAGTACACGCGGCCGGCCGCACCGGCCCCGGTGATCCGCTTGAGCCGCTCGGCGAGCTCGAGCTGCGGCGGTGTCGCGAAGTAGTTCGACACGTGGACGAGCTTCGCGGCCTGGTCCGCGACGGCGTCGACGAGCGCCGGGTGCGCGTGGCCGAGCGAGTTCACGGCGATGCCGGCGAGGAAGTCGAGGTACTCGTTGCCCTCGACGTCCCACACGCGGCACCCCTTGCCGTGGTCGAGCATGATCTTCGGCGGTGTCAGGGATCGCATGAGCGACGCCCCGAACCGGTCGTTCCAGGTCTGGGTCTGCGTCTCGGTGCTCACTGCTCGTTCCCCTTCTGCGTGGTGCTCGTGGTGTCGGCGGTGTGCCGGCCCGGGTCTGCTGCGGACTCCGGGACACGGCGTCCGACCTCGGCGTGGGTGTTCTGGTTCTCCGTGCGACGGCTCGGGTCCGGGATCACCTCGGTGCCCGCACCCCGGAGGGTGAAGACCTCGAGCAGGATCGAGTGCGGGATCCGGCCGTCGATGATGGTCGCGCCGCCGACCCCGCCGACCACGGCGTCGAGGCACGCGGTCATCTTCGGGATCATCCCGGACTCGAGGGTCGGGAGCAGCTCGCGCAGCTCCTCGACCGCGATGAGGTCGATGATCGAGTCGCGGTCCGGCCAGTTGCGGTAGAGCCCGGGGACGTCGGTCAGCATGAGGAGCTTGGCGGCGCCCAGCGCGATCGCCAGGGCACCCGCGGCCGCGTCGGCGTTGACGTTGAGCGCCTGGTCCGGGTGGGCGTCGTCGATCGCGATGCTCGAGACGATCGGGATCCGACCGGCAGCGATCGCGGCGAGGACCCCCGAGGGGTCGACGTGCGTGATGTCGCCGACGTGCCCGAGGTCGAAGTGCTCGCCGTCGACGACGACGCCCTTCTTCTCGCCGGTGAACAGCGAGCCGCCGTCACCGGAGACCCCGACGGCCAGACCGTCGCCGTGCTCGTTGACCAGGTCGACGATCTCGCGGTTGACCTCGCCGGCCAGGACGTCACGGACCACCGTGATCGCCTCGGTCGTCGTGACCCGGTAGCCGCCGCGGAACTCGGACTCGATGCCCTGCTCCTTGAGCGCCGCCGAGATCTGCGGACCGCCGCCGTGCACGACGACCGGGTGCAGACCGGCGTAGCGCAGGTAGACCATGTCCTCGGCGAACGCCCGCTTGAGGTCGTCGTTCACCATCGCGTTGCCGCCGAACTTGACGACCACGGTCTTGCCCGTGAACCGCTTCAACCACGGCAGGGACTCGATGAGCGTCGCGGCCTTGACGGCGGCGAGCTCGTGCTCTTCTTCCTTGGTGAGGTCGCTCATCAGCTGGAGTACGCGCTGTTCTCGTGGACGTAGTCGTGCGTCAGGTCGTTCGTGAGGATGGTCGCCGCGTGCGTGCCCACCCCCAGCTCGATGAGCACGTGGGTGTCGCGCGGGGTCAGGTCGACCTCGTCGCTCGGCCGGTCGGGGGCACCGGCGTGGCACACGCGCACCCCGTTCATGCTGACGTCGACCGCGTACGGGTCGAACTCGGCGTCCGTCGTGCCGATCGCGGCGAGCACCCGGCCCCAGTTCGGGTCGTTGCCGAACACCGCGGCCTTGAACAGGTTGTTGCGGGCCACGCTGCGACCGACGGTGACGGCCTCGTCCTCGCTGACCGCGCCGGTGACCGTGATGGTGATGTCGTGGCTCGCACCCTCGGCGTCCTGCTGGAGCTGCCGGGCGAGGTCCGCGCAGACGGCGGTCAGGGCCTCCTGGAAGTCGCCGACCTCCGGTGTCACACCGCTCGCGCCCGAGGACAGCAGCACCACCGTGTCGTTCGTCGACATGCAGCCGTCCGAGTCGACCCGGTCGAACGTGACGCGGGTCGCCGCGCGGAGCGCCTGGTCGAGCTGCTCGGGGGTCTGCACGGCGTCGGTCGTGATCACGACGAGCATCGTGGCGAGCCCGGGTGCGAGCATGCCCGCACCCTTCGCCATCCCGCCGACGGTCCAGCCGTCCTCGGTGACGACCGACTGCTTCGGCGTCGTGTCCGTCGTCATGATCGCGGTCGCGGCATCGGGGCCGCCGGCCGCCGACAGCGCGGCACTCGCCAGTTCGACCCCGCGGAGCACGCCGTCGCGGAACGTCTGGTCACCGACGCCGATCAGGCCGGTCGAGCACACGACGACGTCGCCGGCGCCGATTCCGAGTGCGTCGCCGACGGCCTCCGCGGTCATGTGGGTGGTCTGGAACCCGAACGGGCCGGTGAAGCAGTTCGCGCCACCGGAGTTGAGGACGACGGCCCGGGCGACGCCGTCGCCGACTGCCTGGCGCGACCAGATCACCGGGTGCGCCTGCGCGCGGTTGCTCGTGAAGACCGCGGCTGCGGCTGCGTCCGGCCCGTCGTTCACGACGAGGGCGACGTCGGGCTTCCCGCTCGCCTTGAGTCCGGCGGTCACGCCGGCCGCGCGGAAGCCCGCAGCGGCGGTCACGCCCTGGAGGCCCGTCCCGGCCTGGTCCGTCGAGGTCACGTCGGTCACGGGGCGACTCCGTCCACGCTGAGGCCGAGGGTCTCGGGGAAGCCCAGGGCGATGTTGGCCGACTGCACGGCCGCGCCGGCGGTGCCCTTGGCCAGGTTGTCGAGGGCGCTCACGGCGACGACGCGACCGGCGGCCTCGTCGACGGCGATGCCGACCAGCGCCGTGTTCGCGCCGACGGTGTCCGCGGTCCGCGGGAACTCGCCCTCCGGCAGCAGGTGCACGAACGGCTCGTCGGCGTACGCCTGCTCCCAGGCGAGCCGGACGTCGCGGGCGCTCACGCCGGGCGACAGCCTCGCCGTCGTGGTCGCCAGGATGCCGCGCGACATCGGGACCAGCACGGGCGTGAACGAGATCCGGACGTCGCCGGCCCCGGCGGCCACCAGGTTCTGCTGGATCTCCGGGATGTGCCGGTGGGTGCCGCCGACCGCGTAGGCGCTCGCGGATCCCATGATCTCCGATGCGAGGTACGTGGTCGCGAGCTTCTTGCCGGCACCGCTCGGGCCGACGCTCAGCACCGCGACGAGGTCGTCCGTCTCGACGAGTCCGGCCTGGACGCCGGGCTGGATGCCGAGCGTCACCGCGGTGACGTTGCACCCGGGGACGGCGATCCGCTTCGTCGCCGCGAGCTCGGTGCGCTGCCGCCCGAGGCTCTCGATGTCGTCGACGTCCCGCCACTCCTCCGCGGTCCCGGGCGCCGGCGCGGCGTGCAGCAGCTCCGGCAGGCCGTAGGCCCACGCGCCGTGGTACGCGCCGCCGTAGAACGCGTCCCAGGCCGCCGGGTCCGTCAGCCGGTGGTCCGCGCCGCAGTCGACGACGAGGGTGTCCTCGTCGAGCTCCGCCGTGATCGCACCGGACTGCCCGTGCGGCAGCGCGAGGAAGACCACGTCGTGTCCGCGCAGGTGCTCCGCCGTCGTCTCGACCAGGGTCATGTGGGCCAGCGATCGCAGGTGCGGCTGGGTCGCGACGAGCGGCTGACCGGCGTTGCTGTGCGCGGTCACCGTCCTGATGTCGAACTCCGGGTGGGCGGCGAGCACGCGCAGGAGCTCTCCGCCCGCGTAGCCGGAGGCTCCCGCCACGGCGACGGATACGGACATGGGTTCCACCTTTGGTCGGACTGGTCGTCGAGAGAGTCGGAGGCGGCGGCCCCGGGCGGTGCTGATCCGGTGGATCAGTCGCGCAGGGTCGCCCCGAATCGCTCGCCGGCACGTCGGACGGCGCCGTCACGGGCCTCGGAGGCCTCGGCAGCGGTCAGCGTGCGGTCCGTGGCGCGGAAGCGCAGCGCGAACGTCAGGGACTTCTGTCCCTCGTCCACGCCCGTGCCCCGGTAGTCGTCCACGAGCCGAGCATACTCCAGCAGCTCGCCGGCGCCGGAGCGCACGGTCTCGAGGACGTCGCCCGCGGGCACGTCGACGCCGACCACGAGGGACAGGTCCTGCGTCGCGGCCGGGTACGACACGATCGGCGCGACCGACACGAGGTCCGGTGCCGCGGCGATCAGCGCGTCGAGGTCGAGCTCGACGACGGCGACCACCCGCGGCAGCACCGCGGCCTCGGTGAGGACGGGCAGGAGCTCACCCGCGACGCCGACGACGGTGTCGCCCACGAGCAGCGAGGCCGCGCGCCCCGGGTGCAGGGACGGGTGGCTCGTCTGCGCGATGCGGAGCTCCACGCCGACCGCCCACGCCACCGTGCGGGCCACGTCGAGCGCATCGGCGACACCGTACGGCTCCGGCTGCACGCCCGGCTGCTTCACCGTGCGGTTGCCCGTGAGGAGGGCCGAGAGGTGGAACGGCTGGGGCGGGAGCGCGGCGTCGAGCGCGGCCAGGGTGTCGGCGGCGGGCAGCGCGGCGCCCGCCGGGACGGTCTCGGTGCCGAGCTCCACGCCGGTGGTCGGCAGGAACACCCGCGAGGTCTCGTACAGAGCGACGTCGACGAGCCCGCGGGACACGTTCCGCCGCGCGGCGTCGACGAGTGCCGGCAGCCCGCTGCGACGGAGCAGCGACTGCTCGCTGTCGAGGGCGTTCGCGAGCACGACGCTCGGTCCGCCGTCCCCGTCGATGCCGGGGTACGCGTCCTGGATCGTGGGGGAGACGAACGGCGCGGTGACGACCTCGACGAGGCCGTCCGCGGCGAGGGCGGCGGCCACCCGACGACGAGCCAGCTGGTGGCGCGTGAGACCACGCCCGGGCGGGGCGACCGGCAGCACGCTCGGGATGCGGTCGTACCCGACGATGCGTGCCACCTCCTCGACCAGGGTGGTGTCGTCGGTGAGGTCGGGGCGCCAGGACGGCGGCGTGACGACGAGGAGGTCCCCGTCCGCCTCGACCGACGCGCCGATCGCGCGGAGGGTGTCGACGACCTCGGCGTCGGTGTAGTCGACGCCGACCAGCTCGGCCGGACGTGAGAGCCGCATCGTGGTGGTCGGGCGCGGCTCGGTGTCGACGAGCGTCGAGCCGAGGGCGTCCGCCGTGCCGCCCGCGAGCTCGACGAGGAGCTCGACGGCGCGGTTCGCCGCGGCCTCGGCGACGAGCGGGTCGACCCCGCGTTCGAAGCGCTTCGAGGCCTCGCTCGGCAGCTTGTGGCGACGGGCGGTCCGGGCGATCGAGACCTGGTCGAAGCCGGCCGCCTCGATGAGGACGTCCGTCGTGCTGCCGGAGATCTCGGTGCGGGCGCCGCCCATGACGCCGGCGAACCCGACCGGGCCCTCGTCGTCGGTGATGACGAGGTCCTCGGGGTCGAGCGTGCGGGTCGTGTCGTCGAGGGTGACCAGGGTCTCCCCCGTGGTCGCGCGACGGACCCCGAGGCCGCCGACGACCTTCGCGAGGTCGTAGCCGTGCAGGGGTTGCCCGAGCTCGAACATCACGTAGTTCGTGACGTCGACCGGGAGCGAGATGGAGCGCACGCCGGCGAGCGAGAGGCGGGACACCATCCACGCCGGTGTCTTCACGGTCGGGTCGATGCCGCGCACGACGCGCGTGACGAAGGTGTGCGCGCCGACGCGACCGCGGATCGGTGCCCGGTCGTCGATCGTGACGCGGAAGCCCTCGCCGGAGCGGGGCGTGACACGCTCCACGGGGTCGTGGAAGCTCGCGCCCGTCGCGTGGGCGTACTCGCGCGCCACACCGCGCATGCTCATCACGTACCCGCGGTCCGGCGTGACGTTGATCTCCACCGCCGCGTCGTCGAGGCCGAGCAGCGCGATCGCGTCGGCGCCGACCTCCGGGTCCATGCCGAGGTCCGCGAAGCGGAGGATGCCGTCGTGCTCGTCGCCGAGACCGAGCTCGCGCGCCGAGGCGATCATGCCGTCGGAAACGTGGCCGTAGGTCTTGCGCGCGGCGATCGGGAACGGTCCGGGCAGGACGGCGCCGGGCAACGTCACGACGACGAGGTCGCCCACGTCGAAGTTGTGCGCACCGCAGACGATGCCGCGCGGTTCGGGCTCGCCGACGTCGACCTGGCACCAGTTGATCGTCTTGCCGTTCTTCTGCGGCTCGGGCTCGCGCTCGAGTACGCGGCCGACGACGATCGGGCCGGTCAGGTCGTAGGTGTGGATCGCCTCTTCCTCGAAGCCCACCGACACGAGCGCCGCGTGGACGTGCTCGAGGGTGACGTCGTCGGGCAGGTCGACGGACTCGCCGAGCCAACGGAGTGGGACGCGCATCAGACCACCGTTCCGAACTGCTGCGAGAAGCGGACGTCGCCCTCGAGGAAGTCACGCATGTCGTTCAGGCCGTTGCGGAACTGCAGCGTCCGCTCGATGCCCATCCCGAACGCGAAGCCCTGGTACTCGTCCGGGTCGATCCCGGCGGCACGCAGGACGTTGGGGTTCACCATGCCGCAGCCGCCCCACTCGACCCAGCGCGCCCCGCCCTTGGCGTTCGGCTGCCAGACGTCCATCTCGGCGCTCGGCTCGGTGAACGGGAAGTAGTTCGGGCGCAGGCGGATCTGCGCCTCGGCCCCGAAGACCTGGCGCGCGAAGTGCTCGAGCGTGCCGCGCAGGTGCGCCATCGTCAGGCCCTTGTCGATGGCGATGCCCTCGACCTGGGTGAAGACCGGCAGGTGGGTCGCGTCGAGCTCGTCGGCGCGGTAGACCCGCCCCGGGGCGATGACGTAGAGCGGCAGGTCACGCGACAGGAGCGAGCGGACCTGCACCGGCGAGGTGTGGGTGCGCATCACGAGGTGCCGGTCGACCGGTTCGACGAAGATCGTGTCCGCCATCGCACGGGCGGGGTGGTCCGGGTCGAAGTTCAGGGCGTCGAAGTTGAACCACTCGTGCTCGAGCTCGGGGCCCTCCGCCACCTCCCACCCCATGCCGACGAAGATGTCGGCGACGGTCTCGTTGAGGACCGACAGGGGGTGGCGCGAGCCCGGGGTCCTGCGGCTCGGCAGCGCCGTGACGTCGACCCGCTCGGCCTCGAGCCGGGCGCGCTCCTCGGCCTCGGCCAGGACGGCTTCCTGCTCGGCGATCGCCTGGTTCACCTGCCCACGGGCCTGCCCGACGAGCTTGCCGGCCGCGGCCTTCTGCTCCTTCGGCACGGTGCGCATCGCGGCGTTCATCCGCGCGAGTGCGGACTGCTCGCCGGTGTGCTCGGTCCTGGCCTGCTTCAGCTCGGCCACGGTCGTCGCGGCACGGACGGCGGCGAGGGCCTCGTCCACGGCGGCGGCGACGGCCGGTTCGCTGATCTCGAGGTGTTCTGACACGAGGCCCAAGCCTACCGGCCCGTGGGATACCGCCGTCCTGCACCGATCGGACGGTGGACGGCGACGCGGACGACTCCGCCCGTGCAGGACTACTTCGTCCGGTGGGCGAACGCCGACTCGTACAGGCAGACCGACGCGGCCGTCGCCAGGTTCATCGACTCCGCCCTGCCGTAGATCGGCACCTTGACGGCTCGGTCGACGAGGGCGAGGTCCTCCGCCGTCAGCCCGCGTGCCTCGTTCCCGAACACCCACGCCGTCGGCCCGTCGAGCATCCCGTCGGCACGGACGTCCGGCAGGTCGTCGCCCGAGACGTCGGCCGCGAGGATCGTGTACCCGAGGCCGCGTGCCCGGGAGACCGCGTCCGCCAGGGTCACGCCGACCGACACCGGGACGTGGAACAGCGAGCCCGTGGTCGAGCGCACCACCTTCGGGTTGTACGGGTCGACCGAGCGCCCGGTCAGCACCACGGCGTCGGCCCCGGCGGCGTCCGCGGCGCGGATGATCGTGCCGGCGTTGCCGGGGTCACGCACCTCCTCGAGGATCGCGACGATCCCCGGGAGGCCGCCCCGTTCCTCCAGGCCGTCGACCGTGTCCGGGAAGACGTCCTTCACCGACGTCGGGAACTGCTGGCACACCGCGACCACGCCCTGCGGGGTCACGGTGTCGGCCATCGTGTCGAGCACCTGCTCGGTGACGAACCACGTGTCCACCGGTGCGTCGTCGAGCGCGTAGCGCGCGGCGGCCGTCGGCGTGACGTACAGCTCGCGGAGCAGCTCCGGCCGGTACGCGATCGCCTCGCGCACCGCCTGCGGCCCCTCGAGCAGGAACAGGCCGGTGTCGGCACGGACGTCCTTCTTCGCCAGGGCGGCCACGGCCCGGACACGACCGGACTTCGGGTTCTCGAGGAGATCGCTCACGACACCAGTCTAGGAACGACGAAGCCCCCGCTCCGGAACGGAACGGGGGCTTCGGGTGGAGCGGTGACGACTACGCGGCCTTCGGAGCCGAGGTGTCGGCCGGGAGGGCGCCCTTGGCGGTCTCGACGAGCGCTGCGAACGTCTCGGGGTTGTTCACCGCGAGGTCCGCGAGGATGCGACGGTCGACCTCGACGCCGGCCAGGCCGAGGCCCTGGATGAGGCGGTTGTAGGTCAGGCCGTTCGCGCGCGACGCGGCGTTGATGCGCTGGATCCACAGGCGACGGAACTCGCCCTTCTTCGCGTGACGGTCCCGGTACGCGTAGACGAGGGAGTGGGTGACCTGCTCCTTCGCCTTGCGGTACAGGCGCGAACGCTGACCGCGGTAGCCCTCGGCGCGCTCGAGGATGACGCGGCGCTTCTTGGCGGCGTTGACCGCTCTCTTTACACGTGCCATTGATCTGTTCCTTTACGTTTCCGCCGGCTCAGTGGCCGAGAAGCTTCTTGACGTTCTTCGCGTCGGCCTTCGCGAGGACCTGGTCCTCGTTGAGGCGGGCCTTGCGCTTGGCGCTCTTGACCTCGAGGTTGTGACGCATACCGGCCTGCTGCTTCATGATCTTGCCGCTGCCGGTGACCTTGAAGCGCTTCTTCGACCCGGAGTGGGTCTTCTGCTTGGGCATGGAGGTGCCTTTCCGTGGGATGGGATGGGGGGCCGCGCCGTTGCGGGTGGGTCAGCTGCGCCGAGGGGCAGCTGCGCGGCGTGTCCGGGGAGGACCTACTCGGCCGGAGCCTCGACGGCCGCGGACTCGGTCGACTCGTCGGTCTCCTTGCCCTTCGCGGCGTGCTCCGTCGCGCGACGCTCGGCCTTCTGCGCAGCACGCTTGGCGTTCTGCTCGCCCTTGACGTCGGACTTGTTCTTGAGGGGGGCGATGATCATCGTCATGTTGCGGCCGTCCTGGGTCGGACGCGACTCGACGACACCGAACTCGGCGATCTCCTCGGCGAACTTCTGGAGGAGACGGACACCCTGCTCCGGACGCGACTGCTCGCGGCCACGGAAGAGGATCATCGCCTTCACCTTGTCGCCACCGAGGAGGAAGCCCTCGGCACGCTTGCGCTTGGTCTCGTAGTCGTGCACGTCGATCTTCAGGCGGAACCGGACCTCCTTGAGGTCGGTGTTCACCTGGTTGCGACGTGCTTCCTTGGCCTTCTGAGCGGCCTCGTACTTGAACTTGCCGTAGTCCATGATCTTGGCCACGGGCGGCTTCGAGTTCGGCGCGACCTCGACCAGATCCAGCTCGGCTTCCTGCGCGAGACGCAGGGCCATGGCGATCGGGACGACGCCGACCTGCTCACCCTGCGGTCCGACGAGACGGACTTCAGGGACGCGGATTCGGTCGTTGGTACGGGGATCGGTGATGCGGAGCTCCTTCAATCAGGTGGTGGTCGTCCGGGGCATCTGCCCTGGACGACGGCACGAGAGAGGAGATCTGACGCACGGATCTGGAACCCGTTCGGCAGCCGCCCGACGCCGTTCCGTCCGGAACGGCCAGCCGGCGCGGACGCCGGCGGAGCGGTTGGGACCCGGTAGCCTGTGGTGCACGGCCGCGGGTGGGAGAGACTCCTCTTCTACGACGCCGTCCGGTTGCCGGACCCGCTCGGAGAGCTGGTCGAAGCGCACGGACAGTATCTGCCGCCGATGAGTCTAGCAGAGGAGCACCGTGCCCGACACCCCCGAGAACGACAGCCCTGGGAACGACGTCCCGCAGGAGATCGCCGGCGAGGCGGCCGCCGCCGAGGCACGCGACATCGCCGAGGTCCCCGCCGTCGAGCTCATCAACACCGTGGCGGTGCACCTGCTGAGCGCGGCGGCCGTCAAGGTCGGCCTGGCCGACGACCCGCAGGAGCAGACGGACCTCGACGAGGCCCGGAAGCTCATCACGGCACTCGCCGGGCTCGTGACCGCCGCAGCCACCGAGATCGGCGACCACCACGCGCGTCCGCTGCGCGACGGGCTCCGCTCGGTGCAGCTCGCGTTCCGCGAGGCGTCGACGATCCAGGACGCCCCGGGCAAGGGTCCGGGCGAGAAGTACACCGGGCCCGTCAACTGAAGCGACACTGACGCGACACTGACGCGCCGCACCCGGTGACGGACGGGAGGCGCGTGACCGGCTGGTCACGCGCCTCCCGTCCGTCAGGGGCCGCTGCTGGTGCGGTGCGGTCAGCGGGCCGGCGCGGTCACCCCGCGTCGCGGGACGCGAGCCGCGCGACCGCGGCGAGCGGGATGCCGGCCCAGTCCGGTCGGTTGCGGGTCTCGTAGACCACCTCGTACAGGGCCTTGTCGAGCTCGAACGCGTCGAGGAGCGCGCGGTGGCCTCCGAGGTCCGTGCCGGTGCCGCGCTGGTAGCCGTCGAGGAACGCCTCGCGGGCGGCCTGTGCCCACGCGCCCGCGTCGACGAACGCGGCGTCGTGCGCGAGCGAACCGGCGACGTAGTCGAAGGACCGCAGCATGCCGGCGACGTCGCGCAGCGTGACGTCCGGGAGCGAGCGCTCGGTGAGCGGGCGGAGCGGCTCCCCCTCGAAGTCGAGGAACACCCACCCGCGGGGCTCCGGCGCCGCGAGCACCTGGCCGAGGTGCAGGTCGCCGTGGATGCGCTGCAGGGCGGGCCAGTCGGCCGCGGCGGCCCGGTCGTACACGGCGCGGACGGCGTCGACGTGCGGGGCGACGGTCGGGGCCTCGCGGACCGCGGCGTCGAACCGCGCGTGCATCGTCGCGACGGCCGCGTTCCGGCGCGCCTCGTCGGCGGGTTCGGTCGGCAGCGCCTCGGCGAGGGTGCGGTGCACCTCGGCGAGCGCCGACCCGAGGGCCGCGGCGTGCGCGTCCCACGGCGTCCCCTCGCGGGCGTCGTGCAGCGCGACCCGCCAGGCGTCCTCGAGCCCGGGGAGGAACTCCTGGGCGAACGCGAGGTGTCCGGTGGCCGTCCCGTCCGGGCGCCCGGAGTCCGGCCACGTGGCGCGCAGGGCGCCGTACACGGTGGGGACCCGGGCGCTGCCGGCGGCCGACAGTGCGAGCTGCGTCGTGACGTCGGGGTTGTCGCCGTGGTGCAGGACGCGGAAGACCTTCACGATGACCTGCGCGCCGTCCGCGGTGTCGCAGATGACCGAGGTGTTCGACTGCTCGCCGGAGAGCACGCGCGACGCGGTCACCCGTCCGATCGGGCGGAGGGACGACGGGTCGGCGTCGATGCGCTCGGCCAGTTCCTGCACCCACGCGGTGTCGGTCGTCGCGTCGACGGGATCCGACCCCGACCCGTCCAAGTCCGGTGCCGGGGACAGCACCGGCACCTGGTAGAGCACCGGCCCGGTCGGAGCGTCGTCGAGGACGAGCCGGGTGCCGTCCGACTCGGACAGCGTGCGGAGGGACGGCGTGCTGCCCTTCGCCGTGTACCAGCGCTGCCGGGCGATCCAGCCCTCGAGCGTGCGGTCGTGGACGCGGTCGGGTGCCTCGGCGCTCATGGGGAGGACGCTACGCGTCGGGACCGGAGTGCGTCCCGGGTGACGCGTCCGCTGCTCTTTACAACGATGTACAGAACGACCAGCATGGGGGCATGAGCTCCCTCGACGGCACCGGCGCCGCCCCCTCTGCCCGCGCATCCCTCCCCCTGGCCTCCGAGCAGGACGGCACCTACCCGCGTCCGCAGCTGCTGCGTCGTGCCTGGGCGGACCTCGACGGCACGTGGTCGTTCCGGAACACCGGGGACGACCCGTCGTGGCGGAGCGGTCTCCCCGACGCGCGGGACATCACGGTGCCGTTCCCGCCCGAGTCGCCGGCGTCCTGCATCGACGAACCGGGCTTCCACCCCGTCGTCTGGTACGCCCGCACCCTGACCCGGGCCGAGCTCGACGCCGCCGGGTACGGCCCCGGGGCCGATCGGCTGCGGCTGCACTTCGGCGCCGTCGACCACCGCGCCCGGGTCTGGATCGACGGCCGGTTCGTCGGCGAGCACGAGGGCGGCCACACCCCGTTCTCGTTCGACGTCACCGAGGCCCTCGGCACCGACCCCGACGGCGAGCACGTGCTGGTCGTCCGCGCCGAGGACGACCCGCACGACGTCACGCAGCCCCGCGGCAAGCAGGACTGGCACGAGGAGCCCCACGCCATCTGGTACCGCCGAACGACCGGGATCTGGCAGACCGTGTGGCTCGAGGCCGTGCCGTCGCGGTCGATCGCGGCCCTCCGCTGGACGAACGTCGACCACGCCACCGTGCGCCTGACCGTGCGGCTCGCCGGCGAGCGCCGGGACGCCGAACGGGTCCGCGTGGACGCCTGGTGGCAGGGCACGGGCGAGGAGCTCGCGTCGGTCGAGGTCGCCGTGCCCGCCGACGCCGACGAGGTCGTCGTCCCGGTTCCCGTCGCCCGCCAGACGAACGGCCAGGCCGAGGACGAACTGGTGTGGAGCCCGGAGACCCCGCGCCTCGTCGACGCGACGGTGGCACTCGTCGGAGTCGACGCGGTGGCGAGCTACTTCGGGCTGCGGACGGTCGGCACCGACGGCGGTGCGTTCCTGCTGAACGGGCGCGCGTACGACGTCCGCAGCGTGCTCAACCAGGGCTACTGGCCCGAGTCGCACCTCGCGGCCCCGTCCCGCGCGGCCCTCCGGCGCGAGGTCGAGCTCATCAAGGAGCTCGGCTTCACCGCGGCGCGGAACCACCAGAAGATCGAGGACCCGCGCTTCCTCTACTGGGCGGACCGCCTCGGGCTGCTCGTCTGGGGTGAGGCGCCGGGCGCGTACGCGTTCACCCCGCTCGCGGTGCAGCGGCTGGTGCGCGAGTGGATGGACGCCGTCGAACGGGACGCCTCCCACCCGTCGATCGTCACGTGGGTCCCCGCGAACGAGAGCTGGGGCGTGCAGCACGTCGCGACCGACCCGGCGCAGCAGGCGTACGCGAGGGCGCTCGCCGACCTGACGCGGGCACTCGACCCGACCCGCCCGGTGATCTCGAACGACGGCTGGGAGCACACGAACTCGGACATCGTCACGATCCACGACTACGAGGGCGACGGCGTCCGGCTCGCGGCGACGTACGCGGACGACGCGGCACGGACGGCGCTGCTCGGCGGCCGCGGACCCGCCGACCGCCGGATCCTGGTCGGTGGAGCGACGGACGAGGGCCAGCCGGTGATGCTGACCGAGTTCGGCGGCGTGGACTTCCAGCCGGGAGCCCGCCGCGAGGACGGCTGGGGCTACACCTCGGCCCTCGACGGCGACGACTGGGTCAACCGGATCACGGCGCTGTACGACGGCGTCCGGGCGAGCTCGTTCCTGGCCGGGTCGTGCTGGACGCAGCTCACGGACACGATGCAGGAGACGAACGGGCTGCTCAACGCCGACCGCAGCCCGAAGGTGCCGATCGAGCGGATCCGGGCGGCCGTCACCGGGCACTGACGGGCGGCACGTCGGTCCGTTCCCGCAGAACGCAACGTGGGCGGATCCTCGCAGCGACCTACCGCTGCGAGGAACCGCCCACGTTGCGTGTCGCGGGAGGGTCAGGACGCGAGGAAGCGCAGGACCGTCTCGTTCCACTCGTCCTTGTGCGAGGCGAGCACACCGTGCGGGCCGCCCTCGATGACGTGCGTCTGCGCGTTCGGGATGGCGGCGGCGGTGCGCTGACCGGACGCCTCGAACGGCACGATGCCGTCCGAGTCGCCATGGATGACGAGCGTCGGGACGTCGATCTTCGTCAGGTCGTCGCGGAAGTCCGTCGTCGCGAAGGCAACGGTGCAGTCGAGCGTGCCCTTCGGCGAGGCGAGCTCGGCGATCGACAGGTCGTACGCACGCTGGTCGTCGCTCACGAGCGGCTTCTTGAGCAGGCCCGGCTCGCCGCCCGCCGTGTAGAACATGTCGACGAACTGGTGGAGGAACGCGGGACGGTCGCCCGTGATGCCGTTCGCGAACCAGTCGGCGAGGTCCTGGTCGACCGCGCCGTCCGGGTTGTCGTCCGACTTCCACAGGTACGGCGGCACCGCGCTGGCGAAGACGAGCTTCTTGATGTTGCTGGTCCCGTACCGCGAGGCGTAGCGCGCGAGCTCGCCGCCGCCCATCGAGAACCCGATCAGCGTGACGTTCGACAGCCCGAGCTCGGTGATGAGCTTGTCGAGGTCCGCGGCGAACGTGTCGTAGTCGTACCCGCCCCAGGGCTGCGAGGACTGGCCGAACCCGCGGCGGTCGTAGGCGATGACGCGGTGGCCGGCCTCGACGAGTGCCGGGATCTGGCCCTCCCACGAGCGGCCGGAGAGCGGCCAACCGTGGATCAGGACGACCGGGTCGCCCGAGCCGAAGTCGTCGTAGTGCAGGTCGATGTCGTGGCCGTTCTCGGCGCCGACGGTGATGAAGGGCATGATTCCTCCTGTCGTGGTCCTTCCAGGGAACGCGGCTGATGCAACTCCCTGCACCCTGGTGCTCCCTGGAGGTGCGGCGACCGGACAGTGAACGTCGGCTGTGGAGGTGGGAGGATCGGTCGGTGACCGACCTGGCGGAGACGACCCGTGCCTCCCGGCCGGGGCTGTCGTCCCGCGTCCGTCGCCTGCTCACGGTCGGCCTGGAGGGACGGCACAGCGGGTGGACCGCTCCCCTCCTCGTGTGGCTGGCTTCCCGCGTGGTCAGCACCGTCCTGCTGCTCACGGTCTGGCTGCTCGCCACCGCGCACGGCTGGCGGTTCGCGTCGTACCGACGCGAGGGGACCTTCACGGCGTTCCTCGGGTCGTGGGACGCGTCGTTCTACCGGACCATCGCCGAGCACGGCTACCCGACGACGCTGCCCACCGACGCGGCGGGCCACGTGCTGCCGAACCCGTGGGCCTTCCTGCCGGTCTTCCCGGCGCTGTCGCGACTGGTCCAGCCCCTGGTCGGCGGGTCCTTCTGGGCCGCCGGCGTGCTCGTCGCCACGCTCGCCGGAGCCGGCACGTGCGTCGTGCTCTGGCACCTGGTTCGCGCGGCGACCGACGAGCGGCGGGCGACCCGGGCGACGGCGCTCTTCGCGTTCGCGCCGACCGGGTTCCTGCTGCAGGTGGCGTACGCCGAGAGCACGTTCCTGCTCCTGCTGTTCGGCGGCCTGCTCGCACTGGTGCGCCGGCGGTACTGGCTCGTGCTGCCGCTCGGGCTCGTGGCGGCGTTCACGAAGCCGGGGGTGCTCGCGCTCGCGGTGGCCCTCGCGGTGCACCTGGTGGTGCGGGTCGTCCGGGAGCGCCGGGCGCTGCCGGTGCGCGACGCGGTGGCCATCGTCGTCGCCGGGCTCGGGGTCGCGGCGACCGGCCTCGCGTGGCCCGTCGTCGCGTCGGTGGTGACGGGGCGGCCGGACGCCTACCTCGAGACGGAGACGTCCTGGTGGGTGGGGTTCGTCGGGCGGCAGCACTTCGAACCGCTGACGCCCTGGTTCCGGATGGCCTCGACGTGGCTCGGGCCGCTCGGCGTCGTGCTCGTGGTGGGTGTGCTCGCCGCCGCGGTGTGGGTCTGGACCCGGCGGGGCGTCCGCGCCCTCGGGACGGACGTCGTGGCGTTCACGGCGTCGTACGCGCTGTACCTCGTCGCGGTGTTCCTGCCGCAGCAGAGCCTGCCGCGACTGCTCCTGCCGACGGCGCCGCTCCTCGGGGCGGCGGGCTTCACGGGGACGCGGCGGCGGACGGTCGCGTGGCTCGTGGTCGGGGTGTGCCTGCAGCCGGTCGCGGTCGTGCTGCTGTGGTTCCTCGGGTTCCCCTGAGCACGCGCCGGCGGGTGGGGCGGAGGTCGCGGTCGCCGCGGTCGAACCACGGTTCCGACGTCGAACCAGGGTGGGCGGCTGGTTCGACGTCGCTTCCGTGGTTCGTCCCACGTCGTCGGAGCCGCCCCGCGCGGCCCTACGCGTCGAACGTGTGGAACCAGGCGGTGCCGCCCGGGTGCTGCACGGTGATCATCTCGTCGAGGTCGCGGTAGGGCCCGTCCTGGTTGTGGCTCGCCGACTTGATCCGGACGGTGCCGTCCGGCTCGGTGAAGACCTCGGAGACGATCGTCACGTGGTCGGGCGACTGGTTGTCGTTCCAGTCGTAGAACACGATGTCGCCGACCCTGACCTTGCTCCGCTCGTCGAGGGAGCGTCGGGTCAGCCCGAACTCCGCGGCGTTGGCGGTCATCCACGGTTCCATCGCCGGGCAGTACGTCCAGGTGGCGCTGTGCTGGGCGCCGCCGGCCCGGTTGTACCAGTCGGAGCGCTGCTGCCACCCGCGGGCGACCAGGGTCTGCGACACGTAGTTCGCGCAGTCGCCACCGATCGGGTTCATGGTGCCGTACTCGGCGAGGTTGTAGTCGGACCAGTACCGCATCGCGTACGCGAGCTGCCGGTCGACGTCGGTCAGCGCCGCGTAGGCGACCGTCGTCGTCGCGACCGCCGTCGACGCGTCCGGGACGGGTGCGGCCGTGGGCGTCGGGGTTGCGGTCGTCTGGTCCTGGGTCGCGCCGGCCTGCCCGTCGTTCGCCGCGCTGCCGTTGCCGTCCGACGACCGGTTGGCGGACGGACTCGGCTCGACCGCCGTCGTGAAGAGCGCGACGTCCGCCGAGCCGGGCGTGTACATCGCCTGGTGCGGAGCCGTGAAGGTCACCTTCGTCGCCGAGGCCCGCACGTCACGCGCCGCGATCCCGCCGACCGTCACCCCGCGGACCTCGGCCAGGCCGGTCCCGGCGACCGTGACGGTGACGCCGCCGGCGAGCGGGACCTGTGCGGGCTCGATCGACGAGGCGGCCGGGCGGGCGCTCGACGACGACCCGCCGTCCTTGCCACCGGAAGCTGCCCCGGACGAGCTCGACGATCCGGACGAGCCCGACGGGCTCGACGTGGCGTCGTCGCCGCGGGAGCAGGCGGCGACGGCGAACCCGATGCCGGCGACGCCGGCGAGGGAGAGCAGGGAGCGGCGGGTGAACGAGGCAGTCATGTCTGCACCAGGGTAGGCGACGGTGCGGCAGGATCACCGGAAGCGCACCACCGACCGGAAGGACCGCCACCCGCATGCCCGAGAGCCACGACTTCTTCGTCGCCGCCGACCCCGACTCCACCCGCCTCCGGGTCCGCGACGCACTCGTCCGTGAGGGCTACGCCGTCGAGGACGCCGCGCAGGGCGCCCTGCGTGCGACCCGCGGCAGCCTGGGCGTCACCCTGTTGATCGGGGCGCTGGCGGGCGAGCGGACGTTCCACACCCGGCTCGACGTGCAGCTCATGGTCGCACCGGACGGGAGCACGGTGGCACGGCTCCTCCGCGGGTCCGGGCGGGCGGTGCTGAAGGGCGGGGCGATCGGCGTCGCCCGCGGCACCCGGGCGTTCGAGCAGGCCGCGAACGCGATCCACGCCGAACTCGCGCGCGCCGGCGTCCTGACGGACAGCGCTCCGAGCTGACGACGGACCCTCGGGAACGCAGAAGGCCACCCGGTCCGGGTGGCCTTCGTGCATCTGGTGGAGCTAAGGGGATTCGAACCCCTGACCTTCTCATTGCGAACGAGACGCGCTACCAACTGCGCCATAGCCCCAAGTGCTCGACCACACTAGCACCACCGTGAGCGCGATCCGAAATCGGGACGCGGCGGCCGGGCGTGCCGCGGCGTCAGACCGCTCGACGTCGACGCATGACCGCGTCGAGGTCGGTCTGCCGGTAGTCGTCGTCGCCGATGACGCCCATGCCGGCCCAGCGGCTCGGCGTCGCGGTTTGCTCGGGCTCGAGAGCCGTGGCAGCTCACCACCGTGAGCGCGATCCGAAATCGGGACGCAGCGGCCGGGCGTGCCGCGGCGTCAGACCGCGCGACGTCGACGCATGACCGCGTCGAGGTCGGTCTGCCGGTACTCGTCGTCGCCGATGACGCCCATGCCGGCCCAGCGGCTCGGCGTCGCGGGCTGCTCGGGCTCGGGCGCCGCAGCAGCCGGAGCGGTTGCTGCGTCCGGCGAGGCCGGAGCGGTGGACGCGTCGGCGGACGCGGGTGCACGGAGCCCGAGCCGTTCCGCCAGGCGCCCCTGGTCGTGCGACGACAGCGAGGCCGCGGCCTCCTCGACGTCGGCACGCAGGCGGGACACCCGCGCGAGCGACGGGTCCTGCTCCCCCGCGCGGATCGCCGCCGCCTCGGCGTCTGCCTCGGCCTTCGCCGCGGCGACGCGCTCCCGCAGCCGGGCGGCGAGCTCCGCCGACGACTCCGGCGTGGGCGCCGGCGCCGACGGCCGCTGCACGTAGAGCGGCTTCGGCACACCGGCCGGGGTCCAGCTGCGGTCACGGGCGGGTCCGGCGGGCTGCTCGGCGGACAGCGGCGGCGCCGGGTCCGTCCAGGTGGCGGCCGGACGGGAGGCACGGGTCGCCTCCGCAGCCCCGGCCGCGGCACGCGCCTTCCGCGCCTGCGCCACCTGGTGCAGCTGCGCGAGGACCGCTGCGGACCCGCCCGCGGCGACGAGCCCCGCGACGGCGACGAGCCACGCCCCGGGTGCCGCGACGAGGACGACGAGCGCGACGACGATCCCGAGCGTGCCGAACAGGGTCGCGCCGAGCCGGGACCGACGCATGCGCATGGCGGTGAGCGCGGGGACGGACGAGACGCGCTCGAGCGTCGGCTGCTGCTCGGCCAGACGCCGGGTGATCTCCCGCTGCCGCGCCGCCTCGTGGGCGCGGACGATCGCGGTGCGCTTGGCCTCCTCGGACCGGGCGACGCGCTGCGCCTCGGCGAGGGACCGTGCGTTCATCTCGACCCGGACCTCGTCGGGGAGCTCGGCGGTCTGGGCGAGGATGCGCAGGGTCTGCTGCAGCCGGATCGCGTTCCGCTCGGTGGCGAGGTACTGGCGACGAGCCGCCCAGGACGGCATGAGGTAGACGACCCAGAGCACGGCCGCGATGAGCAGGACGATGCCGCCGCCCCAGGAGCCGATACCTGCCATGGGGCCACGGTAGGGGTGCGGGTTCCCCCGGCCGCTGATTGCCGGACGCGTGTTGCGCGAGTCGCGACGGAATCCGTCGGAGGAGGCGGTGCCTCCCGTCCGTCAGCTGCGGTGCGTCAGATCCGGGGGCGCGTGTCGAGCGGGACCGCCGCCTCGTCGCGCGCGGCGAGCGGGACGCTGCCGACGCCGGACGGCACCCGGCCGGCGACCCAGCGGTCGAGGACGCCCTCGCGGACCTCCTCGGCCACGAGCGCGAAGCAGAAGTGGTCGCGCCAGTCGCCGTTGATGTGGATGTAGCGGCGGCGCAGGCCCTCGAACCGGAAGCCGAGCTTCTCGACGACGCGGAGGCTCGGGGCGTTCTCCGGTCGGATGCAGATCTCGACGCGGTGGATGCCGACGACGCGGAAGCAGTGGTCGACCGCCATCGCGACGGCGATCGGGGTGACGTTGTGCCCGGCGGCGTCCTCGACGACCCAGTAGCCGATCGACGCGCTGCCGAGGGACCCGTAGGTGATCCCGGAGACGTTGAGCTGCCCGACGAAGCGGCCGTCGAGCTCCATCGCGAACGGGAGCCCGAGCCCCGCCCGGGCGTTCGCCTGGAGCGCCCGGATGCTGCCGCGGACGTCGGTGGAGACGTGCCCGGAGGGGTTCGTCGCCTCCCACGTCCGGAGCCACGACCGGTTGGTGGCGAGCGCGACGTCGAGGTCGCGGGTGTCACGGAGCCGGAGGGGCCGGATGGTGACCCGCCCGTGGGACAGGGTCGGGATCGTCGTCATCGCTGTGGTTCCTCCGGTGCCCGGTGGTCGACCGGGTGGATGCACGAACGGGCCCGGGGGCGACCCCGGACCCGTTCGTGACGGGGTGGCTACTCTCCCGCGTTGAAGTCCTTCAGCCAGGCCTTGAGGTCCGGGCCGAGGTCGTCGCGGTCCGAGGCGAGCTGCACGATCGCCTTGATGTAGTCCAGCTTGTCACCCGTGTCGTACCGGCGTCCACGGAACACGACGCCGTACACGCCGCCGGTCCACTCCTCGGCGCCCGCCATCTTCATGAGCGCGTCGGTCAGCTGGATCTCGCCGCCCTTGCCCGGCTCCTGCTTCTCGAGGACGTCGAAGACCTCGGGGCGGATGACGTAGCGGCCGATGATGGCGAGGTTCGAGGGGGCTTCGCCCTGCGGGGGTTTCTCGACCAGGCCGGTGATCTTCACGACGTCGTCGGTGTCGGTCTCCTCGACCGTGGCGATGCCGTACATGTGGGTCTGCGACTCGGGGACCTCGAGGAGCGCGACGATCGTCGCGTTCTTCTGGCCCTGCACCTCGATCATGCGCTTGAGCAGCGGGTCGCGGGCGTCGATGATGTCGTCGCCGAGCAGGACGGCGAACGGCTCGCGCCCGACGTGCATCTTGGCGCGGAGCACCGCGTGGCCGAGGCCGAGCGGGTCGCCCTGGCGGACGTAGTGCATGTCGGCGAGGTCGGTCGACTGGTTGACCTTCTGGAGCTTCTCGTGGTCGCCCTTCTTCTTGAGGGTCTCCTCGAGCTCGGCCACGTGGTCGAAGTGGTTCTCGAGTGCGTTCTTGTTGCGTCCGGTGATCATCAGCACGTCGGTGAGTCCGGCGCCGACGGCCTCCTCGACCACGTACTGGATCGCCGGCTTGTCGACGACCGGGAGCATCTCCTTCGGCATCGCCTTGGTCGCGGGGAGGAAGCGCGTGCCCAGGCCTGCGGCCGGGATCACCGCCTTCGAAATCTGGAAGCCCATGCGGATGAACGTACCGGACGACCACTGAGCCGTGGCATGGGCCTTTCGGGGGACACGGCAAGCCGCGTCCTGCGGCGGGAAGCCGCAAACCCGGTCTCGGTAGACTCCCCGCCATGACCGCCGATCTCGGGAACGAGAAGCGCGCCCTGCGAGCCGAGCTCCGGCAGCGGCGGCGCACCCGGACCACGACCGAGCGCGACACGGACACCGTGGGGCTGACCGCCACGCTGCAGCGCTTCGTGGAGGAGCGGCAGGTCCGCTCGCTTGCGCTCTACCTGTCCGCCCCCGACGAACCCGACGTGCGTCCCTTCCTCGTGTGGGCGCACGAGCACGGCGTCCGGGTGCTGCTGCCGATCACCCGCGAGGACGGCCTGCTCGACTGGGCGGTCGGCGACGGCTCGACCGAGCAGCAGGGCCTGCACGGCATGCCCGAGGTGGTCGGCGAGCTGCTCTCCCCGCTCGCGCTCGGCGACGTCGACGCCATCCTCGCGCCGGCGGCCGCGGTCGGGCACGACGGTTGCCGGATGGGCTGGGGACGGGGTTACTACGACAAGACCCTCGGGTCGATGGCGAACCGCCCGCCCGTCTATGCTGTGATCTTCGACGCGGAGTACCTCGACGAGGTCCCGCGCGAGGCCCACGACGAACCCGTCGACGGCATCATCACGCCGTCGCGCATCATCACCTTCCGGAGCTAGGGTGCCCACCTACTCGTACCGCTGCACCGAGTGCGACAACGCCTTCGACGTCAAGCAGTCGTTCTCCGACGCCACCCTGACCGAGTGCCCCGTGTGCGGCGGCGCCCTGCGCAAGGTGTTCTCGCCTGTGGGCGTCACCTTCAACGGCGGCGGGTTCTACCGCACCGACTCGCGGTCGACGCCGAAGGCCGAGGGGTCGTCGTCGGCGTCCGGCACGTCGTCGACGAGCGAGCCGAAGAAGAGCGAACCGAAGAAGACCGAGTCGAAGCCGGCCGCTCCCAGCGCTTCCTGACGGACGCTCGCCACCGTCGGTACGGTGGGGTCTCCTCGACACGGAAGGAGGCCCGCGTGAAGGGCTTCAAGGAGTTCCTGCTCCGCGGGAACGTCATCGACCTGGCCGTCGCGGTCGTCATCGGTGCCGCGTTCACCGCCATCGTCACGACGATCGTCAACGCGCTCATCAACCCGCTCATCGGCGCGGTCTTCAACGCGTCCTCGCTGGACGAAGCGCTCAAGGTCGACATCCCGACGGTGAGCGGCGGCAAGCCCGCGACCCTCTACTTCGGCGCGATCATCGGCGCCGCGCTGAACTTCGTGATCGTCGCCGCGGTGGTGTACTTCGCCCTGGTCGTCCCGGTCAACCGGCTCAAGAAGATCGCCTTCGAGCGGGTCAAGAACGACGAGCAGCAGACGCCGCAGGACGTCCCGCCGACCGACGTCGAGGTGCTGCTCGAGATCCGCGACCTGCTCCGGACGCAGAACGGCGTCGCGGCGGACACCGGCGGCGGCGCGCACGTGGCCCCGTCGACCGCGCCCGAGGGTCCGGGCATCGGCGGCTCGACGAAGCTCTAGTCGCGTCGAACCACGGAACCGACGTCGAACCACGCTGCAGGGCGGGTTCGACGTCGGTTCCGTGGTTCCACGAAGACGGAGGCGGGGCGAAGGCCGGCCGGCGGCTCAGGCCGTGCGGGACACCGTGCGGTGCTTCGCGGCGAGGGCCGCGGCGTACTGGGCACCCGCGATGACGTGGCCGATCGTGCCGAGCCAGACGAACACGAGCGCGAGCACGCGGATCCAGTCGTACTGCGACGCCCACGACGTCGAGGAGAACAGCAGGAGCGGCAGCCCGACGAAGAGCAGCGCGGACCGGATCTTGCCCGTCCACGTGACGTCGAGGTCGGGGTTGCCGCGGAACCACAGCCACGAGAGCACGACGAGCACCAGGTCCACGAGCACGATGATCGCCACGCTCGGCCACGGCAGCAGGCCGACGAGCACGAGCGAGAGCACGATCGCGATGATCGCGAGCCGGTCGGCGATCGGGTCGAGGGCCTTGCCGAGCTGCGACCCCTGGTCGAACTTCCGGGCGATGAACCCGTCGGCCCAGTCGCTGACGCCGAGCACGACGAGCGTGACGAGCGCCCACCCCGGGTGACCGGCGACGACGAACCCGATGAACACGGGGATGAGCACGAAGCGCACGAGCGTGATCAGGTTCGGCCACGTCTGCCAGTCGGGTCGCTGTCGCGCGGTGTCAGTCATCGCCCCCAGGCTACCCGTCACCAGTGCGGGGGCACGTCCCCCCGGAGTCGGGCGTCGTTCTCGCCCTCGCGGTGGCGGGCCGGTTCCGGCGGCGCGGCCGGGTCGTAGCCCGGCACCGGGCGGGTGGTGACGCGCCTGCCGGGGCGGGAGGCGCCTCCCGGCCGTGCCGCCGTGTCGTCTGCAGGACGGACGCCGTCATCCGCAGCGGGGACGCCGTCGGCCGCGGGGCGGACGGGAGGCGCGGCCTCCGCCGCGTCGTCGGCCCGCGTCCACGTGCCCACCAGCTGGTCGGTCTCCGACGTCACCGGCCCGGCGGCGCGGGACGCACGCCGGGACCGGGTCATGGGCGAGCGGGGCCCGGAGCGGGCACGCTGGGATGCATCTCCGGCCTGCTCACCGGCGAGCGGGGATCGGTGGGATGGAGATCTCCTGCGTGGCACCCCGGTCGACACCGAGGACCGACGCGACCGTGTCCGCGACGCGGTCCGGGTCGGAGAACAGCTGGAAGGCGTGCACGCGCACGTAGTGCCACCCGAGTCGGCGGAGCACCTCGGGCCGGAGCCGCAGCGTCTCGCGCAGGGAACCGCGGACCAGCGAGGCGTCCGTCTCGATCGTCACGCAGACACCGCCGTGCGCGGCCACCAGGCCGAGCTTCCCGCGGTGGCCGAGCGCGACCGGGATGCCGCGCATCTCGAGCCGGCGGGCCAGGTCGACGAGCAGCGGGTCGGAGTCGTCCGGCACGTACTCGGCCGCCGTGCGGGCGCGGACCTCGGCGAGGATCTCGGCCAGCGCGACGGTGCCGTGGCCCATGCGCTCGGCCTCGATGTCCGAGGGCTGGAAGCAGGTGACGATGATCATCGAGCGGCGCGCCCGGGTCATCGCGACCGCCAGCAGGCGCTCCCCGCCCGGCTTGCCGAGCGGACCGAAGTCGCGGAGCACCCGACCGTGCGGCGTCCGGCCGTAGCCGATCGAGAACACGACCCGGTCGCGGCTCTGGGCCACGGACTGCTCGAGCGTCGCGACGATGAACGGCTCGGCGCGGTCGCCGATGACGAACTCGGTCAGGTCCTTGTGGCCCTGCGCCGCGGTGAGCACGGCCTGCTCGACGCGGACGGCGTGCTTGGCCGAGGCGGTGATCACCATGAGCGACTCGGTCGGCCGGGTGCGGGCGTGGTCGAGCACGAGCCGGACGACGCGGTCGACCTCGGCGTCGACGCTCTCGACGGCACCGGACTCCGGGTCCGGCACGGCCTTGCCGTCGCTGACGTAGTCGATCGCGATCGAGCCGTGCCCGAGGAACGACCCGGCCCACGGCAGCGACTCGATGCGGCCGCCGTAGAAGCGGCGGTTCACGAGCTCGGCGAGGTCCTCGCCGCCGGCGCGGTACGAGCGGGTGAGCGACAGCGTCGGCAGGAGCGTCGACAGCTTCGCGAGCGCGGAGTCGGCGTGCAGGGCGTCGAGCGTGCCCTCGTCGACCTGCAGGGCACGGCGGTCGGGGTCGACGGCGATGCCGAACGGCGACGGGGTCTGCGTGACCGGGTCGCCGAAGACGACGGTCTGCCGCGCACGACGGACGGCGCCGACGGTCTCGGCGATCGTGACCGCACCGGCGTCGACGAGGATCACCGTGTCGAACGGCATCGTGTCGGCGATGTCGGGCACCTCGTACGGGCTCGCGAGCCAGACCGGCGCGATCGAACGGGACAGGTGCGGCGCGGAGTCCTGCAGCAGGCGCGAGGTGATCGCGCCCTCCTTGAGCTGCGTCTTCAACGCGGTCGCCTCGTCCGGCCAGTCGACGAGGCCGACCTTCCAGTTCTCGGCGAGCTGCCACGCCAGGCCCTGCGAGACCCCGGCCGCGTGCGCGTCGTCCACCAGGCGGAAGTCGGCCTCCACCCGGTCGAGCATGTCGGTGTTGCCGCCGAGCAGTGCCCGGTCGGACTCGAGCATCGTCTCGAGCGCGGACTGCCACCAGGCGAGCTCGAGCTCGGCCGGCACCTGCAGGTCCGGCACGTGCCGGTTCGCCAGGTCGGTGATGAGCGGCTCGAGCTGCAGGTCGCGGAGGGTCTGCATGAGCTCGGTGCGCTCCTGCAGGTTGTGCAGGACGTCGGACTCGGCGGCGAGCTCGGCGATGGTCGGCACGAGCTCGTCGATCGGCAGGTTCGCGAGCTGCCGGTCACGGTCGGTGCGGCCGAGGGGCTCGTCGAGCCGCGCGAGGTCCTGCACGACGTTCGAGAAGAGCACCTGCACGTCGCCGATGCCCGTGGGCACCTCGGGGTTCACGCCCGCGGCGACGTACCGCTGCCAGAGCACGCGCTGCTGCTGCACGCGGGTCAGGGCCTCGTGGAGGTCGGACACGTGCACGCCGGGGCGGACGTACTCGCGTGCCAGCTTCTTCAGGCGACGACGGTTCGTCGACGACATCGGAGCGCCCTCGCCCCGCGGTGCGGTGGCGGCGACGAGCTCGGAGACCGACCGGTCGAACACGACGGGCAGGAAGCGGTCGAGGGTGTCGCGGATCTCGGTGAGCAGGCGGAGGTAGATGCCGAGCTCGTTGATCGTCGTGAACTGCCGCATCCGGGTCGTCGCGACGAGGTCGTGCGCGCGGCGGAGCAGCGTCGGCAGGCCCTCGGTGTCGAGGTCCTGCGCCGTGCGGTGGGCGCGCTGCGCGCCGTCGCTCGAGCCGAACTTCGCGCCGTACCAGGGCGAGTCGTCGGGGCCGTAGCGGAACTCGCCGAGGTTCGCGGCGCTGACCATCGTCTCGGCGACGCGCGAACGCCCCTCGACCATGCTCGTCACCGAGCGCTTCGACAGGCGCGCCGTGGTGGACGGCGGCACCGGCAGGAGCGACAGGCGGGACAGCTCGACGAGGCAGTCGAGCACCGAGACGCCGAAGTCCGCGTCGACCCGGGTGAGCGAGCCGCGGTAATCGGTGAGGACCTTGCGGAGACGGACCAGGGCGTCGTCGACCTCGCGGAGGTTCGGGCGCTGCGACTTCTCGTTACGAGCGATCGCCCGGACGACATCACGGCGCAGCGTGGCCGGGGTGACGGCGACGCCGGGCAGCTGGACCTCGGCGAACCGGGCCGCGATCCCGCGGAGCGTCGCCCGGCGTGGGCTGACCACGAGGACGCGCTTGTTCGCCGCCACGAGGCCGCCGAGCGCGTTGACGATGGTCTGCGTCCCGCCGGTGCCCGGCAGCGTCTTCACGACGATCGAGTTGCCGGCCGTGATCTGCGCGATCACGTTCTCCTGCTCGTCGTCGGCGTCGAGGAGCAGCGTGTCCGTCTCCGGGCTGCGCTCGTCCGACGGGGTCTGCTCGACCGGGTGGTAGGACTGCTCGACCTGCCACTTCGCGCTCGGGTTGCCGGCGAGGGCGTCGAGCACGGGGTGCGACAGGTCGCCGGTGTCCTCGACCATGCCGCTGGCGACCTCGGCGAAGGTCGACACGACCAGGCGCGCGTGCACCGAGAAGCCGGGGATGTGCGCGGTCAGGCCACGGAGCCGGTCGATCACCGGGTTCGGCGTGAACGAGCCGTCCTGCTGCGCGAGCGCGACGAAGGACTGCGCGTCGAGGATGACGCCGTGCTGCTCGTGCAGCGCATCGGCGAGGCCGGGGTTGAGGACGGGCTCGCCGAGCAGGCGCACCTCGAAGTCGCGGCCGTGGCGACGGATCGCGAGCGGGCGCAGGAGCACCGGTCCGCGGAAGTGCTCGTCGCCGTGCTGCCAGTCCGCCATGCCGATGCCGAGCTTGACGGCGTCGATGCCGCGCACGGTCGCGAGCTCGGTGCCCTTCGCCTCGACACGGGCGGCGGCGATGCGGGCGGCGCGCAGCGCCACCTCGTCGCGGATGAGGCTCGACAGCAGCGTCGTCTTGCCCGTGATGAACTGTGCGAGTCCGCCCGGGTGCGTCGTGGACAGCTCGATCCGGGCGCGCGGGTGGTCGCTGAAGTGGGTGAGCGGGCTCGTGCCACCGACACCGGTCAGCTGCGTCCGCCACGCGTCCCACGTCGGTTCGGCGGCGTTGCCGGCCTGGAGGCGCGGGTCACCCAGGCTGATCGCCTGCGGGCTCGTGAGCTGCAGCTCGGGACGCAGGGTGCGGTCCGGCTCGTCCGTCACGACGGTCTCCTGCTGCTGCCCGGCCTCGGGCGTCGGGGCAGCATCGACGGGGACGTCGTCGTTTCCGTCGTCCGCGCCGTCGGTCACCCTGTCTCGCCACACATCCGACACTGTAGGCGGAAGCGGGCGACCCCTGCGGCAATGACCCGAGGTTTCGGGGTTTCCGCGGGAGCCCGATGCCGGTTCGGGAGGGCCGGTGTGGTACCAACGAGGACATGGCCACCGACGACCGCACCGCCCCGTCCGCCCCCGCCACCTCGACGGCGGGCCCGGACCGCCGCCGATCGGTCCCCGCCGAGATCTCCCGCTCCTGGCTCCTCGTGCCGGGCACCGCGGCCGACCGCTTCGAGCGCGCGCAGCGGTCCCGCGCCGACCAGATCATCCTCGACGTCGAGGACGCGGTGGACCCGGCCGCCAAGCCGGGTGCACGACAGACCGTCGCCTCGTGGCTCGCCGGCGGCGGCGAGGCCTGGGTCCGGATCAACGACGTGACCACCCCGTTCTGGGAGGACGACGTCGAGGAGCTCCGCGGCCTGCCCGGTCTCCAGGGCGTGATGCTCGCGAAGACCGAGTCGCCGGCGCAGGTCACGGACACGTGGCACCGTCTCGGCGGCCACACGCCGGTCATCGCCCTCGTCGAGTCCGCGCTCGGCATCGAGGAGTCCACCTCGATCGCCCGGGCGCAGGGTGCGTTCCGTCTGGCGTTCGGCTCCGGCGACTACCGGCGCGACACCGGCACCTCGGCCGACACGCTCGCGATGGCGTACCCCCGCTCGCGGCTGGTCGTGGCGTCGCGCGTCGGCGACCTGCCCGGCCCGATCGACGGGCCCACCGTGGGCTCGGCGCACGCCATCCTCCGCGAGCAGTCCCAGGTCGCGGTGTCGCTCGGCCTGACCGGCAAGCTCTGCCTGGACACCGAGCAGCTCCCGGTCATCAACGAGGTCATCTCGCCGACGCCGACCGACGTGGCGTGGGCGCAGGACTTCCTCGACGACTTCGACGCCCGCGGGCAGGTCATCCGCGACGGGTCCGACCTGCCGCGGCTCGGCCGTGCGCAGAAGATCCAGCGCCTCGCCCGGGCGTTCGGCGTCGAGGCACGGTAGACCGGTCCCCATGACCTGGTCGCACCCGTCCGGCGGTCCGCCGCAGTCCTCGCCCTCGGGGCCGAGCGGTGCCGAACGCGCCGCCTGGGAGCGTGGCGGCACGACGCTGTTCCCCGCCGGTCGGGTCGCCGACCGCGTCTCGACCGTCCTGCTGCTCGTGTCCGGCGCCGTGCTGACGGTGCTCGCCGTCGTGATCGGGATCATCGCGGTCGTGTCCGCCGCCGCGAGCTGCGACGCCGCGGCGGGGTGCTCGCCCGGCCGGTTCCTCGGCGGCGCCGCGATCGCGGCCGGCGGGTCCTTCGTGATCGGTGTCGTGACCGTCGTGCTCGCGATCGGCGCCTGGGTGCGCCGTCGCTCGTCCTGGTGGATCGCGGCGATCGGCTTCGTGCTCGCGATCGCGGTCGTCACGTGGGGCGGGGTCGTCTTCGCCGAGGCCACGGACGGCAGCGCGGCGGGGTCGGTGACCGCGTCGGCCGCGAGCGGACCCGCGGAGCCGACCGCCGGCTGAGGCGCGACCGACCACCGGACGCACGGCGCGGTGCGGGTCGGCACCGCGCCTCCCGTCCGTGTCGACGCTGGGAGTCGCGGTGTCGCCCCGGCGCATGCTCGGGGCATGAAGCAACGAGTCATCGGAGACGTGTCGGTCAGCGCCATCGGACTGGGCGGCATGCCCATGTCGATCGAGGGGCGTCCCGACGAGCGACAGGCGGTCGCCACCATCCACGCGGCGCTCGAGGCGGGCGTCACGCTCATCGACACCGCCGACGCCTACCACCAGGCGGGCCACGACGAGGTCGGCCACAACGAGCTCCTGATCGCGAAGGCGGTGCGGGAGTTCCACGGCGACACGGACGCCGTGCTCATCGCCACCAAGGGCGGGCACCTGCGCCCGGAGGCCGGCCCGTGGGCGCAGGACGGCCGGCCGGAGTACCTCAAGGAGGCCGCGAAGGCCTCGGCGGCTCGGCTCGGCGTCGACGCGATCGGGCTGTACCAGTTCCACCGACCGGACCCCGCGGTGCCGTACGCCGACTCGGTGGGGGCGCTCGCGGAGCTCCTCGACGAGGGCGTCATCCGCATGGCGGGCATCTCGAACGCCGACCCCGACCAGATCCGCACGGCGAACGAGGTCCTCGGCGGCCGACTCGCGTCGGTGCAGAACCAGTACTCGCCGGCGTTCCGCTCCAGCCAGCCGGAACTCGACCTGTGCGACGAGCTCGGCATCGCGTTCCTGCCGTGGAGCCCGCTCGGTGGCATCGCGAAAGCGGCGGACCTCGGCACCGCGTACGAGGACTTCGCCGTGATCGCCCGCGAGCGTGACGTCTCGCCGCAGGTCGTGGCCCTCGCGTGGGAGCTGCAGCAGAGCGACGTCGTGGTCCCGATCCCGGGCGCATCGCGGCCGCAGTCGATCCTCGACTCGGTCGTGGCGGCGACGATCAAGCTCCGCGACGAGGACGTCGAGCGGCTGGACCGGTCGCAGCCCGCGGCCTGACCCCTCCGCGGCGGGCCGGACGCCGGTCGTCTGCGTCCGGTCCTCAGCGGCGCGTACGGTCGGGTGCATGCAGGCGATCACGGCACACGACGGCGGACTCCGACTCGACGACCACGAGGACCCGGTGGCCGGGCCCGGCGAGGTCCTGGTGGAGGTCGCCGGCGCCGGCGTCAACAACGCGGACCTGCAGCAGGTCGCCGGCAACTACCCGCCGCCGCCCGGTGCCTCGGAGGTCCTCGGCCTCGAGGTCTCCGGCACCGTCCGCGCGCTCGGTGACGGCGTCGACGTATTCGCCGTGGGCGACCGGGTCTGCGCCCTGCTCTCCGGCGGTGGCTACGCGACGCTCGTGGCGGTCCCCGCGGCGCAGGTGCTGCCCGTGCCCGACGGCGTCGACCTCGTCGAGGCCGCCGGTCTGCCCGAAGCGGCGTGCACGGTGTACTCGAACGTGGGGATGATCGCGGGCCTCCGAGCGGGGCAGACGCTCCTGGTGCACGGCGGCACCGGCGGCATGGGCTCGCACGCGGTGGTCTGGGCGAAGGCCCTCGGTGCGCGGGTGATCGCGACGAGCGGCGGGGAGCGGAAGGTCCGGGCGTCGCAGGAGCTCGGCGCCGACCTGGTCGTCGACCACCGCACCGAGGACTTCGTCGAGCGCGCCCTGGCGTTCACCGACGGTCGCGGCGTCGACGTCGTGCTCGACGTGGTCGGCGCGGACTACCTGGCGAAGCACCTCGAGGTGCTCGCCCCGAACGGGCACATCGCCGTGATCGCCGCGGGCAGCGGCCAGAAGGGCGAGCTCGACTTCGGCGCGATGATGCGCAAGCGCGCGACGATCAGCGCGACCACCCTGCGCGCCCGGCCGGCGGACGAGAAGGCCGCGATCGTCGCCGCCGTGCGCGAGCACGTGTGGCCGCTCGTCGCCGACGGCAGCGTCCGTCCGGTCGTCGACTCGGTCCTGCCCCTGGCCGAGGCCGCCGAGGCCCACCGCCGGGTCCGCGACGGCGAGGTCATCGGCAAGGTGCTGCTGACGCCCTGACCCGGGCTCGGGGTCACGCGTGCACGCGGGAGAGGAACGCGACGAGCGCCGGGTGCTGCGGCCGGTCGAGCACGTCCGCCGGGGCGCCCTGCTCGACCACCTCGCCCTCGTGCAGGAACACGATCCGGTCCGCGACGTTCCGCGCGAAGGCCATCTCGTGCGTCGTCATGAGGATCGTCGCCCCCTGCTCCTTGAGCTCCCGCACGAGGTCGAGCACCTCGCCGACCAGCTGCGGGTCGAGCGCGCTCGTCACCTCGTCGAGGAGCAGCAGCTCCGGCGACGTCGCGATCGCGCGCACCACGGCGACGCGCTGCTGCTGGCCGCCGGAGAGCCGGTCCGGGTACGCCCCGGCGAAGTCGCCCAGGCCGATCCGGTCGAGCAGCCGTCGGGCGGTCGCCTCGGCCTCGGCCTTCGCGATGCCGTGCACCCGCCGCGACGCGAGGGTCACGTTGTCGAGCACGGTCATGTGCGGGAACAGGTTGAACTGCTGGAACACGACGCCGATCCGCGCGCGGGTGGCGTCCACGTCTATGCGCGGGTCGGCGATGTCGGTGCCCTGCAGCAGGACCTCGCCGTCGTCGATGCCCTCGAGCAGGTTGACGGTCTTCAGGAGCGTCGACTTGCCGGAGCCCGAGGCCCCGATGACGCAGATCACCTCGTGCCGGTGCACGGTCAGGTCGATCCCGCGCAGGACCTCGTGCTCGCCGAACGCCTTGCGCAGGCCGCGCAGTTCCAGCACCACCGACTCGCTCACACCGTCCCCCCGATCTGCTCGCGCTGCTGCTGCCGCCGTGCGATCGCGTCCGTCACGCGGATGAGCGGCAGGCTGATCACGACGAACAGCAGCCCCGCGACGAGGTACGGCGTGAAGTTGTAGGTCTCGGCCTGCGCGATCTGGGCGCTCCGGACCGCGTCGACGGCACCGAGGATCGACACGAGCCCGACGTCCTTCTGCATGGACACGAAGTCGTTCATGAGCGCGGGCGTGACCTTCCGGACCGCCTGCGGCAGGACGACCAGGCGCAACGTCCCCGCGTGCGAGAGCCCGAGCGACCGCGCGGCGAGGCGCTGGGAGGGGTGCACCGCCTCCATCCCGGCGCGGAGCACCTCGGCGACGTAGGACGAGTACGTCAGCACGATCGCGATGGTGCCCCAGACCTCCGGGGGCTGGCGCGGGAAGATGCCGAGGCCCGGGACGCCGAACCCGACCAGGTACAGCACGATGATGAGCGGGAGCCCGCGGAACAGGTCGGTGTACGCCGTGGCGAGCATCCGCAGCGGGAAGAACACCGGGTTGCGCAGCCCCCGCACCACGGCGAGCAGGGTGCCGAGCACCGCGACGCCGATCGCGCTGAAGAACAGGATCCGGACGTTGAGCCACAGGCCGAGCAGGACGTCCGGGAAGGTGTCGATCGCGGTCTGCGGGTCGAAGAACGACTGCTGGACCGCGGCCCACCCCGGCGTGTTCACGACACCGAGCCACACCACCACGACGACGACGAGCGTCGAGACGACCGACACCACGACCGAGCGACGGCCACGCTGCCGGCGGTAGAGCCGACGCTCGGCCTCGACCGGGCTCGGTGCGGGGGCGGCGACCGGGGTGCCGGCACCTGCTGGGGCGGTCACGCGGCTACTTCAGCACGGGGGTGTTCGTCGCCGAGGAGAGCCACTTCGTCTGCAGCTGCTCGAGCGTGCCGTCCTTGCGCAGCGCGGCGAGGGCGTCGTCGACCTTGCTCGTCAGCGCCGAGCCCTTCGGCAGCACGAAGCCGAACTGGTCGCCCGAGCCGTCCTCGGGGAACTGCGCCGAGACCGTGCCGTCGTCGAGCTGCGCGGCGGCCATGTAGAAGGCCGTCGGCAGGTCGGTGACGATGGCGTCGATCTGGCCGGACTTGAGCGCGAGGACGGCATCGTCGTTCGAGTTGAACACCTGCGGGGTGACGCCGAGGACGTCCTTCACGCTGCTGATGCTCGTCGAACCGGACGCGACGCCGATGGTGTCGCCCTTCAGCGCGGCGACGGTCGTGTCGTCGATCGCCTTCGACGACTTCGTGGTCACCACGGCCTGGGTCGTCGTGTAGTACGCCGACGACATGTCGACGGCCTTCTTGCGCTTCGCGTCGATCGAGAACTGCTGGACGTTGAGGTCCCAGTCCTTCGGGCCGGGGGCGATGGCGCTGTCGAACGTGCTGCGCTTCCAGACCACGTCGGACTTCGCGTAGCCCATCTCCTCCGCCACGGCGTAGGCCACGGCGGACTCGAAGCCCTTGCCGGACTGCGGCGCGTCGTCCTCGACCCAGGGCGAGTAGGCCGGCTGGCCGGTGGCGATGGTGAGCTTGCCGTCGGTGACGGTGTCGCCGCCGCTGCCGCTGCCGCTGCCACCAGCGGAGCATGCGGCGAGTGCGAGGGCGGCGACCGCGGCGGTCGCGACGGCGAGGGAGAGACGGCGGGTGCGGGTCACGGGCGGGCCTTCGTCAGGAGGGGCGGGGGCAGGACGCAGTGTACCGGCGAGTGGGATACCAGCGCGAAGGCGACGACCGCTCGTGACGCCGGGAGGACGGCACCGCCGGCGCGGCTCACTCCGCCATCGTGAAGTTGTCGAACGAGAAGCCCGGCGAGACGAGGCAGCTGAGGAGCACCTCGCCCTCGCCCGGGAGCGTCCGCTGCCAGACACCGCCGCGGACGAACGCCTGTGCGTCGTGCACCCGGTGCCGGCCGGCGTCGGGTCCGAGGGTGATGCGGTCGCCCGGCTCCGGCTGGTCGCCGGACCCGCCGAGCTCGAGCACGACGGTGTCCGGACCGTGCCACATCCAGATCTCGTCGCTCGTCACCCGGTGCCAGGCCGAGGCCTCGCCCGGGGGCAGCAGGAAGTGGATGAGCGTCGCGGCGGGCCGCTCCCCCGCCGGGGTCTCGACGGACGCCGGCGAGGTCCAGGTGCGGGTGTACCAGCCGCCCTCCGGGTGCGGTTCCATGCCGAGGGCGACGGCCCGCTGCGGCACGTCGAGCCACTCGATCAGCTCGCCGGTGACGGTGCGGCGGGCGACCATGCCGGGGCGGGGTGCGGTGTCGGTCATCGTTCCTCCAGGGGACGGGTGGGGGCGGGGTGCATCGGGTGGGCTGCGGTCGGAGGGACCGCGCCGGCGGTGGGGTGGACGACGCCGTCCGTCGCGCGGACCGCGCCGCGCACGACCGTCGCGACGGCCCGACCGGCTCCGTCCTCGACGAGTTCGGCCAGGGCGTCCGGCACGGTTCGCGCGTCGACGTCGAAGACCGCGAGGTCGGCACGGGCACCGACCGCCAGGTGCCCGACCCGGTCCGGTCCGACCGCCGTGCCCATGGCGTGCGCGCCGCCGAGCGTGACGGCCGCGAGCAGCCGTTCGTGCAGGTCGCGGTGGCCGTAGCCCTGCGCGCGGGCGATCCGGTGCAGCGCGGTGACGTCCGCCATCGGGTCGAGTGAGGGCGAGGACGACAGCGAGTCCGTGCCGACGGCGATCGGGCTGCCCTCGCGCAGGTAGTCGGCGACCGGCGGCGGGTCGAGGCCGATCACCGCGTTCGACCGCGGGCAGAGCGCGACCGTCGTGCCGCGTGCACGGAGCAGAGCCCGGTCCGATGCGGTCACGTACACGCCGTGCGCGATGTGGCAGTCGGGGCCGAGGACGCCCAGCCGGTCGACGAACGCGGTGGCGCTCGCCCCGAAGCCGAGCGCACGCATCGCCCGGAAGGACGGCACGTTCGCCAGGTGCCAGTCGGCGGTGTGCCAGTCCGCGGAGCGCGCGACGCCGTCGACCCCCTCGAGCCCGGGGACGGGTCCGAGGGCGATCCGCTCCCCCTCGAAGGCGGCCTCACCGAGGTGCAGGTGCAGGCGGAGGCCCCGCTGGCGCACGATGTCCGGCAGCTCGAGGAGCGGTGCCACGTCGAGCGAGTACGGCGCGTGCGGGGACAGTCCCGCGCCGGGTGTGGTCGGGATGCGCGCGAGCTCGTCGAGGACCTGGTCGCGCCCGCGGGACTCCCACGCGGCGTTCTCCCAGTCCATCACCTCCCAGTACGCGATCCCGCCCAGGCCGTGCTGCTCGAGGACGTCCGCGGCCTCGATGTCGGTGACGACGTCCGCGACGCTGGTGACCCCGGCCGCCAGCGAGGCGACCGCTCCGGCCGACGCCTCCGCGCGCCAGTCGTGCGGGAGCGCGTAGTCCTCGTTGAACGCGGCTGCCCAGTCCTCGAAGCCGTCGTACTGCCGCTGTCCGACACCGGACATGCCGGTGTACTGCAGGTGCGTGTGCGCGTTGACCAGGCCCGGCAGGAGGGCGCCCCGCCACCGCCGTTCCGACCAGGGTCGTCCGACCGAGTCGAGCTGGTCGACGACCCACGAGCGGTCGCCGACGTGCAGGATCCGGCCGTCCCGCACCGCGACCGCGCCGTCGGCGATCGGCGGCGCGGTCATCGGGACGACGACGCGCGCCGAGTGCACCACGACGGGTGCCGTGGTCGCGCGCACGACGGAGGCCGCGCTCACGAGGGGTCCCCGAAACGGTGCGTCCGGACGTCGGGCTCGCGGTCGGCGGGCTGCGCGGCTGGCCGGACGGGAGGCGCGTGGCGGCTCCCCCAGGCGGCGAGCGCCGCACGGGCGGTCGCCTCGTCCACCGCGGGGTCGACCGGCACGACGGCACGCTCGAGCTCGTCGCCGCGCTCGAGGAGCATCCGCACCGCGCCGAGCTGCACGGCGAACGACAGGTCCATGACCTCGACGGGGTTGCCCTCGGCGGCGCTGGTGTTCACGCCGTTGCCGCCGGCGAGCACCACCACCTGGTGCCCGTCCGGCCAGGTGAGCCGTTCCGCGTGCGGGGCCTCGGCCGTCCGGACCGCACCCGCGGTCGCTGCGTCGACGAGAGCCACCTCGTGGGCCACGCCCCCCGCGACCGACACGACCGCACCGGAGGCGCACGCACGGAGCACCGCGTGGTCGATCGTGTCCGGCACCCCCGAGGCGCTCACCACGAGGTCCGCCCCGCGCACGGCGTCGACCAGCGGCGCGACGGCGTGCCCGGCGAGCCGTGCCTGCAGGGCACGCACCGGGTCCATGTCGGCGACCGTCACCCGGAGACCCAGCGCCGCGAGCACCTGGGCGACCCCCTCGCCGACCGGACCGTACCCGGCGACGACGGCGGCGCCTCCCGGCCGGACGCGGTGGGCACCGGACGGGAGCCCGTCGATCAGGTCGAGCGTCGCGAACACCGTCGACTGCCCGGTGCCGTACCGGTTGTCCGGGACGGTCTTGGTGCGGGCGTCGTTGACCGCGACGACCGGGATCCCGAGCGTGCCGCGTTCCGCCATCACCCGCAGGGGGCGGAGGCCGCTCGTCGTCTCCTCCGCCGCGCCGAGCATCGTCGGCAGCAGGTCCGGCCGCTCCTGGTGCGCGAGCCGGATCAGGTGGGACCCGTCGTCGAGCAGCACGTGCGGTCGGGTGTCGAGCGCGGCGAGCGCGAGCGCACGCTGCTCGGCGAGCGACGCGGTGCTGCTCGCGTGCACGGGCAGGCCGGCCTCGCGGAGCACCGTGGCGACGGCGTCGTCGGTCTCGTCCGCGTGGGCGTAGACGACCACGTCGGCGCCCGCGTCGCGGAGCAGCAGGCTGAGCACCGCGGTCTTCGGCTCGAGCACCATCGCGACGAGGACCCGGGTCCCGCGGAGCAGACCGTCGTCGCGGAGGTCGGCGGCCAGGGCACGGGAGACCGGCATGGACCGACGGGCCCAGCGGATGCGGGCGGCCGCGGCGGGGTCGTGCTCCGGCTCCCTGCCGGTCGACACGAGGAAGACGTCGTCGGACAGCGCCGGGACGGCGAGGACCCCGGGGCGGGCCGGGGCGACCGGGCCGAAGGCGTCCTCGTCGACGGCCGGAGCGTACCGACCGGCGTCGACGACGACGAGGGTGTCGCCGCGGGGCCGGTCGGCCGCACGTTCGACGGCCGCGGTCGACTCGTCCGGGTCGCCGAGGCACCAGAGCTGGTCGACCGCCTCGTCGTCCGCTGCGACGCGGGCGCCGAGGGCCGTCAGCAGCCCGGCGAGCGCCGCGGCGTCGCGCGGGTCGCCACCGAGGACCCGGACGGCGCGGCCGGCGACGAGCAGGTTCGTCGCGGCGGCGGAACGACGGACGGCGGCGGAGGCCCAGGCGGCCCGCTCGGGGTCGAGTCGCTGCGGCATGGGGCAATCGTAGGGCGCGCGGCGGTCGGATCGGTGCCGTGGTGGTGCTGGCCGGTGCTGCGGCGGGGTCGGGTGGTGCCACGGCGGGGTCGGGTGGTCAGGGGGCGTGCGGGGGCGGGGTCGTCGCCCAGACCGGGGCAGAGGCGATCCGCGCGTCCACCCGGGCACGGTCGACGCGGCGGTGGTGGAGCAGGACCCCGACGAGGACCACGACCCCGACGGCCGTCACCACGAGCAGCCCGACGACGTACAGCGTCGTCGCGACGCCGGCGAGCCCCGGCGGCACCGATCCCGAGGCCGCCGCGGAGAACGGCGTCCCCGTGAGCACGAACGCGAGCACGGTCGACAGCGTCCCGTTGCTGTCCCACAGGCCGTGCAGCACCGCGGAGACGACGTAGGCGACCGGGATCCACCACGACCACCGGAACCGGGCACCGCCGCGGGCGGCACCGAACAGGACGGCACCGATGATCGCCGTCCAGAGCACGTGCCCCACGGGCGAGAGCACGGCGCGGACCACCTCGGTCTGCAGCAGCGAGACGAGGTCGATGCCGCGCTGGGTGATCGCCGCGTTGAAGGCGTACCCGGCGGACTCGAACGCGGCGAAGCCGGCCCCGATCGTCGCGCCGAGCAGGGCACCCTGACGCGCGGACTTCGGCCGTACCCGCCAGCCGACGACGAGCAGCAGCACGGCCTTGACGAACTCCTCGACGAACCCGACCACGACGTAGATGAACGCGCCCTGGCGCAGGTCGGCCTCGAGCAGCGACGCCCCGAGCACGCCGAGGATCCCGCCCACGAAGAACGCCGTGACGAGCTGCAGCGTGCTCACCGTGCCGGTCACCCGCTCGATCACGAAGAGCACCACCGTGAACGGCACCAGGAAGCTGCCGAGCAGGATGATCGTCGGCACGAGGTTCGTGTTGCTCGTGACGACGGTGACGACGATCGTCACCACCCAGAGCAGGAACCCGGCGAGCAGGGTCTTCCACCACCAGCCGTGGCGGTGGTGCGGGTGGACGGCGCCGTCCGGGATCGCGGTCATGGCGCCATCGTGCTCCCCGCCACGGCTGCCCGGTGCGGGGAATGTCCGGTCCCGGCCGGACGTACTGTTGGGACATGACCGACGCGACGTTCGACAAGGTGACCATGTTCGGTGCGGACTGGTGCCGCGACTGCCGACGCTCGAAGGCGCTGCTCGACCGGCTCGGCGTGGACCACGACTACGTCGACGTCGAGGCGGACCCGTCCGCGGCGGACCGTGCGGAGGCGATCAGCGGACGCAAGAACATCCCCGTGGTGGTCCTGCCGGACGGCCGGCACCTCGTCGAGCCCTCGGACGCCGAACTGCAGGCCGCACTGACGGCCAGCGGTGTCGTCTGACGGCTCCGGTCCGGCGCCTCGGACCTGAACCTCCGCGCAGGCTGGGTACGTGCTGAGGGAAGCCGGTGTTCACTCGGGCACCGACCACGATCGCGGGCACCCCTGACCGCGGCAAGGTCCGACCCCAGGAGGACACCGTGCTCGGTCTCATCATCAGCCTCATCATCATCGGCCTCATCGCGGGTGCCCTCGCGCGGCTGATCATCCCCGGCAAGCAGCAGATGTCGATCCTCATGACGATCGTCCTCGGCATCGTCGGTTCGTTCGTCGGCGGGTTCCTCGGCTTCCTGATCTTCCAGCACGACCCGATGGACGGCTTCTTCCAGCCGGCCGGCATCATCGGCTCGATCATCGGTGCCGTCATCGTGCTGTTCCTCTACACGCGCTTCGCCGGGCGGGGCGCGCGCCGCTGACGCTGCCTCCCGCACCGCTGACACCCCGGGACCGCACGACGCGGGCCCGGGGTGTCGTCGTCGTACCGCAAGGCTCGGCGCACCCGGGTCGCACGCGATGCCGGGGGACCCAGGGTGCAGCGCGTACCGTCCCCGCCATGACCGACGACACCGAACGCTCCCGCCCCGAGGACGACGCTGCACGACTCGGACTCGTCGTGGTCGGCGAGGCCGCTGCCCTGCACGCCGGGGACGACGCCGCGCTGGACGCCAGCGAGGCGAACATCCGCGACACCGTCGACAGCATGGTCGACGAACCCCTCACCCCGCGGCAGGAGGAGGTGGTGGAGCGGCTCGCCGCCGCCGGTGGCACGCTCACCGCCGGACTGAGCGGCGCACTCGCGGCGAAGACGGGCGGCAGCGTCGAGGACGTCCTCGGCGGTGCTGCGCGCAGCGTCGTGTGGCAGCAGCGGCTGGCGGCGGAGCGCGACGGGCTCGGCGAGCGCGAGGACGCCGGCGGCCAGCAGCGTCGCAACGAGGACGGCAGCGAGCAGGACTGACCGACACCGGGACCGTCCCACGGCGGGACCATCCGGACGGACGACGACGGGCGCGGCGGGGAGCATCCCGCCGCGCCCGTCGTGACGTGCCCGGTCGTCCGATCAGTCCGCGGTCGCGGTCTCCTGCTCACGGACGACGGCACGCGCCGCTGCCTGGCCGGTCGTGGTGCTCTTGACGATGTCGCTCAGCGTGAACCCGGCCGTGGTCCCGAGCAGCGCGTCGACCTCGCTGAACTGGCTCACGACGCTCTTGGACAGGGCACCGGCACCGTCCGAGGACACCACGGTGAGCTTGTCGATGTTCCCCATCGGGGCGGCGAGCTCACGGGCGATGCTCGGCAGCGTCTCGATGGCCTTGACGCGGAGGACGGCCTCGGAGTGCTGCGCGAGTGCGTCGGCCTGGGCCTTCGTCGCGTCGGCCTCGGCCTGGCCCTTGGCGCGGATCGCGTCGGCTGCGGCCTCGCCCTCGGCACGGGAGGCGTCGGCTGCCAGCTTGCGGGCAGCGGCCTCGGCCTGCGCCTCGGCGGCGACTGCCTCGGCCGAGATGCGGCGGGCCTCGGCCTGGGCGCGGGCGGTCTCGACCTGTGCGGCCGCGGCGGCCTCGGCCTCGACCCGGGTCTTCCGTGCGTTCGCCTCGGCCACGGCGGAGACCTCGGACTCGAGCTCGGCTCGACGGAGCTCGGCTCGCTTCTGCGCGGTGATCTGCTCCTGCTCGACGACGCCCTGGGACGCCCGTGCCTGGGCGAGCGGGCCGGCGGCAGCGGCCTCGGCGGAGGCACGGTCGGCGTCGAGCTGCAGTGCGGCACGACGGATGGCGAGGGTGTTCTCGGCCTCGGCGATCGCCTGGTCCGCGGTGGCCCGGGCCTCACGTGCCTCGCGGTCGGCCTGCGCCTCGGCGTTCTCGGCCTCGAGCCGCACGCGGGCACGCTCGGCCCGACCGAGGTCGCTGATGTAGTCGTTGCGGTCGGAGATGCCCTTGATCTCGAACGAGTCGACGTCGAGCCCCTGGCTGTGCAGGGCGTCCTTCGCCACGTCGAGCACCGCGACCGTGAGCTGGTCGCGGTTGCGGATGATCGTCGACACGTCGGTGGCACCGATCGAGGCGCGGAGCGATCCGGAGAGGACCTCCCGTGCGAAGTCGTCGATCTTCTTCTCCTGGCCGAGGAAGCGCTGCGCCGCCGCGCGGATCGACGCGTCGGCCTCGCCCACCTTGACGAGCGCCACGGCCTCGACGTCGATCGTGACGCCGCGGGAGTCCTGGGCGTTCACGTTGATGTCGATCGCCCGCGAGGACAGCGAGATCTTCGCCACCCGCTCGAAGAACGGCCGGACGAGCACACCCGCGCCGAGCACGACCTTGATGCCGGACTCCACCGTCTCGGTGCCGTCCGGGTTCTTGACCTTGCGGGACCGCTTGCCGGTGATGATGAGCGCCTCGTCCGCACCGGCGTTGCGGTAGACGAGCTTGGCGTACACGAGCACGATGACGGCGAGGACGACGATCCCCACGATGACGAGCGGGACGGCGCCGAGCGCGAGCAGGACTTCCATGGTGATTCCCCCGAGCGGGCCCGCCACGGTCGGTCGTGACCGGGATTCCGCATCTGTTGTTCCGTCGCGCCCATCCTAGGAGCGCGGCGCGGTGCCGCGGCAGCCCCGGGACGGGGGCTGTGGAGAACCCCGCCGGACACGACGGGAGGCGCGGTGCAGGTCGGGACCTGCACCGCGCCTCCCGTCCGGTGGTCGCGTCGGCTGCCTACGCGCCCTGCTGCCACCAGTCGTCGAAGGGCGTCGCGGGGACGCGACGCTTGTGCTCGGTCGCGCGGTAGCGCGTCTCGATCGCCTCGGCGACCTCGGCCGGCACGTCGTGCCCCTGCAGGTACGCGTCGATCTCCGCGTACGTGAGCCCGAGGTTGGCCTCGTCCGTCTGACCGGGCAGGTCGTCGAGCAGGTCCGCGGTGGGTGCCTTCTCGTAGAGGCGGGCCGGAGCACCGAGGTGCTCGAGCAGCTGCCGGCCCTGCGTCTTCGTGAGGCCGGTGAGCGGCGTGAGGTCCACGCCGCCGTCGCCGTACTTCGTGAAGAAGCCCGTCACGGCCTCGGCCGCGTGGTCCGTCCCCACGACGAGGAGCCCGAGCTGCCCCGCGACCGCGTACTGCGCGACCATCCGCGTCCGCGCCTTGACGTTCCCCTTGACGAAGTCGCTCAGCTCGACGCCCGACGCCGCCGTGTCCTGCACGACACCGTCGACGCCGTGCTCGATGTTGACGACGATGCCCGGCTCGGCGGCGATGAACTGCAGGGCGAGCTGCGCGTCGTCCTCGTCCGCCTGCACCCGGTACGGCATCCGCACGGTGACGAAGCGGACGTCGTGCCCCTCGGCCCGGAGGGACTCGGTGGCGAGCTGCACGAGGCGCCCGGCGAGCGTCGAGTCCTGGCCGCCGCTCACGGCGAGGACGTAGCCCTTCGCACCGGTGGTGGTCAGGTAGTCACGGAGGAACCCGACGCGTCGGGCGACCTCCTGCTCCGGGTCGATGGTCGGCTGGACGTCGAGGTCCGCGGCGATGGTGGCTTGGAGTTCACGCACGCGACCAGTATCGCGCGCCGTCCCCACCGACGCCCGGATTCACCGCGGGCACCCGGCTCCCGTTCACCGGGCCGACTCGTCCGCCCGACCTCAGCCGATCGACGGGGCAGCGTGCCGGATCGTGTTGTCGTGGTCCGCACCGATCGCGCACGTGCAGACGACCCGCAGGGTCTCGTCGGTGCGGCTCAACCGGAACCGCTCGACGTGCGGCGGTCCGATGTGACGGTCGAACGGATGGGTGTCGTGGTCGTGCACGTCGGGTCCTCCCTGATCCGGACTCCGCTGGTGAGGCAGAGGAGGGCTCCTGGGAGCCCTTGCCCGAGATTCTCCACGTGGGCCACGCCGCGCCGCGATACCCCTGTACGGGGGTCCCGTAGCCTCGGCGATCAGACCCGCTCGGCCCTCAGACCTGCTCGCCGAGGAAGTCGGCGTAGGACGGTTCGTCGTGGTCGGCGCCCGCCGGGCCCGCGGCGTCGGAGGTACCGCCGACGCGGTCGGCGATCATCTGGGCGACCTCGTCGGGGGAACGCAGGCCGTGCCGGTGCCAGTCCTCTGCGAAGCGGGGCGTCACGAGAGCACCGACAGCGCGGTCGTGACGAAGGGGGAGGACACGGGGTAGCGGGTCTGGCCCGCGGAGAAGTCGAGGTGCGTGGAGCACGTGCAGCGCATGGCGGTCACGAGACAGCCTTCCGTCGGAGTGGTGCGCACTCCGGATCCGACCGGGCCGTCCCGCTGTGCCAGACCTCGCAGACCGCGAGGGCATCGTGACGACGGGACCCTGAAGGAGAACCCGGTGACTCCAGGGTAGAAGTGGGTGGACCACGCGTCCACGACGATGCGTTTACCGGCGACCGCGTCCGCGTGCGCCCGTCGGCTGACCGCGCTCTCCACGGGTCCGTCGGTGCCCGACCCGAGGAGCCGCCGCATCGGTAGCGTGGTGGCTCCGCACGACACCGAGGAGCCCCATGCCCCTGTTCGGCAACACCGCCGCCCCGCCAGACGCCACCCCGGGACCCTTCGTCCGCAAGTGGACGGACGGCTTCGGGAGCCTCGCCACCCGGTGCCTGCAGGTGATCATCGTGCTCGTGGTCGCGATCGGCATCGTCTACGCCGCCGCGACCCTCAGCGTCGTCACCATCCCGGTGCTGCTCGCGCTCATCATCGCCTCGGCCATGCACCCCGTCGTCTCCTGGCTCCGCCGCCACGGAGTGCCGTCCGTGCTGGCGACCCTGATCGTCCTCGTCGGGGTGCTGATCGTCCTCGGGCTCGTCGGCTGGCTCATCGTCGTCGCCGTGATCTCGCAGTGGCCGGACCTGCAGAAGTCCGCCGTCGAGGGCTTCGGCCAGCTGCAGGACTTCGTGGCGCACCTGCCGTTCGCGATCTCCGACCAGCAGGTCGACGAGGCCGTCAAGGGCGTCCAGGGCTTCCTGACCAGCTCGCAGTTCGGCTCCGGCGCACTGGCCGGGGCATCCGCCACCGCGAACTTCCTCACCGGCCTCGTGCTGATGATCGTGGTGCTCTTCTTCTTCCTGAAGGACGGCCCGGCGATCTGGGAGTTCCTGCTGCGCCCCTTCACCGGCGCCCGCTACGAGCGCGCCCGCCGGGTGGGTGACCGCGTCGTGCAGACCCTCGGCGGCTACGTCCGCGGGACGGCGAGCGTCGCCGCGGTGGACGCGGTCGGCATCGGCGTCGGCCTGGCGATCATCGGGGTCCCGCTGGCACTCCCCCTGGCCGTCGTCGTGTTCATCACCGCCTTCATCCCGATCGTCGGTGCCACGGCCGCCGGGATCCTCGCGGCGCTCGTCGCGTTGGTCGCGAACGGGCCGGTCGCCGCGCTCATCGTCGTCGGCATCGTGGTGCTCGTGAACCAGCTCGAGGGCAACCTGCTGCAGCCGGTCCTGATGGGCAAGACGCTCAAGCTGCACGGCCTGGTCATCCTCATCGGCCTGACCGCCGGCACCGTCCTCGCCGGCATCACCGGTGCGATCATCTCGGTCCCGCTGCTCGCGGCGGCCTGGGGTGCCGTGCAGGTGTGGGACGCGCCGGGCCAGCCGGCCCTGCCGTGGCGGCAGAAGCGTCCGGAGACCGCCGAGCGGCGGTAGTCGGTCACAGCAGACGGACGGGAGGCGCGGTGCCGGCTGGCACCGCGCCTCCCGTCCGTCTGCGGTGTGGGTCAGTCCGTGCCGGAGTCGAACGCGGCGCCCTCGGACGCCGCGTCGGTCGCGCGGCCGAGCGCCTCGTCCTCGCTGGAGACAATCGCTCCGCCGAGGATCTCCTCGGCCTCGCCCGACTGCAGCTCGCCGACGAGCTCGCCCGTCGCGCCGCCGATCAGCCCGGCCGCCGCGTACTGCTCGAGGCGCGAACGCGAGTCCGCGATGTCGAGGTTCCGCATCGTGAGCTGACCGATCCGGTCGTCGGGGCCGAACGCCGCATCGCCGACGCGCTCCATCGAGAGCTTGTCGGGGTGGTACGACAGCGCCGGACCGGTCGTGTCGAGGATCGTGTAGTCGTCGCCGCGACGCAGGCGCAGCGTGACCTCGCCGGTGACGGCCGAGGCGACCCAGCGCTGCAGCGACTCGCGCAGCATGAGGGACTGCGGGTCGAGCCACCGGCCCTCGTACATCAGGCGACCGAGGCGTCGACCCTCGTTGTGGTACGCCGCGACGGTGTCCTCGTTGTGGATCGCGTTGAGCAGCCGCTCGTAGGCGATGTGCAGCAGCGCCATGCCCGGGGCCTCGTAGATGCCCCGGCTCTTCGCCTCGATGATGCGGTTCTCGATCTGGTCCGACGCACCGAGACCGTGGCGACCGCCGATCGCGTTCGCCTCGTAGACGAGGGCGACGGCGTCGGCGAACTCGGTGCCGTTGATCGCGACCGGGCGACCGGCCTCGAAGCGGACGGAGACCTCCTCCGTGGCGACCTCGACGTCGTCACGCCAGGCGGCGACGCCCATGATCGGCTCGACGATGTCCAGACCGCTCGAGAGCTCCTCGAGGCTCTTCGCCTCGTGGGTCGCGCCCCAGATGTTCGCGTCGGTCGAGTAGGCCTTCTCGGTGGAGTCGCGGTACGGGAACCCGCGGGCGACGAGCCACTCGCTCATCTCCTTGCGACCGCCGAGCTCCTCGACGAACTCGGTGTCGAGCCACGGCTTGTAGACGCGCAGGCGCGGGTTCGCCATGAGGCCGTAACGGTAGAACCGCTCGATGTCGTTGCCCTTGTAGGTGGAGCCGTCGCCCCAGATGTCGACGCCGTCCTCCTTCATGGCGCGGACGAGCATCGTGCCCGTCACCGCGCGGCCGAGGGGCGTCGTGTTGAAGTAGGTCTTGCCGCCGGAGCGGATGTGGAAGGCACCGGTCTGCAGTGCGACGAGGCCCTCTTCCACGAGGGCGCTCTTCGCGTCGACGATGCGGGCGATCTCGGCGCCGTACTCCTTCGCGCGACCGGGGACGGCGTCGATGTCCGGCTCGTCGTACTGGCCGATGTCGGCCGTGTACGTGCAGGGCACCGCTCCCTTCTCGCGCATCCAGGCGACCGCGCAGGAGGTGTCGAGCCCTCCCGAGAACGCGATGCCGACTCGTTCGCCGACGGGGAGACTGCTCAGGACCTTGGACACGGGGTCAATCGTACGGGGCGCGCTGCCCGGGCTACCGTCCAGCGCGACGGTTGTGGAGAACCCGGCCCGGTTCGGCTCGAGAAAGTGTGCCCCTGGAGGGACTCGAACCCCCAACCGTTTCCTTAGGACGGAACTGCTCTTCCGTTGAGCTACAGAGGCTGGCCCCACCACTCTAGCGGCGGATCGCCCCGCGGTACGGCTCCAGGAACGTCCGGAGCTCCTCGACGTACAGCTCCGGCACCTCGAACGGTGCGAAGTGCCCGCCGCGCTCGAGTTCCCGGTGGTACACGAGGTTCGTCGTGCGCTCGAGCCACTCCCGCGGCGCCCGGACGATGTCGCCCGGGAACACCGAGAAGCCGGACGGCACCACGACCCGACGGGACAGCTGCGCCGCCGGGATCGCCGCGTTCGCGTGGTACATCCGCATCGCCGACCCGATCGTCGCCGTGGCCCAGTACTCGGTCAGGAGTGCGAGCACCTCGTCCCGCGTGTACACCGACCACAGGTCGCCGCCGCAGTCGCTCCAGGACCGTAGCTTCTCGACGATCCACGCCGCGAGCCCCGCGGGCGAGTCCGTGAGGCCGACCGCCGCGGTCTGGGGCTTCGTGCGGTGCATCATCGCGTACGCGCCCTCCGCCGTGCGCCACTGCTCCGTCGCACGCACGAACGAGCGCTCCGCGGGCGACAGCTCGGTCTCGTCGAGCCCCGGCCACGCCAGCCCGCCGTCGATCCGGTGCACGGCGACGACCCGGTCGGGGTGGTCGAGCGCGAGGTACCGGGCCACGTTCGTGCCGATGTCGCCGCCGGACACGGCGAAGCGCTCGTACCCGAGGTCGGTCATGAGCGTGGCCCACATGCCGGCGACCTCGCGGGCGTCGAGCACCCGCGGCGGCGCGTCCGAGAACCCGTACCCGGGCATGTCCGGCACGACGACGTCGAACCCGGCAGCGACGAGCACCGGCAGCACCTTCCGGTACCGCCACCCTGAATCCGGCCAGCCGTGCGCCAGCAGCAGGGGCAGCGGGTCCTCGGTGTCCGCCCGGGCATGGAGCACGTGCACGTCGATCCCGTCGACGGCCACCCGGCGCGAGGGCAGCGCCGCCAGCGCCGCCCGGTGCGCGTCGAAGTCGAAGCCGTCGGCCCAGTACTCGACGAGCGGCCGGAGCTCGGCCACGTCGACGCCCAGCGACCACCCGGTGCCGGCGGGTGCGTCCGGCCAGCGCGTGGCACGGAGCCGGGTGCGGAGGTCCTGGATGGTGGCGTCGTCGATCACCGGCGTCTCGCTCATGCTGCGCACGCTACGCCCGCCCGTTCCTTCCCACGACGGTCGCGATGGGAAGCGGGATCGGGCGTACCTGGTGGTCCGGAACGACCAGGTACCCCCGACCCGCCCCGGTACGCCCGGAACCACCCGGCAGCAGCGCCCAGCGCCCACCGGCACCAGCGCCCGCACGACCGCGACCGCGGACGACGGGAGGCGCGTGGCAACCCCGCCACGCGCCTCCCGTCCGTCCCGACGCGACCCGGCTGACCGCTACGCGGCCACCAGGTACTCGTCCCACTCCGACTGCGGACGCTCGATCCCGCGCACGACCCAGGACGCCCCGTGCGGTGCCTTCGGCCGGAACCGGAGGCGCCACCCCATCTCCTGCGGCGTGCGGTCGCCCTTGGTGTTGTTGCACGCCAGGCAGCAGGCGACGAGGTTCTCCCACGAGTCCTGACCGCCCCGCGACCGCGGCTGCACGTGGTCGATGGTGGTCGCGTGCCGACCGCAGTAGGCGCAGTGGTTGCCGTCACGCCGCAGGACCCCGCGGCGCGAGACGGGCACGAGCCGCGCGTGGGGGATGCGGACGTAGCGGGTGAGGATGATGACGGACGGCCGGTCGAAGCTCGTCGTCGACCCGGTGACCGGGTGGTCGGCGTCGGCGGCGACGATGGCGGCCTTCTGGTTCATGACCAGCACGAGGGCCCGTCGGTCCGAGATCACCGCGAGGGGCTCGTAACCGGCGTTGAGGACGAGAGTGCGCATGGGTTCCCTTCCGACGGTGCCTGGACGGCTTCCAGGCGCTGCGGGTGCGTCGGGCCGAGCGTCGCCGACAGGGGACCGCGGTCTGCGACCACGCCCGGAACCACGAAGAGCACCACCCGGATGGGCAGTGCTCTCGTCAGACAGGGGCGTGATGGTGCACGCAGGGGGCGGTCGACCGTATGTCCACGAGCGCGCGCCGACCCGTGGTGCGGGTCGTGCGGAACGCTGACATGAGGTCTCCCGTGTTCGGGCCGGATCGGACCGGTGCGGGACCAGGCTACGTCAGGAACCGGCCCAGCACGAGGGTGTGCGGGCCGGTTTCCGGGAGTGTTCACGGGAACGACACGAGGGCCGTCCGACGTGGTGCGCGCGCTGGCGTCAGATGCCGAAGCGGACGATGTGGTAGTCGCTCGTCCAGATCGGGCGGATCGAGACGGCACCGCCGGGCTTCGGCGCGTCCATGATCATGCCGTTGCCCATGTAGAAGCCGTCGTGCGCCTCGTTGTTGAAGATGACCACGTCGCCGGGCTGCGCCTCGGACTCGGGGATCGTGGTGCCGGCCTGGTCCTGCAGCGGCACGGAGTGCGCGAGGCTGATGCCGTACTGCGCGTACACGTACATGACGTAGCCGGAGCAGTCGAAGCCGGACGGGTCGGCGCCGCCGAAGACGTACGGGGTGCCGATGTACTGCTTCGCGGTCGCGACGACGGCCGGGAGCGAGAACGGGGTGTTCGCGGCAGTCGCCGACGTGGCGATCTCGTCGGCGCTCGGGCCGCTGTACGACGAGTACTGCTTCGCGGTCTGGGCGCGCGCTGCCTGCGTGGCGGCCGCGTCCGAGGCCTGCTTCGCCGCGGCCTGCTGCGCTGCCTTCGCGGCGGCCTGCTGCGCTGCCTCGGCGTCGAGCGTCGACTGCGCGGTGGCACCGAAGCCGTCACGCGAGGTCCCGGCGAGGGCGACGGCGTCGGAGACCGAGAACTGCTGCGCCTCGGCGGCACGGACCTGGCGCTGCGCGGTCGCGGCGTCGGTCCCGGTCTGCTGCGTCGCCGCGAAGGCCGGGGCGACGGCGACGGTGCCGAACATGCCGGCTGCCACGGTGAGCACCACCGGGGCGAGGAAGCGACGCTTGCGGGCCGCGCTGCTCGCCTTGGCGGTCTCGGCGGCGCGGGCGGCCTGCGCGGCACGGCGTCCGCCGGGCAGCGGGGCGTCGCGGACCGGGGTGACGCGGCGGACCGGCGTCGAGGCCTCGCGGGCTGCTCGTCGGGTGAGCGGCGCGGCGGTGGCGTCCGCGGTGGTCGTGCGGGCTGCGGCCGTCGGGAGGGCGGGCGTCGGGGCGTCCGCGGCGGAACCGGTCTGCGTCAAGGGCGGTGTCTCCGGCGTCTCGTCCCCCGTCTCCGCCTGGGTGGGGCGGAGGGGTGGACCCCATCCGTTCGTCATCGTCTCCGATCCAGGCAGGAGACGGGTCGAGACGTCCTGCCACGGGTCCTGGGCCTCTGTGGGCGGCCCGGGGACTCGACGAGTGTACGTGGGGGCCGTTACCTTGTCGAGACGAAACGACCGTTCGGTAACGGAACGATCACGAAGCCCTGGTCAGGAGCGGGACCCGGGCGCCAGCATGAGCCCATTCTCAGGCTCGGGTGGCTCCGGCTCGCCTCAGGAGCGCTCGATGTAGACGTGCTGGGCGACCTCGGTCGGCAGCTCGATGCCGGCGTCCTCGCCCTCGACCCGGACAGCCACGTACGCCCCGGCACGCTGCACGCTCGCGACGCGACCGGGCATGACGCCCGCGATGCGCAGCTGGTGCAGCAGCTCGGGTTCGAACTGCACGGGCTCCCCGAGACGCCGCACGACACCGGTCGCCACCGCGTCGGTGCCGTCCGTCGCCGCGACGATGTTCTGCACGCCGTCGAGGAAGTGTCCGGCGGTGGGACCGCCGATCTCGGCGAGCCCGGGGATCGGGTTGCCGTAGGGGGACTCCGTCGGGTTGCCGAGCATCTCGAGCAGGCGGACCTCGACCTGCTCGCTCATCACGTGCTCCCACCGGCAGGCCTCGTCGTGCACGAACGCCCAGTCGAGCCCGATGACGTCGGCGAGCAGGCGTTCGGCGAGCCGGTGCTTCCGCATCACGTGGGTCGCGCGGGAGCGTCCCTCGCCGGTGAGCTCCAGGTGCCGGTCGCCGGAGACGACGACCAGGCCGTCGCGCTCCATGCGGGCGATGGTCTGCGAGACCGTCGGACCGGAGTGCCCCAGCCGCTCGGAGATGCGCGCGCGCAGCGGGACGATCCCCTCTTCCTCGAGGTCGAGGATCGTCCGCAGGTACATCTCCGTGGTGTCGACGAGATCGGTCACGCGTGTCGCCTCTCATGTCCGGGACCAGCCCGGTCCACCCTACTTGAGCGGGACGACGAGGCGGCACCGCCGGCACGCTGGACGGACGGGAGGCACGGCACACCTCCGCCCCGTCCGGCCGGTCCAGGGACGGGAGCGCTGGGATACCACTGGCTAGGATCGGCGCATGGCAGACATCGTCATCCCCGCTGAACTCCTCCCCACCGACGGACGCTTCGGCTGCGGCCCGTCCAAGATCCGTGGCGCACAGCTCGAGTCCCTCGTGACCCGCGGGGCGACGATCCTCGGCACGTCCCACCGCCAGAAGCCCGTCAAGGACCTGGTCGGCAGCGTCCGTCGTGGCCTGGCCGACCTCTTCCAGCTGCCGGACGGCTACGAGGTCGTCCTCGGCAACGGCGGCTCGACCGCGTTCTGGGACGCCGCCGCCTTCGGGCTCGTCGAGCGCCGTGCCGAGAACCTGTCCTTCGGCGAGTTCGGCTCCAAGTTCGCCAAGGCCGTGCAGACCCCGTGGCTCGAGGCGCCGCACGTCGTCGAGGCACCCGGCGGCTCCCTCGCCGCACTCGAACCGGTCGAGGGCGTCGACGTCTACGCGTACCCGCACAACGAGACCTCGACCGGCGTCATGGCCCCGGTCGTCCGGGCCGAGGGCGACGCGGGCGCACTGACCGTCGTCGACGCCACGAGCGCCGCCGGCGGTGCGACGTTCGACGTCTCCGCGACGGACGTCTACTACTTCGCGCCGCAGAAGAACTTCGCATCGGACGGTGGCCTCTGGCTCGCGCTGTTCTCCCCCGCTGCGCTCGAGCGCGTGGAGCGGATCGCCGCGAGCGACCGGTACGTGCCGGAGTTCCTGTCGCTCAAGAACGCCGTCGACAACTCCCGGCTCGACCAGACCCTCAACACCCCCGCGCTCGCGACCCTGCTGCTGCTCGACGACCAGATCGGCTGGATCAACGAGTCCGGTGGCCTGGCGTGGGCGGACACCCGGACGCGGACGTCGTCCTCGACGCTGTACGACTGGGCCGAGGCCTCCGACTACGCTACGCCGTTCGTAGCGGACCCCGCAGCCCGGTCGCAGGTCGTCGCGACCATCGACCTCGACGACTCGATCGACGCCAAGGCCGTGGCCGCGACGCTCCGCGCGAACGGGATCGTCGACACCGAGCCGTACCGGAAGCTCGGCCGCAACCAGCTCCGCGTCGCGACCTTCACGGCGATCGACCCGGACGACGTCGCGAAGCTCGTCCGGGCGATCGACCACGTCGTCGACGCGCTGCGCGGCTGACGCACCAGCACGACGGACGGGAGGCGCGGTGCCGGCTGGCACCGCGCCTCCCGTCCGTCGTCCGTCAGGTCCGACCGGGTGACCCGCGGTCAGGCGCCGTGGCGCTCCGGGTCCGTCTCCCCCGGGTCGAGCCGGTCGACCTCGAGGTCCTCGTCGGGGTCGGTCGGACGGACGCGGGACGCCCGGCGACGGGCGCCGCGGGAGCGCGTCGGGACGGTCTCCTCGTCAATGGCGTCGCCCTCGTCCTGCTCGGCGTCGTCCTGCTCGGCGGCAGCGTCCACGTCGACCCCGTCGAGCTCGTCGTCGTCCGACTCCCCGAGGTCGTCCTCGTCGTCGTCGAACTCGTCGTCGTCGGCGTCGTCGTCGTCGTCCGAGGCGTCGTCGTCCGCCTCGTCGTCGTCCGGGTCCTCGTAGTCGGCTTCCTCGTCGGCGTCCTCGTCGAGGTCGTCGTCGTCGCCCTCGTCGTCGCCCTCGTCGTCGCCCTCGTCGTCCGACTCGTCGTCGTCGCCCTCGTCGTCCTGTCCGGCGCGGTACTCCGCCATCCGGTCGGCCCACGGCACCCACTCCGGCGCGACGAGCGACCCGTCGCCCGGCATGAGCTCGACCTCGAGCACGGTGGGCTCGTCGCCCTCGACCTGCGCGACCGAGACCGTCCAGCGCCAGCCGGGGTACCCGGGCATGCGGTTCGCGAACAGGACGGAGACGACCCCGTCGCCCTCGTCGACCGTGCCGACCTGCTGACCGACCGTCGACTCGGGCGTGACCTCGAGCAGCGCCGTGCGCGCGAGCTCCGTGACGTCCTCCATCAGGCGTCCAGCTGGTCTGCGACGTGGCGCAGGATCGCGGCGAGACGCTCGCCGTTCTTCGGGTAGTGACCGCGGCGGAGGTCCCCGCTGATCCGGTCGAGCTCCTTCACGAGGTCCTCGACGATCACCGCCATGTCGTCCGCCGAGCGCCGGGAGCGCTTCGACAGCGACGGCTGGGTCTCGAGCAGCCGCACGGTGAGCGCCTGCGAGCCCTTCTTGCCCTGCACGACGCCGTACTCCAGGCGCGTGCCGGCCTTGACCGAGGTGGTTCCGTCCGGCAGCGAGGACGCGTGCAGGAACACGGGTTCGCCGTCGTCGCCGGTGATGAACCCGAAGCCCTTCTGCTCGTCGTAGAACTTGACCTTGCCGGTGGGCATGCGTGGTCTCCTCGTGGTCGTGGAACGGCCGTGGTGCGTCGGATATCCTGGGCCGATGGCCAAGCCGACCCGATCCACCGGGACCCCCCGCGAAGCAGCGGAGCCCTCGATGACGTTCAATCGTACCGAACGCGTCCTCGGGTTCATGATCGGTGGGATCTTCGTCGCCGGCATCCTCTGCATCATCGCCATGGTCGTGATGTGGTTGACGGTGCCGAGCGCCAACGGCTCGATGCCCTGGCCGGTCATCATGGCGATCCCGCTGATCGGTCTACCCATCGGGATGGTGCTCGTGATCGTCCTGCTCGGCATCACGTGGTCGAAGCGCGCCCGCGAGAACCGGTCGGCACGCTGATCCCCCGCGCCGACCGTCGGGGCGGACGATGACGACCACCGCCGACCTGGCCGCCCGGCTCCGGGCGATGCCCGACGACGAGCTCGAGCGGCTCGTCGTCGCCCGACGGCTGCCCGCGGCCGTCCTCGCCGACTCCGGGCCCCAGCACGCGTCCGACTTCTTCGACCTGGCCGAGGCGCTCCGCACCGACGACGCGGTGGACGCCGCGCTCGAGCACCTGCCGCGCGCCACGCTCCTCGCGCTCCGGGACGGCGCCGCGGACCCCGACGCACTGGCACCCGCGGTCGCACTCGGCCTGGCGGACGACGCGGGCGCCGTCGACGACGCGGTCGCCGCCCGCCTGGCCGCCTCCCCCGAGGTCACGGCGCTGCGGACGGGAGGCACGGAGGAGCCCCGTCCCGCGGCCTCCGCTCCGGAGACGGCCGACACAGACACAGCCACAGCCACCGACCCGGCCCGCGCCCGTGCCACCGGCGCGGAGCGCGCCTTCGCGACGATGACGGTGCTCGCCGAGCTGCTGCGCGCGGTCGACGCGGGCGAGGTCCGCGAACTGGTCAAGGGCGGCATCGGCACACCGCTCGCCCGGACGCTCGGCGAGCGCGTCGGCGCCGAGCCCGAGGTGGTGCCGGACCGCCTGGCCCTGCTCGGTCGGACGGGGCTCGCGGACGCCGGCGAGGGCCGGTGGAGCGTCACGGACGACGGTCGCTCCTGGCTCGGCGCCGCCTGGCCGGAGCGCTGGGTCGACCTCGCGACGCGGTGGTGGCGGTCGCTCGACCCCGCCGTCCACGACGTGCTCGCAGCCGCGGACGACGACCTCCGCGACCTGGTGTCCGTCGGGCGCTGGGCGTTCCCGGCCGGGGCGCGCTGGCTCGACGCGGTCCTGCTCGACGTCGGCGGCACGGCCGAGGTCCTCGGCACCGCCGTCGACGGCCGGGTGACCCCGACCGGCCGTGCGGTGCTCGACGGCGACGTCGCGGCGGCCACGGCGGACCTGCCGCCGACCGTCGAGGGCGTGTACCTGCAGCACGACCTGACCGTCATCGCTCCCGGCCCGCTCTCCCCCGCGGACGACGAGGCGCTCCGGAGCGTCGCCGACCTCGAGGCGCCCGGCCTCGCCGCGCGGTACCGCGTCTCGGAGGACTCCGTCCGCCGGGCCCTCCGCGCGGGTGCGACCCGCGACGACCTGCTCGCGCTGCTCGACCGCCTGTCCGCGACCGACGTGCCCCAACCGCTGCGGTACGTCGTCGACCAGGTCGCGGCGCGCGACGGGGGCATCGTCGTCGATGTGGACCCGACCGGTACCGGGACACGGGTGGTCGGGACGCCCGACCAGCTCGACCTGGTCGGGGTCGACGCCGAGCTGCGGCAGCTGGGCTGGGACCGCCTCGACCTGACGACCCTGGCGACCGCCCACCCGCCGCACGTGGTGCACGCGGCGCTCGAGGAGCAGCGCTACCCGGCCGTGCTGACGGCCGCGGCCCGACCCGTGACGCAGGACGCGCCTCCCGTCCGTCGCCGTGCCGCCGGGCGGACGCCGGAGCAGGCCGCCCGCGCGCTCGTGGAGCGGCTGCGGCTGACGACCGAGCGCGGCGAGGCGGAGCCGGAGCAGGAGTGGCTCGGTCGGCAGATCGACCTGGCGGTGCGCGGCAAGACGCCGATCCGGCTCACGGTGCGGATGCCGGACGGCTCCGAGCGGCCGTTCTCCATCGTGCCGACGTCCGTCGCGGCCGGCCGCGTGCGGGGCCGCGACACCGCGGTGGACGTCGAGCGCACGCTGCCGCTGTCGCTCGTCGTGGCGGTCGACAGCGAGGCGTGAGGCCCCGGGCCGTCCTGCACACCCGTGCCGGAGGGGCCGGTTCTCCACCACAGCGCGCTGACGGCGACTGCTCGCAGGCGCGCCGCCTAGGCTGATCCGTCATGAACGGACCGCTGATCGTGCAGAGTGACCGCACCGTGCTCCTCGAGGTCGCCCACCCCGACGCCGAGGACGCCCGGCACGAACTCGCGGCCTTCGCCGAGCTCGAACGCGCGCCCGAGCACGTGCACACGTACCGCATCACGCGGCTCGGTCTGTGGAACGCCCGCGCGGCCGGACACGACGCCGACTCGATGACCGGCACGCTCGAGCGGTTCGCCAAGTTCCCGGTCCCGCAGAGCGTCACGGTCGACATCCGCGACACGGTCTCGCGGTACGGACGACTCGTCATCCGGCGCGAGGAGCGCGAGGACGCCCCGGCGATCGCGAACTCCCCGACCGAGGAGCTCGAGCGCCAGCCGGTCCTGCTGCTCACGGCGGAGGACCCGGCGGTGCTCGCCGAGGTGACCCGGTCGAAGCGCATCAAGCCCCTGCTCGGCGACCAGCGGTCCCCGAACGAGGTCGCGCTGCAGCCGTGGGCCCGCGGTCAGGTCAAGCAGGAGCTGGTGAAGCTCGGCTGGCCGGCGGAGGACCTGGCGGGCTACACGCCGGGGCAGCCGCACCCGATCGACCTCGACACCGAGTCGTGGCACATGCGTCCGTACCAGGAGCAGGCCGTCGACACGTTCTTCGCGCAGGGGTCCGGCGTCGTCGTGCTGCCCTGTGGTGCGGGCAAGACGCTGGTCGGCGCCGGGGCGATGGCGACCGTGAAGGCGACGACGCTCATCCTCGTCACGAACACCGTCTCCGCGCGCCAGTGGCGCGACGAGCTGCTCCGCCGCACCACGCTCACGCCCGAGGACATCGGCGAGTACTCCGGCACCTCGAAGGAGATCCGACCGGTCACCATCGCGACCTACCAGATCCTCACCGCCCGTCGGAAGGGCGAGTACACGCACCTGTCGCTGCTCGACGCGCTCGACTGGGGGCTCATCGTCTACGACGAGGTCCACCTCCTGCCCGCACCGGTGTTCAAGCTGACCGCCGACCTGCAGGCACGTCGCCGGCTCGGGCTCACGGCGACGCTCGTGCGCGAGGACGGTCGCGAGAGCGACGTCTTCTCGCTCATCGGGCCGAAGCGCTACGACGCCCCGTGGAAGGAGATCGAGGCCCAGGGGTACATCTCCCCCGCTGCCTGCTACGAGGTCCGCATCGACCTGCCGCACGAGGACCGCCTGGAGTACGCGGCGTCCGGCGACGACGAGCGCTACCGCCTCGCCGCGACCTCACCGGCGAAGACCCCGGTCGTGCGCGAGCTCATCGGCAAGCACCACGGCGAGCAGATCCTCGTCATCGGGCAGTACATCGACCAGCTCGACGAGCTCGCTGCGTCGCTCGACGCCGCGGAGATCACGGGGTCGACCCCCGTCGACGAACGCGAGCGGCTGTTCCAGGCGTTCCGCGAGGGGTCCATCGACGTCCTGGTGGTGTCGAAGGTCGCGAACTTCTCGGTCGACCTGCCGGACGCCACGGTGGCGATCCAGGTGTCCGGCTCGTTCGGCTCACGGCAGGAGGAGGCCCAGCGGCTCGGCCGGCTGCTCCGGCCGAACAAGGACGGCCTGCCGGCGTCGTTCTACACCCTCGTGGCACGGGACACGGTGGACCAGGACTTCGCGCAGAACCGGCAGCGGTTCCTCGCCGAGCAGGGGTACGCCTACACGATCCTCGACGCCGACCAGGTCCTGGCTGCCGCGTAGCCACCACACGTCCCGCTCCCAGGAAACCTCTAGGGAACGGTCAGAGGATGGGTCCATGACCGATGGCCCCAAGATCCTGATCGTCGACGACGAACCGAACATCCGCGACCTCCTCACGACCTCGTTGCGCTTCGCCGGGTTCGCCGTCCGCGCGGTCGGCAACGGTGCCCAGGCGATCTCCGCCGTGCTCGAGGAGGAGCCCGACCTGATCATCCTCGACGTCATGCTCCCCGACATGAACGGCTTCGGCGTCACCAAGCGCCTCCGGTCGTCGGGCTACACCTCGCCGATCCTGTTCCTCACCGCGAAGGACGACACCGAGGACAAGATCACCGGGCTCACGGTCGGCGGTGACGACTACGTCACGAAGCCGTTCTCCCTCGACGAGATCGTCGCGCGCATCAAGGCCATCCTGCGTCGCACGATGAACGACGAAGAGGACGCCATCATCCGCGCGGGCGAGCTCACGATGGACCAGGACACGCACGAGGTCACCATCGGCGACGCGCAGATCGAGCTGTCCCCGACGGAGTTCAAGCTCCTCCGCTACCTCATGCTCAACCCGAACCGGGTGCTGTCGAAGGCGCAGATCCTCGACCACGTGTGGGAGTACGACTTCAACGGCGACGCGGGCATCGTCGAGTCCTACATCTCGTACCTGCGGCGCAAGCTCGACCAGTACTCGACCGAACCGATCATCCAGACGAAGCGCGGGTTCGGCTACATGCTGAAGGCCACCAAGGCGTCCTGACGTCGGGCACACGGCGACCGTCCGGTTTCACCGGGCGGTCGCCGCTTATCGTTGGGGCAGCATGCACACGCGAATGAGCCGCTGGTGGGACGGGATATCCCTGCGCACGAAGATCACCGGGATCACGGTGCTCCTCGTCGCGCTCGGACTCCTCGTCGCGGGGCTCGGCACCATGACGGTGCTGTCGACGTACCTCATGCAGCAGCTCGACAACACGGTCAAGCAGACGACCGAGCAGCTCGAGGGCCAGAACATCAGCGACGGCCAGCAGTACTGCACGCTCTCGGTCGTGCTGTCGCAGAGTGCCTACGTCGCCGCGTACGACGCCCGCGGCGACCAGATCTGCCAGACGCGCGCGGCCAGCCGGCCCGACATCCGCAGCCTCGACTTCCCCGCCGCAGCGCAGTCGTCGCAGCGGTTCTCGCTGTACGACAGCCAGCACAACCACGAGTGGCGGGCCCAGGTCATCCCCGCGTCGCTGCAGAACCAGTCGAGCGGGACCTCGGAGACGGGCTTCGTGCTCGTCGCGGTGTCGAGCGCGGACACCGACCAGACCATCGCCCGGTTCACGGTGATCTTCCTGGGCTTCGGCATCTCGGTCATCCTGCTCGGCGCGATGCTCACGCGGTTGCTCGTGACGGCGACCTTCGACCCGCTACGCGACGTCGAGGACACCGCGGCACGCTTCGCCGCGGGCGACTTCAACCAGCGCCTCGAGGCGGACACCCCGAACACCGAGGTCGGCCGCCTGAACCGCTCGCTGAACGCGATGCTCGAGCGCATCGACTCGGCGTTCGAGGACCGCGAGCGCACCATCGCACAGATGCGCCGCTTCGTCGGGGACGCCTCGCACGAGCTCCGGACGCCACTGGTGTCCCTCCGCGGGTACGCCGAGCTGTACCGCATGGGTGCCCTGCGCAAGGACGAGGACGTCGCCCAGGCGATGGACCGCATCGAGAAGGAGGCCCAGCGCATGGGCCTGCTCGTGCAGGACCTGCTCCAGCTCGCCCGGATCGACGAGTCCAAGCCGCTCGAACTCGGGCCGGTCGACCTCGTCGCGATCGCGCGCGACTCGGCGCTCGACACCATGGCCTCCAACCCGGACCGCGAGATCCAGGTGCTCGTCGAGGACTCGGTGACGGGCGTGAGCGTGCCGCAGGCCGTGCGGCCGGTCAGCACCGAGGGCTCGGACACCGGCGAGGCCCCGGTGTCGCCGCCCTCCGCCAACACCACCGGTCCGATCGCGTTCTCGCGGCAGACCATCGCGCGCCTGCGTGCCCGTCGGACCCGGGCCATGGGCCTCGACGGACTCGAGCCGTCCGACGAGACCTCGCCCCTGCCGACGGTCGTGCTGCCCGCCCGTCCGCCGATCGTCCTCGCCGAGGAGAACAAGATCCGGCAGATCGTGACGAACCTCATGGGCAACGCGATGCGGTTCACCGAGCACGACGACCCGATCGAGATCGGCATCGGCGTCGACGACGAGCGCGGCATGGCCCACCTCGACGTCATCGACCACGGCGAGGGCATCCCGCCGCAGCTGCGCGAGAAGATCTTCCAGCGCTTCTGGCGGGCCGACACCTCCCGCGCCCGCGACACCGGCGGCTCCGGCCTCGGCCTGGCGATCGTCTCCGGCATCGTGCACGCGCACCGCGGCTCCGTCGAGGTCTTCGACACCGAGGGCGGCGGCGCCACCTTCCGCGTCTGGCTCCCCCTGCTCCCCCGCGACTACACCCCCACCCCCGCGTCCCCGGCGCCCGGCGTCTGACGCCGCCGGCGGCCCCGGCCCGCCGCCCTGCCCCGCCCACCCGCTGCGCCCGCCCGTCCCGGGGGCGGCCGCCGCCGAGGTTGCGCAATTCTGCGCTCTCGGCGCGCACGACCGCGTTCTGTGCGACCGCGGTGCCACTCACACGGCGTGTCGTGGAACCTCGCCGGCAGAGACCGTGCGCGCCAGCCCTCACCGACCGCTGCGGTCCTCGAGTCGCCGCTGCACGAAGGCCTGCCGGAGCCGCTCCAACAGCACGGCTGGGCGGGAAGCGTCCGCCGCCGTGGCGTGGATGAGGATCCACCCGTTCACGGAGAAGCCGTTCGACCGACGTCGGTCGTGCTGGAACGTCGGGCGGTCACGATGGTGGTCGCCGTCGTACTCCAGCCCGATCCGCAGCCTCGGCCACGCGAGGTCGACCCGCCCCAGGAACGTGCCGGAATCGTCGGACACGTCGACGTTCACCTCCGGTTCCGGGAAGCCCGCGTCGACGACCGTGAGTCGGAAGCGGGTCTCCATCGGGGACTCGACTCCGCTCCTCACCCGGTCCAGCGCGATGCGAGCGGCGTGGGCCGAGCGCGCGCCGGCGACGATCGCGCGACGCAGGTCGTCGGCGGTGGCCGGGCCGTCCGGGCCGACGAGCGCATCTCCGACGACGACGAGCTCCTCGTGCGTCAGGAGCGACGCGCACTCGAACCACGCGCGGCCTGGTGCGCTCACCCGAACGCCTCGGACGGTGGCGACTGCGACGTCTCCTCGAGCGCGGTGACCGATGACCTGCGGACGACGCATGACCGGCGCCGTGCCGATCGATGACACGTGCACCGGTCCTCCGTCGAACCGTGGGGGTAGCGGAACTCCCCAGAGTCGGGCTGCACTGACGTGGCTGACGAACTGGTCCGACCGGAGCACCGTCGCCACCGCCTCGACCAACTCGAGTGGCAGTTGCGCAGGAGCGCGGACACCGTGCAGGGGTGCCCGCAGGTCCTTCCTGGTGAGTCGAGTCCGCGTCGCGCCCTCGGCCAGTGCATCACGCACCCGGAACGGTCCGGCACCCGTTTCCAGCTCGGTCCGACTCCCCATGGACCGAGCATCGTGCACGTTTCGCCGGTGGTGACCGCCTACCCGGGTGCCTGTGGAGAACGACGTGCGCCGTGCCTCCCGGCCGACACCCGCAACGGGAGTCCACCGAGGTTCCACGACTTGCCGTGTGAGGCGCGCCGAGGTCCCACGCCTGCGGCGAGCAGCCCGCGAGATGTCGTAATTCTGGAACCTCGCGACTCACGTGCCCGCGCCCGCTCGGCCCGCTCGGCCGCCCCGCCCCGCCCCGCCCCCGCCCCCGCCCCGGCACGCGGAAGGGCCCCGCACGCGCAGCGTGCGGGGCCCTTCCGTCAGGACTGCCTAGAAGTCCATGCCACCCGTGGGGTCGCCGGCCGGCATGGCCGGGTTCTTCTCCGGCTTGTCGGCGACGACGGCCTCGGTGGTCAGGAACAGACCGGCGATCGACGCAGCGTTCTGCAGCGCCGAGCGCGTGACCTTGGCCGGGTCGATGATGCCCGCGGCGACGAGGTCGACGTACTCACCGGTCGCGGCGTTGAGGCCGTGACCCGACTCGAGCTCGCGGACCTTGGCGGCGACGACACCCGGCTCGAGACCGGCGTTCAGCGCGATCTGCTTGAGCGGCGCGTCGATGGCGACGCGGACGATGTTCGCACCGGTCGCCTCGTCACCCTGCAGGTCGAGCGAGTCGAGCGCGACGGACGCCTGGATGAGGGCGACGCCACCACCGGCGACGATGCCCTCCTCGACGGCGGCCTTCGCGTTGCGGACGGCGTCCTCGATGCGGTGCTTGCGCTCCTTGAGCTCGACCTCGGTCGCGGCACCCGCCTTGATGACGGCCACGCCACCGGCGAGCTTCGCGAGGCGCTCCTGGAGCTTCTCGCGGTCGTAGTCGGAGTCGGTCGCCTCGATCTCGGAGCGGATCTGACGGACGCGGCCCGCGATCTGCTCGTCGTCGCCGGCACCCTCGATGATCGTGGTCTCGTCCTTGGTGATGATCACCTTGCGGGCCTTGCCCAGCAGGTCGAGGGTCGCGTTCTCGAGCTTGAGGCCGACCTCCTCGGAGATGACCTGGCCACCGGTCAGGATCGCGATGTCCTGCAGCATGGCCTTGCGGCGGTCACCGAAGCCCGGAGCCTTGACGGCGACGGACTTGAAGATGCCACGGATCTTGTTCACGACGAGGGTCGCGAGGGCTTCGCCGTCGACGTCCTCGGCGATGATGAGGAGCTGCTTGCCCGCCTGGATCACCTTGTCGACGACCGGGAGCAGATCCTTGATGTTGGAGATCTTCGAGTTGACGATGAGGATGTACGGGTCCTCGAAGACCGCCTCCTGGCGCTCCGGGTCCGTGACGAAGTACTGCGACAGGTAGCCCTTGTCGAAGCGCATGCCCTCGGTCAGCTCGAGCTCGGTGCCGAAGGTGTTCGACTCCTCGACGGTGACGACGCCCTCCTTGCCGACCTTGTCGATCGCCTCGGCGATGAGCTCGCCGATGGTGGGGTCGGCGGCCGAGATCGACGCGGTCGCGGCGATCTGGTCCTTGGTCTCGATGTCCTTCGCGTTGGCGAGGAGCTGGTCGGAGACGGCGGCGACGGCCTTCTCGATGCCGCGCTTGAGCGACACGGGGTCGGCACCGGCGGCGACGTTGCGGAGGCCCTCGCGGACGAGCGCCTGGGCGAGCACGGTCGCGGTGGTCGTCCCGTCACCGGCGACGTCGTCGGTCTTCTTGGCGACCTCCTTGACGAGCTCCGCGCCGATCTTCTCGTACGGGTCGTCGAGCTCGATCTCCTTGGCGATGGAGACACCGTCGTTCGTGATCGTGGGGGCGCCCCACTTCTTCTCGAGGACGACGTTGCGGCCGCGCGGGCCGAGCGTCACCTTCACGGCGTCAGCCAGGATGTTCAGGCCGCGCTCGAGGCCACGACGGGCCTCCTCGTCGAAAGCAATGATCTTAGCCATGTGAGTTTCTCGTCCCTCCCGGACGTCGTGCATGGGGGTCTTGCTGGCACTCAGCGTGAGCGAGTGCCAACGCCGATTCTGGCACTCGCCGGTTGCGAGTGCAACACAGCCGGGAGGCACGGGTCGACTTCCCAGGACACACCCCGCCCGGCGGGGACCACCGCGGCCACGCGGACGGCGCGGCCCCCCGGACACGACGAACGCGCCGCCCCCGAGGGGACGGCGCGTTCGCAGTGGTTCCGGACCTCAGGCGGGTCGGACGGACTCGGCCTGCGGCCCCTTCGAGCCGGTACCGACGTCGAACGTGACCGCCTGCCCCTCCTCGAGGACCTTGTAGCCCGACATGTCGATCGCCGAGTAGTGCACGAACACGTCCTGGCCCCCTCCATCGACGGTGATGAAGCCGAAGCCCTTCTCGGCGTTGAACCACTTCACGGTTCCGTTGGCCATGATCTCTTGCTCCCTGGTGCTGCTGGTGCGAACGACGCAGTCGCCGTCTGGCGACGACTCTGCTGGAACGCACGCGGGAGGGCAAGAGGTGTGATGTTGTTTCACGACGATGCCGTCAGAAATCAACGTGTCGGAAACACGCCCGACACACGGGCGGTCGCCGATCGGGATCAGCCGCGGTAGTCCGCCCCGAGCACGACGCTGACGTCGGCGTTCGGGAAGGCGGCGGACTGCTGCACGGCCGTGATGCCGAGCGCGTTCGCGATGCCCTGCGCGACCGCCTGCTGGTCGGCCTGCCGGTAGTACACGACCGACCCGGTGGCCCCGGTCGTACCGGCGTCGCCGGTCGACGTCACGCGCCACCCGGCACTCGTCAGCGCCGTGCTGCCCCGGGCGGCGAGCCCGGTCGTGGTCGTGCCGTTCAGCACGACGACGCTCGTCGAGCCCTGGTCGGCGGGCGTCGCGGCGCTCGGTGCCTGCGAGGCGGAGGACGAGGACGACGCCGACGGCTCCCCGGACGGCGCGGCCGACGCGGAGGCCGAGGCGCTGGGCGTCGACGACGGCGAGGCCACCCCCGGGAACGACGTACTGCCGTTCAGGAGCGCGAGCACGAGGACCCCGACGAGCACCAGGACGCCCGTGGCGAGCGCGGCCCAGGCGAACGCGATCCACCCGCGACCACGACGACGGGCACCACGGTGCGCGCCGACCCGGGGCCCGTCGGTCGCGTCGTCGAACCGGTCTCGCGGGAATCTCTGGGTCATCGTTCCTCTTCACGGGGATCGGGCGCGGGGGCGACGAAGGCGCGTGCCGCTCGTGCGCGGGTGCGTGCGTGCCGCAGGCGCTGCAGGCGTCCGACCAGCTGCGGGTCGAGGACGAGTGCGGCGGGCAGGTCGATCACGCGGTTGAGCACCTGGTAGTAGCGAGCCGGCGACATGTCGAACTCGACCCGGATGTCGGCTTCCTTCGTGCGGTCGTGCTGCGCCCGGTCGTGCTCGAACGCGAGCACGCGCTGGTCGAGCTCGCTGAGCTCGTCGGTGGGGAGGGCGGTCACGGCACTTCCGGTCACGGTCGGGTCACGGGTCTCGCACATCGTAGGGGTGGTCCGGGGCCGGACCCTGGCACGCGGCTGGACTGTCGCGAAGCCCGGTTCAGGCGAGCGGCCGGCGGAACCAGCGGACGCGGAGGCCGAACGGGTCGCAGACGGCGAGGGCGACGCCGTCGAGCGAGACCGTCGCGAACGCGTCCGGGTCCGACGGGTCGACGTCGTCGGGCAGCGTCGCGGCCACACCGCCGAGGATGCCGGTGCGTTCGAGGGCGATCCAGTGCACCCGCCGCTCCCGCAGCCGGTCGACCACGCGCTGCCGGTCGGCGCCGGGCACGTAGACCAGCGTGCCCGTCGTCAGGACGACGGGCCGCACGCCGTCCGGCAGGGCGTCCAGTGCGCGGTCGAGGTCGCCGGGCAGCGTCCCGCGGATCCGGACGGGAGGCACGGCGAGCGTCGCGCGCGCCGCCTCGCGCATCAGGGCGGTGCGGTCCGTCGCCTCGGGCGGGACCGCCTCGACCAGCCGCGCGAACGCGTCCGGGTCGCCCGGGTCGATCGGTGCCGGGTCGAGGGCGACCCGGGCTCCGATCCGGATCGGCACCGTCGCGGGTGCCGGGACCGTGCCCCGGACCTCGACGGTGAGGTGCAGGGCAGGCTCCTCGAGCGCGGTCGCGAACCGGACGGTGGCGTCCCCGGTCCGGTGGTCGAGCGTCACCCGGTCCGGGATCGAGCACAGCCCGGCGGCCGCACCGGCGTCGACGAGGCCGAGCGGCCGCGGGTCGCCGGTCCGCGCCGCGGCCGCGGCGAGCGCCGCGAAGAGCGGGACGACGGGTCCGAGCCGCCGCGGGTCGTTCGCCTGCACCGTGGCGGTCGCGAGGGCGCTCGTGAAGGGGAGCGGAGCCTCCCGTCCGAGCGCGCACAGCGCCCCGGGGTCCGACGGGTCGGCGCCGAGCCGCCGGGCGACCGCGAACACGAGTTCGGGCTGCCGCTGCTGCTCGAGCACGGTGTCGAGCAGCGCGACCAGGCCGTCGTCGACGGACCGGGCCCACGCGGCGTACGACGGCGAGACCGCGGCGATGCGGTCCGCGTAGGCGGCGTAGCGCTGCCGGGTGCTCGTCACGGGCGGTGCATGCCGACGTGACGGATGCCGGCCTCGTCGTACGGCTCCCCGAAGCGGACGAAGCCGTGCCGCTCGTACAGCCCCGCGACGTACTCCTGCGCGTGCAGGGCGAACGGTTCGTGCCCGTGCCGGTCGAGCACCGCGGCGACCAACCGACCCGCGATCCCCTGCCCGCGGTGGTCCGGGTGCGTGGCGACCCGTCCGATCACCCACGCTGGCGGCTGGAGACCGGACGGGTGCGCCTCGTCCCGGGCGGGCCGGACGAGCCGGAGGTACCCGACCGGATCGTCGTCCGCTCCGAACCACCAGTGCTCCGTCTCGGGCTCGCGGTCACGGCCGTCGAGGTCCTCGGCGGTGACGCGCTGTTCGAGCGCGAAGACGCGGTTCCGCAACCGCACGATGCCGTACAGTTCGTCCGTCGTCAGGCGGGTCCAGCGGGCGTGGCGCACGGAATGCTCGGACATCGTGGCGAGTTTACTGAAAGGGTCGGGCACCACCATCGAGCCTCGACCGGAAGCAGGAGGAAGCAATGGCGTACAACGTCGACAAGTCCGACGCCCAGTGGCGCGAGGAGCTCTCCCCGGACCAGTACGCCGTGCTCCGGCAGGCAGGGACCGAGCGTCCGTGGACCGGTGAGCTGCTCGACGAGGAGCGCGCCGGCATCTACACGTGTGCGGCGTGCGGCAAGGAGCTCTTCAAGAGCGGTACGAAGTTCGACTCCGGCTGCGGCTGGCCCTCGTTCTACGAGTCGGTCGACCCCGAGGCCGTGCAGCTCATCGAGGACAAGTCCCTCGGCATGGTCCGCACCGAGGTCCGCTGCGCGAACTGCGGCTCGCACCTGGGCCACGTGTTCCCCGACGGCTTCGGCACGCCGACCGGCGACCGGTACTGCATGAACTCGCTGTCGCTGAACTTCTCGGCGGACTCCTCGGCCGAGTGACCCCCCGACGCGCCCGTCGGGTCCGCCGCTAGGATGGGCGCGTCAGCCAGCATGGCGCAATTGGTAGCGCACCGTACTTGTAATACGGGGGTTGCGGGTTCGAGTCCCGCTGCTGGCCCCAGCACGAAGGCGAAGGGCCCGGACGGAAGCCGTCCGGGCCCTTCGGCGCGTGGAACGCGGATCAGGGGGCGTTCCGGGCGCTCGACGCGGTAACCAGCCGGTCGTCCTCCGATGGTCGCACCGTTCGGCGCCCCGCGACCACCGATCTTCCCGGTTCCGCGGGTTCCCGCACGGATCTGCAGGAAGCGGCTGCCCCGTCTGCGTCCGGGCTGGACGGTCGCCGTGCGGTTGCCCGACGACCGCCCGGGACGGACGCTCAGCGCCCGCCCGTGATGCGCCGCTCGCGCTGGGCGACGCCGGCCGTGCCGTACGGGTAGTCGTCGATGCGCGGTGCGCTGGCGTCCGTCAGGCTGCGGAGCTCCTCGTCCGTGAGCACGAGGTCGGCCGCACCGAGGTTGTCCTCGAGCTGCGACACCGTGCGGGCACCGAGGATGACGCTCGTGACCGCCGGCCGGGCGAGCAGCCAGGCGAGGGCGACCTGCGACCTCGACGCACCGTGCGCGTCGGCGACGGCGGACACCGCGTCGAGCACCTGCCACGTGCGCTCGTCGGCGTTCCGGGCCTCCCACGCCTCCATGCCGCGCTTCGGGTCCTCGCCCAGGCGCGTCGCGCCGGTGGGGGCCTCGTCGCGCTGGTACTTGCCGGAGAGCCACCCGCCGGCCAGCGGCGACCAGGGCAGCAGGCCGATGCCGGCGTCGAGGCAGGCCGGGACGACCTCGTGCTCGATGTCGCGGACGAGCAGGTTGTACTGCGGCTGCAGCGTCACCGGCGGTGCCCAGCCGTGGGCCTTCGCCTCGTAGACGGCCTTCGTCACCTGGTAGCCGAGGTAGTTCGAGAACCCGTAGGTGCCGATCTTGCCGGCGGACACGGCGTCGTCGAGGAAGCGCAGGGTCTCCTCGATCGGCGTCAGGGCGTCCCACGCGTGCATCTGGTACAGGTCGATGTGCTCGACGCCGAGCCGTTCGAGCGAGGCGTCGAGGGCGACCCGGAGGTGTCGGCGGGACAGCCCGAGGTCGTTCGGGCCGTCGCCCTGCGGGAAGCGGCCCTTCGTGGCGAGGACGACCTGCTGCGCCTCGGTCGGGTGCGCGGCGAGCCAGCGGCCGATGATGCGCTCGGACTCGTTGCCCGAGTAGACGTCCGCCGTGTCGACGAGGGTGCCGCCGGCGGCGACGAACGTGTCGATGATCTGGTGGGAGGTGGGTTCGTCGGCTTCGCTGCCGAACGTCATGGTGCCGAGGGTCAGCGTCGACACCGATGTCCCGCTGTTGCCGAGGAGTCTGTAGTCCATGGGCGGGACGCTACGCCCGGTCGGCTGGCCCCGAGGGGACCCGCCAGTACCCGTCAGGGGGAGCGCACCGCCCGGTCAGCGTCCCTGGGACAGGAAGGCGATGGCCGCTTCGCGGAAGTCGCGCGACGTCGGAGCATTGAAGTGGTTCCGCCGCGGGATCTCGAAGAACGACGCGTCCGGCGCCGCCTCGGCCAGGCGCACCGCGCTGTCCCGGATGCCGTCCTCGCTGCCCGCCGCCATCAGGATCGGCTGCGCCGGTGCGTTCTCGGGCGTCGGCTCGACGCTGTTCCGCATCCCCTCGACCATCGCCACGAGCGCCCGCAGGTCGTTCCCCTCGACGTTCGCGGCCATCTGCAGGTACCCGCGCGTGACGCGGTCCTCGACGGGCGTGCCGTCCGCGATGTACGCCTTCGCCTGGTCGACCGCGACCCGTCGCATCGGGTCGGCGTCGGGGATCCCGCCGAGCACGGCCCGCGAGATGCGGTCGGGGATCTGCTCGGCGGTGTGCCAACCGACCCGGGCGCCGAGCGAGTACCCGAGGAAGGCGACGTCGGTGAGCAGGTACGTGTCGACGACCGTCGTGACGTCGGCGACGAGCAGCTCCATCGAGTACGCCGACGGGTCGTGCGGCTTCGACGACGCCCCGTGGCCGCGCTGGTCGAGCGCGACGACCCGGTAGCCGGCGCGGACGAGGTCGCGGGTCCACCCCGAGGCGTGCCAGTTGAGGACCGCGCCGGAGGCGAACCCGTGCACGGCCACCACGACGGGGGCGTCCGGGTCACCGAAGTCGTACGTCGCGAGCTTCAGGCCGTCCGGGGACATCACGGCACGGGGACGGGGCGCTTCGGGGACGAGTGACATGTCCCCACCAGGCTACCGGGGCATGGTGGTCCCCATGGACGGCTACGGCGGCGATCAGGTCCGGGCGGCGGAGCGGCCGCACCTCGAGGCGGGCGAACCCCTCATGCAGCGTGCGGCGGACGGGCTCGCCCACATCGTGGGCGACCTGCTGGACGACCCGGCGGTGCGCCCGCAGGACGGGTCCGGGTCCGTCCTGCTCCTGGTGGGCAGCGGCGACAACGGCGGTGACGCCCTGTTCGCGGGTGCGCGGCTGGCGTCGGCCGGGAGGCACGTGGCGGTGCTGCGCGTCGGCGCACGGGTCCACGAGGCGGGCCTGGCAGCGGCGCTGGACGCCGGGGCGCGCCTCCTGGACGGCCCGTCGGACCCCGGGGCAGACCGTGACGACGCGGGCGCTGCCGACATCCTGCGGGCGGCTGCGACGTCGGACGCCGAGCGCCTGGCGGCGGTCGCCGCCGAGGCCGCCGCGGCGACCGACCTCGTGCTCGACGGCATCCTCGGCATCGGCGCCGGCGGCGGCACACCCCTGCGCTCTCCCGCTCGGCAGGTCGTCGACGCGATCCGCGAGCTCGCCCGCGACCAGCGCGCCCCGTTCGTCGTCGCCGTCGACGTGCCGAGCGGCATCGACGTCGACACGGGTGCCGTCGCGGACGAGCACGTGCTGCACGCCGACGTCACGGTGACGTTCGGCGGGGTGAAGGCGGGCCTGCTCACCGGCCCCGGGGCGACGCTCGCCGGACGGATCGCGCTCGTCGACGTCGGGATCGGTGCGGACCTGGCGACCGTGGAGCCGCTGGTCCGCACCTGATCGGTGGTGTCAGGCCGCGCCGGCGTCGACCCCGTCGACCACGTCCGGACGCGCCTCGAGCCAGGTGTCGACGAAGTGCCGGTAGTTCGCGGCGATGACCTGCTCGGCCGCCTCGCGGTCGAGCCCCTGCTGCACGACGTCGTCGAGGGCGTCCTCCCAGTTGCTCCGACCGATCGCGAAGCCGACGAACCCGTCGACGGGCGCCGCGGTGCGGAGCCAGTGGTCGAGCTGCTCCTCGGGGGCGTCCCGACCGAGCACGATGCACTGCACGCCGTCACGACCACCGGCACGGGCTGCGGCCACGACGCGCTCGGCGTCCTCGGCGCGGTCCAGGCCCTCGAGCTTCCACACGTCGGGCTCGACGCCGTGCTCCTGCAGGAACCCGATCGACTCGACGACGAGCCCGGGGCGGACGTCGCGGTCGTAGTCGTCGGCCTGCGCCTGCTGCTCGTCCGTGCCGGGCACGAGCAGCTCGACCAGGAACGCCCGGTCGGCGTCGTGCAGCGTGCGGGAGACCTCGGCGAGCCGCTCGGCCTGCGCCGTCCGGTCGTCGGCGTCGAAGGCGGGGTTGTCGCGGACGAGCACCTTCACGAAGTCGGGGTCGAACGAGTCGACGTGCGCGATCCAGTCGTCGCCGTACTCGAGCTCGAACCAGTCGCGACCGGAGCGCTCGATCGGCATCGCGAGCTGGAGCCCGGCCTCCCGGACCAGCCGGGCGACGTCGGCGCCGTACCGCTCGTCGACGAGGACGCCGGTGCGTGTCCGCGATGCCCCCGCGGCGAGCGCCGTCAGGACTCCGCGGTAGACCAGCTGCTTGCCGGCGCGGACGCGCTGGGCGTCGGCCTCGTCGGCCGGTTCGCCGGACTCGTCGCCGTAGGTGTGCTCGAGGAGCGAGGAACGTTGGTCCATCGCGAGGAGGAAGAGGGGGTGCTGTTCGTCGAGGTCGGCCATGCCGCCATGCTGCTCGCACCCCCTCGGTGCGGACTCAGTGGGCGCGGTACAGTTCCGGCGCCGGCAGCCCGTGCGCGGCACGGATGCTGCGCGCGATGCCCTCGATCGCCACGAGCGCGTCGACGACGGCCTCGGCGGTGACGGGGAACGGCATGTTGTGGATGGTCTCGCCCTCCACGGTGGCAGCCTCGGCGACCGCCCGCAGGACGTCGCGGTCGTCGACGGTCAGACCGATCTCGGTGAGCGTGTTCGGCAGCCCGACCTTCGTGGTGAACACGACGAAGTCCTCGATCTCCTCGGCGGGGGCACCCTCGAGGACGAGCTGCGCGATCGTGCCGACGTTGACCTTCTGCCCGTGGGCGAGCCCGTGCGCCTGGGGTGCGGCGGTCAGGCCGTTGTGGATCGCGTGCGCCGCGGCGAGCCCGCCCGACTCGAAGCCGAGGCCGGAGAGGAGCGTGTTCGCCTCGACGACCTTCTCGAGCGCGGGCGTGACGACCTTCGCCTTGACGGACTCGATCGCCTGGAGCGCGTTGTCGTGCAGGAGCTCCCACGACAGCTTCGCGAGGGCCACACCGGTCTCGGTCTGCAGCCCACCCGCCATCGTGTCGGCGTTCGCGCGCTTCGCAGCCCGGGCCTCGACCCAGGTCGCGAGGGCGTCGCCGATGCCCGCGACGAGGAACTGCACGGGGGCGTTGGCGACGAGCTTCGTGTCGATGAGCACGAGGTCGGGGTTGTGCGGGAAGAAGCGGTACTCGATGAACTCCCCCTCCTCCGAGTAGACGACCGCGAGCGCGGAGGTCGGGGCGTCGGTGCTCGCGGCGGTCGGCACGCTCGCCCAGCGGATGCCGGCGAGGTGCCCGGATGCCTTCGCGGCGTCGATCGCCGAACCGCCACCGAGGCCGACGACCACGTCGCTGTCGGTCGCGCGGATCGTCTCGACGAGGTCGTCGATGGCCTGCGGGGTGGCGAACCGACCGAAGCCGACGCGCTCGACGGGCAGGTCGGCGTCGGCGAACGAGGTGCGCACGGCCTCCTCGACGATGCCCCAGACGACGTCGTCCGCCACGAGGAGCGGGCGTCGGCCGATCGGGGCGACGAACTCGCCGACGCGGGTGATCGCGTCCTTGCCCTGCACGTAGCGGGCGGGGCTCATGACGGTGCTGATCGGAGTGGCCATGGTGCTGCTTCCTTCCGGGTGGTGACGAGCGCTTGCACGACAGGTGTCGGCTCAGACGACGAGCCCGACGCTACGCGGGCCGGCTGCGGGTACGGTCTGCGGCATGACGTTCAACGACGACTCGAAGCTCAGCGGCGGGAAGGTGCAGCGCCGCGGGCGGACGGCCGCGATCGGCGGTGGCACGGTCGGCATCGGCGCGATCGTGGTGTTCCTCATCGCGCAGTTCACCGGGGTCGACCTGAGCGGCTTCGTCGACGACGGCACCACGCAGGTCCAGGACCAGGGCCAGACGGTGCAGCCAGCCGAGGAGTGCCGGACCGGCCGCGACGCGAACCAGCGGGTCGAGTGCCGGATGGAGGGCGCCGCCGAGTCCCTCGACGACTACTGGACCGACGAGTCCCGACAGCTCGGCATCTCGTACGAGACGCCCGGCTTCGTGCTCTTCGACAGGTCGACCGGCACCGGGTGCGGTCAGGCCTCCGCCGCCACCGGCCCGTTCTACTGCCCGCCGGACCGCTCGATCTTCCTGGACACCGCCTTCTACGACGACCTGCAGTCGCAGTACGGGTCCTCCGGCGGTCCGCTCGCCCAGATGTACGTCGTCGCGCACGAGTGGGGGCACCACGTCCAGCAGCTCCAGGGCACCTTCGCGGACACCGACCGCTCCGGCACCGGGGCGTCGTCGGGCAGCGTCCGCGTCGAGCTCCAGGCCGACTGCTACGCCGGGGCGTGGGTCGGGTCGGCCGCGACGACCGAGGACGCGGACGGCCGGACGTTCTTCGAGCCGATCAGCCGGTCGCAGATCGCCGACGCCCTGTCCGCGGCGAGCGCGGTCGGCGACGACAGCATCCAGGAGCGGGCGACCGGTCGGGTCGACCCGGACTCGTTCACGCACGGCTCCAGCGAGCAGCGCCAGGCCTGGTTCACCCGCGGGTACGAGCGGGGCGCGACCGCGTGCGACACGTTCAGCGTGCCGGGCTCGTCGCTCTGACCACCCGCCGAACGGACTGATCGGACGTCGGGCCGATCAGTCGCCGGACGGGCTCGGGGTCGCGCTGGCCGAGGGGGTCGGCGTGGGCGTCGACTCGGTCGAACCGGCCGCCGACACCACGAACGTGCGGAAGTCGTCGTTCGTGATGGGCGAGGTCAGCTCGTACTGCTTGCCGTTCACCAGCACCAGCGGCGGTCCGGGGAAGGCGTCGAGCGACGAACCCGGGATGTCGCCGTCCGTGACGTCGGTCGTGCGCTCGTCGACCCACTTCGCGTACGTCTGGTCCTGGATGCAGTCGCGGATCGCCGCCTGGTCCTGCACGCCGTCGACGCCGGTGACGATCCGCTCGAGCTGCGCGTTCGTCAGACCGGACGTGCCCTGCTCGGGCTGCCGGGCGAAGAGCGCCTGGTTCACGGCGTAGAACTGCCCCGGGGAGCGGTCGGCCACGCAGGCCGCCGCGTTCGCCGCCCGGAGCGAGTACTTCGTGCCCTGCGACCGGTTGGTCAGCACGGCCACCGGGTGGATGTCGACCGTCGCGGCGCCGGAGTCGACCAGGCTGGCGATGTAGTCGCCGTTCGCCCGCTCGAACTGCGCGCACGTGTCGCAGAGGTAGTCGACGTACATGGTGATGCGCACCGGGTCCGAGGCGTCGGTCGCACTCGGCGACGGCGACGCGGACGCTCCGACGGGCTGCAGGCCCTGCCCGATGGTGATGCCGCCCTGCGACATCGTCGACGGGCCGGGGCCGGCTGGCTTGACGGAGTCGACGAGCACCAGCGTCACGACGGCGACCGCCGCGAGGAGCACCACACCGAGCCCGATCCGGAGCCCGAGCCGCGTCCCGCGCTGCCGACGCTTCTGCTGCGTCCGTGCTCGCTGGGCACGCTGCCGTGCGGCTTCTCGTCGTTCGTTGCGCGCGGCGCGTGCGTCACCCTCGGGGCGGTTGGTCATGCGTCGATGGTCCTCACGTTGATCCTGACGTCCGTGCGGCCTTCCCCCGGTACGCCGGACGGACCCACCGATGGTAGTGGTCCTTCCTGGGACCAGCCAACCAGGTCGTCCCCGACACTGGCGCTGCCCGGGGAAGTCGTGTTGTATGAGCAGCGATGGTCGACGGCGACCATCCGGGGCCCCCTCGGGCAACCGCTTCACAACGGATCGTCCGGCACGTACCTGCCGGTGAAGGAAGGATCGAACGCTCATGGCGTCCGTCACCTACGACAAGGCAACCCGTCTCTACCCCGGAGGCACCCGCCCCGCGGTCGACTCCCTCGACCTGGACGTCGCCGACGGCGAGTTCCTCGTCCTCGTCGGCCCCTCGGGCTGCGGCAAGTCCACCTCCCTGCGCATGCTCGCCGGCCTCGAAGAGGTCAACTCCGGCGCCATCCGCATCGGCGAGCGCGACGTCACCGACGTCCCGCCGAAGGACCGCGACATCGCGATGGTGTTCCAGAACTACGCGCTGTACCCGCACATGACCGTCGCCGAGAACATGGGCTTCGCGCTCAAGATCGCCGGCGTCGGCAAGGAGGAGCGCGCCACCCGCGTGCAGGAGGCCGCCAAGCTCCTCGACCTCGAGCAGTACCTCGGCCGCAAGCCGAAGGCGCTCTCCGGTGGTCAGCGGCAGCGCGTCGCGATGGGCCGCGCGATCGTCCGTCAGCCCCAGGTGTTCCTCATGGACGAGCCGCTGTCGAACCTCGACGCCAAGCTCCGCGTCCAGACCCGCACCCAGATCGCGTCGCTCCAGCGCCGCCTCGGCGTCACCACGGTCTACGTCACGCACGACCAGACCGAGGCGCTCACCATGGGCGACCGCATCGCGGTGCTCAAGGACGGCATCCTGCAGCAGGTCGGCTCGCCGCGCGACCTCTACGAGAAGCCGAACAACGTGTTCGTCGCCGGCTTCATCGGTTCGCCGGCCATGAACCTGCTCCCGGCCGACGTCATCGAGGGCGGCATCAAGTTCGGCACGCTCAACCACCCGATCGACCGCGACACCCTGTCGAACGCCCGCTCGGGCAACGTCACGGTGGGCATCCGCCCGGAGGACGTCATCGTGTCGACCTCCGGCGAGGGCCTGCCCGTCACGGTCGACGTCGTCGAGGAGCTCGGCGCCGACGGCTACCTCTACGGTCACGCCGACGTGAACGGCCAGCGCACCGACATCGTCGCGCGCGTCGACGGCCGCTCGCACCCCTCGATCGGCGACACGATCGTCATCGCACCGAAGCAGGGCCACGTGCACGCCTTCGACACCGAGTCGGGCGAGCGCCTCGACGACAAGGCCGTCATCAGCGCCTGACGCGCGAACAGCCGGACGGGAGGCGCGGTGCCAGCTGGCACCGCGCCTCCCGTCTGTGAGACCGCCGGACCGACACCGGACACCGCACCGACAGGAGCCACCCGTGCCCGACTCCCTCGCCATCACCGCCGCCACGGTCGACCCCGGTCTGCTCGACCTGCCGTGGGACGTCCCGCTGGAGGACTGGCCGGACGACGTCATCGTCGCCCTCCCGAAGGGCATCTCGCGGCACCTCGTCCGCTTCGTGCACCTCAGCGGGTACGTCGCGGCGGTGAAGGAGACGGGCGAGGAGGTCGCACGCTCGGAGTACGAGATGCTCCGCACCCTGCAGCGCATGGACGTGCCGTGCGTGGACCCGGTCGCCGTCATCACGAACCGCGTCGACGAGCACGGTGAGCCGCTGCACCCGGTGCTCGTCACCCGGCACCTGCGGTTCTCGCTGCCGTACCGCGCGCTGTACTCGCAGACGCTGCGGCCGGAGACCGCCACGCGCCTCGTCGACGCCCTCGCGCTGCTGCTCGTCCGCCTGCACGTCATCGGCTTCTACTGGGGCGACGTCTCCCTGTCGAACACCCTGTTCCGCCGCGACGCCGGAGCCTTCGCCGCGTACCTGGTCGACGCCGAGACGGGGAAGCTCTACCCCGGCGGCCTGTCGAACGGGCAGCGCGAGAACGACCTCGAGGTCGCCCGCGTGAACATCGCGGGCGAGCTCCTCGACCTCGAGGCCGGCGGGCGGCTCGACGAGAACGCCGACGCCGTCGACGTGTCGAACCGGATCGTCGCCCAGTACCGGACGCTCTGGAAGGAGCTCACGGGCACCGAGCAGTTCGACGTCAAGGAGCGGTGGCGCATCAACGACCGCGTCGAACGCCTCAACGCGCTCGGCTTCGACATCGAGGAGCTCTCGATCCACACGACCGAGGGCGGGTCGCAGGTGCGCATCCAGCCGAAGGTCGTCGACGCCGGGCACCACCAGCGTCGGCTGCTGCGCCTGACCGGCCTCGACGCCGGCGAGAACCAGGCCCGCCGACTGCTGAACGACCTCGACGCGTACCGGGCGCGAAACGGCCGCGACCAGCTCGACGAGGAGATGGTGGCGCACGAGTGGGTGTCGCGGGTGTTCGAGCCCGTCGTCCGCTCGATCCCGCGCGACCTCCGGGGACGGCTCGAACCCGCCGAGGTGTTCCACGAGCTGCTCGAGCACCGCTGGTACATGTCCCAGGAGGAGGAGCGCTCGGTCTCGCTGCCCGAGGCCACCACCGCGTACATCAACGACGTGCTGCGCCACCGTCGTGACGAGCGCCTGCTCATCAACCCGCCGACGTCGTCGATGACCCTGCCGATCCCCGTGGTGGACGACGACGGGTCGGCGGACGAGTCCGACGACGTCGAGGACTGGCGCGCCTCGGTCTGACGGCTCCCGCCCGCACGGACGGGAGGCCCGGTGCCGGTCCCGTGGAACGGCACCGGGCCTCCCGTGGTGCGCTGGTGCGGTGGTGCGCTGGTGCGGGCCGCTACTCGGCGCGACGGCGCCGGGCGACCTCCCACAGCGTGACGCTCGCGGCGATGCCCGCGTTGAGGGACTCGGTCGCGCTCGAGATCGGGATCGAGACGACCGCGTCGCAGGTCTCGGTCACGAGTCGGGACAGCCCCTTGCCCTCGGAGCCGACGACGATGACGATCGGCCGGTCGGCGAGCTCGAGCTGGTCGAGCTGCACGTCGCCGTCGCCCGCGAGACCGAGCACGAAGAGCCCCATCGACTTGAGCGACTTCAGGGTCTGGGTCAGGTTCGGCGCCATCGCGACGGGCGTGCGAGCGGCCGCGCCGGCGGAGGTCTTCCACGCGCTCGCCGTCACGCCGACCGAGCGGCGCTGCGGCACGATGACGCCGTGCCCGCCGAACGCCGCCGTCGAGCGGATGATCGCACCGAGGTTCCGCGGGTCGGTGATGCCGTCGAGGGCGACCATGAGCGGCACCTCGTCCCGGCCGAAGGCGCGCTCGGCGAGGTCCTCTGCCACGGCGTACTCGTACGCCGGGACCTTGAGGGCGACGCCCTGGTGCACGCTGTCGTGCCCCGTGATGCGGTCGAGCTCCGGCCGCATGATCTCCATGATCGGGACGCCGCGGTGGTTGGCGAGCGCAAGGATCTCCTTGACGCGGTCGTCCACCTCGATGCGGGCGGCGATGTAGAGGGTCGTGGAGGGGGTCTTCGTGCGGAGGGCCTCGAGCACCGAGTTGCGGCCGGTCACGAGCTCCGAGTCGTCGGACTTCCGCTGCGGCGGGCGGCCGGTGCGCTGCTGCGGCGAGCTCGACGCTCCGTGACGACCACGGGCAGCGTCGAGCCGCTCCTTGGCGGCCTTGCGCTTGCCGGCGGGGTGGTACGGGCGGTCCTCGGCCTTCGGCGTCGGCTTCCGACCCTCGAGCGCCTGGGCGCCCTGGCCGCCGGAGCCGACCTGCTTGTTGCCCTTGCGGCCGGAGCGGACGGCGCCGGGCCGGCCCTTCCTGCTCCCCGAGACGTTCTTCATGCGTAGCTCCTGTTCGGCACTGCCGTGGTCAGGCGATGCTCCAGCGTGTTCCGGACGGTGTGTCCTCGATCGTGATGCCCGCTGCTGCGAGATCGTCGCGGTACCGGTCGGCGGCCGCGAAGTCACGTGCTGCTCGTGCGTCGGTGCGCTCCTGCAGGAGACGCTCGACGAGAGCGGCGAGCGGTGCGGCAGCGACGTCGTGGCCGGTGCCGGACCAGTGGGCTGCGCGCGGGTCGATGCCGAGCACCTCGACCATCGCAGCCACCTGATGGTACGCGGTTCCGAGCGCATCCGCATCGTCGGCGTCGAGGGCGGCGTTCCCGGCCCGGACGGTCTCGTGCAGCACGGCGAGGGCCTGGGGCACCGCGAGGTCGTCGTCCATCGCGGTCCCGAAGGCCTCCGGCACGCCCGGGGCGTCCCGCAGCGGGACACCAGCGAGCCGGGCACCGGCGCGCTCGAGGAAGCCCGCGATCCGGTCGTAGGCCGCCTCGGCCTCGACGAGGGAGCCCTCGTGGTGGTCGATCGACGACCGGTAGTGCGCGGCGCCGAGGAAGTAGCGGACCACGGCGGGTCGGGCGGCAGCGAGGAAGTCGGCAGCGAAGATCGAGTTGCCGAGCGACTTCGACATCTTCTGCCCCTCGACGGTCACGAGCCCGTTGTGCAGCCAGTACGACGCGAAGGGGTCACCGGCCGCGGTCGACTGCGCGAGCTCGTTCTCGTGGTGCGGGAAGCGCAGGTCGAGTCCACCGCCGTGGATGTCGAACGCCGGACCGAGGTACCGCCGCGACATCGCGGAGCACTCGATGTGCCACCCCGGTCGCCCGGGGCCCCACGGGGAGTCCCACGTGGCCGTGCCCGGCTCGCCCGGCTTCGCGCCCTTCCACAGCGCGAAGTCGCGGGGGTCCCGCTTGCCGCGCGGGTCCGCGTCGGCCGCCTCGACCATGTCCTCGCGGCGCTGTCGGGTGAGGGCGCCGTACGCCTCCCAGCTCCCGGTGTCGAAGTACACGTCGCCGGAGCCGTCGGCCGCCGCGTAGGCGTGCCCGCGCTCGATCAGACGCTCGATGATCTCGTGCATCTGCGGCACGCTCGCCGTCGCCCGCGGCTCGTAGGTCGGGGCGAGGATGCCGAGGGCGTCGTACGCGGCGGTGAACTCCCGCTCGACGCGGTAGGCGCGGGCGAACCACTCCTCGTCGGTGCCGGCGGCCAGGTCGAGCACCTTGTCGTCGATGTCGGTGACGTTCCGGACGAGGGTCACCCGGTACCCGCGGTACGTCAGCCACCGCCGCCAGATGTCGTAGACGAGGGCGGAGCGCAGGTGCCCGATGTGCGGCGACGACTGCACCGTGGGGCCGCACACGTACATGCTGACCTGTCCGTCGACCAGCGGGACGAGGTCGACGACGGCTGCGGCGCGGGAGTCGTGGAGGCGAACGGTCACGCCCACCACCCTAGGACGTCAGACCGGTCGGACGACGGCCGTCGCGATCGCGGCGAGCCCCTCACCGCGACCGGTCAGCCCGAGGCCGTCGGTCGTCGTGCCGGAGACGGCGACCGGAGCGCCGACGACTGCGGCGAGCGCGGCCTGCATCTCGCCCCGCCGGCCGCCGATGCGGGGGCGGTTGCCGACGACCTGCACCGTCACCGAGGTGGGGACGAGGCCGGCCTGCCGCAGGAGCTCGACGGCGCCGCGGACGAACACGTCCCCCGCCGCACCGGCGTAGCGCGGGTCCGACGTGCCGAAGCGGCCGCCGATGTCGCCGAGCGCACCGGCGGACAGCAGGGCGTCGCACACCGCGTGCGCGACCGCGTCGCCGTCGCTGTGCCCGGAGAGGCCGGGTTCGCCGGGGAAGTCGAGGAGCCCGACGCGGCACGGCGATGCGGCGTCGAACGCGTGCACGTCGACCCCGAGGCCGATCCGCACCGTCGATGCCGCGGCACCGGCGACGAGCGCCTCGGCCCGGGCGAGGTCCCACCGGGTCGTGATCTTGAACGCGTCCGCGCTGCCCGGCACGGTGCGGACCGTGCCACCGGCCGCGCGGAAGACACCGGCGTCGTCGGTCTCCGACCGCTGCGAGGACGCGTAGGCCGCGCGGAGCGCTCCGAGCGGGAACACCTGCGGGGTCTGCACCCCGACGAGCGCCGAGCGGTCGACGGTCTCGACGACCTCGTCGCCGTCGACGCGCTTCACCGTGTCGGTCACGGGCAGCGCCGGGACCACGCCGTCACCGGTCGCGCGGGCCCGGTCGAACACCGCGTCGAACTGCGCCGCCGGCGTCAGGCACCGCGCGGCGTCGTGCACGCCCACCCACTCGACGCCGTCGGGCAGGGCGTCGAGCCCCGCCTGCACGGACGCGTGCCGGTCGGCACCGCCCGGCACGACCGCGGTCAGCCCCGCGGCCGGACCGGCGACGGCGTCGACCAGTGCGCGGCACTCGTCGAGCCGTGCGGCCGGGGCGACGACCACGACGAAGGTCGGTTCGGCCGACGTGAACACCGTGCGGACCGCGCGGGTGAGCATGAGTTCGCCGGCGACGGGCACGAACGCCTTGGCGTCGCCGATGCCGAGCCGGGTCCCCGAGCCCGCCGCAACGACGACGACCGCCCTGCTCACCCGGTCGGGGAGCAGGACGGTCGTCGTGTGGTCCAGTGGTGGCCCGCGCTAGGAGGCGAGGACCTCGTCGAGGACGGTCGATGCCTTGTCCTCGTCGGTCTTCTCGGCCAGGGCGAGCTCGGAGATCAGGATCTGCCGCGCCTTCGCCAGCATCCGCTTCTCCCCCGCGGAGAGCCCGCGGTCCTGGTCGCGGCGCCAGAGGTCGCGGACGACCTCGGACACCTTGATGACGTCACCCGACGCCAGCTTCTCCAGGTTCGCCTTGTACCGACGCGACCAGTTCGTGGGCTCCTCGGTGAAGGGCGCACGCAGGACCTCGAAGACCTTGTCGAGGCCCTCCTTGCCGATGACGTCGCGGACGCCGACCAGGTCGACGTTGTCCGCCGGTACCTCGATCGTCAGGTCGCCCTGCGTCACGCGCAGCTTCAGGTAGACCTTCTCCTCACCCTTGATGACGCGCGTCTTGACTTCAGAGATGGTTGCCGCCCCGTGATGGGGGTAGACGACGGTCTCGCCGACCTCGAATTGCATGTATCAGGCTCCGTTCCCAGGACCCCCAGTTTACCACAGGGGCACCTCGGCCACGGGGGCCTGGGCACGTGCCCTCCCCGGCGATCGCTAGGATGGATCCGGACCGTCCGGTCCACAACGTGATCTTCCGGAGGAATCTCTTGCGAGCTCGGGTACTCGTGTCCGTCGCCGTTGCGGCATCCATCGCGCTCGGCGCCACCGGCTGCGAGTTCATGTCGCCCGCGCACACCAAGGAGATCAAGCAGATCACCGACGGCGTGAACGTGACGACCGGCGACCTCGACATCCGCAACGCGCTCTTCATCTCCGACGACGCCGACGACGCCCGCTTCATCGGCACGCTCATCAACCGCGACGCCTCGGACGACATCACCCTGTCGATCGAGGTCGGGGCCGACACCCAGACCGTCGTGGTCCCGGCGAACGGTCGCGTCGACCTCGGCGCGAACACCCCGTCCTCGGCGAGCACCGCCGGCGGCGACTCGCAGGAGGGCGCCGGCTCGCAGGGCTCCGAGGTCGCGGACTCGAAGGCCGTGCTGTTCGACGCCTCCGACGTCGTCGCCGGGTCCCTCGTGAAGACCTACTTCTCGTACTCCGGTGCCGAGGGCGTCTCGGCGTCCGTCCCCGTCCTCACGAGCTCGCTCGAGGAGTACCAGACCCTCGCACCGACCCCCACCCCGTCGAGCTCCGCGACCTCGCCGTCGGAGAGCGGCAGCCGCCCGACCGGTGACGCGACCGCTCCGGGCACGCAGCCGAGCGACTCGCAGACCGACTCGTCCGAGGGTGACAGCGGCTCGAACTGACCACGCTGCGCGCCGGACCGGCGCGCACCAGACGCAACGCACCGGAGGCCCGGTGCCGGTCTTCCGGACCGGCACCGGGCCTCCAGTGCGTGACAGCTCGCGTCAGCCCTCGATCCGGTACCCCAGACCGCGGACCGTCACCAGGATCTCCGGGGCGCTCGGCACCCGCTCGATCTTCGAGCGGATCCGCTTGATGTGCACGTCGAGCGTCTTCGTGTCGCCGAAGTAGTCGGAGCCCCACACCCGGTCGATGAGCTGCCCGCGGGTCAGCACCCGGCCGGCGTTGCGGAGGAGCAGCTCGAGGAGCTCGAACTCCTTGAGCGGCATCGGCGTCTCGGACCCGTCCACCGACACCGTGTGGCGCTCGACGTCCATGCGGATGCCACCGACCTGCAGGATGCCGCTGTCGCCCGGGTCGTCCTCGGTCCGACGGCGCAGCACCGCCCGGATCCGCGCGAGCAGCTCCCGCGTCGAGTACGGCTTCGTCACGTAGTCGTCGGCGCCGAGCTCGAGCCCGACGACGATGTCCACCTCGGAGTCCTTCGCGGTGAGCATGATGATCGGGACGTTCGACCGAGTGCGGACCTGGCGGCACACCTCGGTGCCGCTCAGCCCCGGCAGCATGAGGTCGAGCAGCAGGAGGTCGGGGTTCTCCGCGTCGAACTTCGACAGCGCGGTCACGCCGTCCGCGGCGACGGAGGTCTCGTAGCCCTCTCGCTGCAGGAGGAACTCCAGGGGCTCGCTCAGGGCCGGCTCGTCGTCGACGATGAGGATCTTGGTCACGATGGCTGCTCTTCCAGTTGCTCTTCGAGTGCGGTGGTGAGGTCGGGATCCGCCTCGGGCAGGCGGATCGTGAAGGTCGAGCCCTTGCCGGGCTGGGACCAGACGCGCACGTCGCCGCCGTGGTTGCCGACGACGTGCTTGACGATCGCGAGTCCGAGTCCGGTCCCGCCGGTGGCGCGCGACCGTGCCGGATCGACGCGGTAGAACCGCTCGAACACGCGGTCGAGATCGGACTCGGGGATGCCGACGCCCTGGTCGGTCACCGCGATCTCGACGAACCCCTTCGACAGCCGCACGCCGACACCGACGCGTGTGTGGTCCGGGGAGTACTTGACGGCGTTCGCGATGAGGTTCGACACCGCGACCTGCAGCAGCCCCGGGTCGCCCATGACCCGGAGCTTCGACTTCTTCGCGCGCACCAGCTCGATCGACCGTGCCCGCGCGACGACCTCGTTCGCGTCGACGGCGGCCTGCACGACCTTGTCGATCGACGTCTCCTCGCTGTTCTCGAGCGTGTCGACGGACTGCAGGCGGGACAGCTCGATGATGTCCTTCGTCAGGGCGCCGAGCCGCTCGGACTCGGTGACGAGCTGCGAAGCGAACTTCTTCACGTGGTCCGGGTCGTCGGCCGCGAGCACGAGGGTCTCGGAGAGCAGCCCGATGGCGCCGATGGGTGTCTTGAGCTCGTGCGAGATGTTGGCGACGAAGTCGCGACGGACCTCGTCGATGCGCCGGCTCTCGGTCAGGTCGTCCGCCGTCAGGAGCACGTACCGGTTGCCGAGCTGCGCGGCCCGGAAGCTCAGGTAGCCGATCAGCTCCCCGCGTCGGCCGCGCGGGAGCTCGAGGTCCTCGGAGCCCATCTCGCCGCTCCGACGGACCCGGTCGACGAGCTCGACCAGCTCGTCGTGCACGAGCTTGCGCCGGACCACCAGCCCGACCGTGAGCGCCTGCGGGGACGCGGCGACGACCGTGTTCGACGGGTCGACGACCACGGCCGGGTTGTGCATCGTGGCGATGACCGCGGCGACACCGTCGGGCAGCGTCCGCTCGGCGACGTCGGCTGCCCGGGCCGTGCGCTCGGCCGTGATGATCAGCACCACGACACCCGCGCCGAACACCCCGCCGAGGAGCATCGACAGTGGCACGAGCCACGCGTTGTCCATGCCGCCAGTGTAGGGACGGTCACACGGGGTTCCGACGCCGTTCACCCGCCCGGGCCTGCTTTCCCGCTGCTCGGGACGAGGTGTTCAGCCGCAGGTCACCGTTCGTTCACCTGGGCTGACGACACTCGTCCGGTACGCATCAGAGAGGCACATCCCCCATGCGCGAAGTCTTCCAGCAGGAGCTCCAGGACGTCCAGGAGCGTCTGACCGAGATCGCCGGGCTCGTCGAGTCCGCGATCACCCGTGCGACCCAGGCGTTCAGCGAGTCCGACGTCGCCCTCGCCGAGGAGGTGATCGCCGACGACGCCAAGATCGACCAGGCGGCGAACAGCCTCGACGAGATCGCGATCGACATCCTCGCCCGCCAGGCCCCGGTCGCCCGCGACCTCCGTGTCGTCGTGACCGCCCTCCGCGTCAGCTCCTCGCTCGAGCGCATGGGCGACATGGCCGAGCACATCGCGCAGCTCGCCCGCCAGCGCTTCCCCGAGAAGGTCGTGCCGAAGGGCCTACGCCCCACATTCAAGCAGATGGGCGCGCACGACGTGCAGATGGCCCAGAAGCTCACGCGCCTGCTCGCCACCGAGGACATCGCCCTGGCCGCGGAGATCCGCGACGAGGACGACGCCGTCGACGAGCTGCACGCGAGCGTGTTCGACTTCGTGCTCGGTGAGACCTGGAAGGGCAACCCGATCGACACGGTCGACGCGACCCTCGCCTCGCGCTACCACGAGCGCTTCGCCGACCACGCGGTCTCGATCGCGAAGAAGGTCGAGTACCTGGCGACGGGTGACTGGGCCGGCGCCGCGTCGGTGACGACCTCCCCCGCCTGACGGGTTCTGCCAGGATCGTGGCATGGCTCAGGTCGCGATCGTCGTCAACGGGATGCCCGGTTCGGGCAAGAGCACGGTCGGGGCCGCCCTGGCCGAGGTGCTCGGCTGCCCCTTCCTGTCGAAGGACCGGGTCAAGGAGCCCCTCGCCGACGTGGTCGGTCCGATGATCGGCTCCCGCGAGCTCGGGGGCATCGCCATGGACACGATGTGGTCGATGGCACGGGCCGTCGAGAACGGGGTCGTCCTCGACGCCGTCTGGCTGCCGTCGCGGGACCGCGACCGCCTGGAGGCCGGGCTCGCCACCGCCGGTTCGCCGCGCGCCGTCGAGGTCTGGTGCCACGTCGACCGGGTCACCGCCGCAGAGCGGCTGCGCGACCGGTACGAGCCCGGCACCCTCCCGGTCCGGCACGAGGTGCACGGCGACCTGACGGACGTGCTCGCGTTCTGGGACGAGCACGGCGACACCGCCGAGCCCGTCGCGCTGCCGGGCGTTCCCGTCGTGCGCGTCGACACCGGTCGGCCGTACGACGTCGGTGCGCTCGTGCAGGAGATCGCCGCGCACTTCGTCTGAGATCGCGCCCCGGACGACCGAACGCCCCGCCGGAGACCGGCGGGGCGTTCGTCGTCGTGCCGGTGCTACTTCTTGGCGCCCTGTGCGGCGACCGCTGCGGCACCGGCGGCGGCGGCCTCGGGGTCGAGGTAGTACGAGGGCTTCGTGGGGCGGAAGTCGTCGTCGAGCTCGTACACGAGCGGGATGCCCGTCGGGATGTTGAGGCCCGCGATGTCGTCGTCGGAGATGCCGTCGAGGTGCTTCACGAGCGCGCGCAGCGAGTTGCCGTGGGCCGTGACGAGGACGGTCTTCCCCTCGCCGAGGTCCTTCGTGATGTCCGACTCCCAGTACGGCAGCAGACGGTCGATCACGAGCTTGAGCGACTCCGTGCGGGGCAGCTGGTCGCCGAGCTCGGCGTAGCGGCGGTCCCCGGCCTGCGACCACTCGGCGTCGTCGGCGATGGGGGGCGGCGGGACGTCGAACGACCGACGCCACTCCATGAACTGCTGCTCACCGTACTGCTCGAGCGTCTGGGCCTTGTCCTTGCCCTGCAGGTCGCCGTAGTGGCGCTCGTTGAGGCGCCAGTCGCGCTTCACCGGCAGCCAGGCCAGGTCGGCTTCGAGCAGCGCGATGTCGGCGGTCTGGATCGCCCGGGTCAGCAGCGACGTGTACAGGACGTCCGGGACGATGCCCGACCCGGCGATGAGCTCGCCGGCGCGCTTCGCCTCCTTCTCGCCCAGCTCGCTGAGTCGGACGTCGACCCAGCCGGTGAACAGGTTCTTCTGGTTCCAGTCACTGTTGCCGTGACGCAGCAGGACGAGCGTGGAGGTCATGCCCCGAGTCTACCGAGCGGGTGCGCCTCGGTACCCTGGGCTGCATGCCCATCGGGAACGTCACGCGCGGGACCACCGGGTACAACCGGCTCCGTCGCGTCGACCGGTGGATCGCGACGCTGCCGGCGCTCCGGCGCACCGCCGACCCGCTCGTCGCGGACGTCGGCTACGGCGCCCGCCCGACGACCACCCTCGAGCTCCGCGACCGGCTGGTGCGGGTCCGTCCCGACGTCGAGGTGACGGGCATCGAGATCGAACCGGCCCGGGTCGCGCTCGCGAACGCGGGCACCCGGGACGGGGTGACCTTCCGGCTCGGCGGCTTCGAGACGCCGACGCCCGGCGGTCGCCGGCCCGTCGTGATCCGCGCGTTCAACGTCCTGCGGCAGTACGACGAGTCAGCCGTGGTCGACTCGTGGCGGATCATGCAGGACCGGTTGCAGCCCGGTGGGGCGCTCGTCGAGGGCACCTGCAACGAGGTCGGCCGGGTGGCGTCCTGGGTGACGCTCGACGAGCACGCGCCGCACACCTTCACGGTGTCGCTGCGGATCGCCGACCTCGAACTGCCGAGCATCGTCGCCGAGCGGCTGCCGAAGGCGCTCATCCACCGGAACGTCCCCGGGGAGCGGGTGCACGCGTTCCTGCTCGACCTCGACCGGGCGTGGGCCGTCGCCGCCCCGCTCGGCACGTACGGCCCGCGGCAGCGGTGGATCGCCACGGTGCAGGGCGTGCGCGACCGGGGCTGGCCCGTGCTGCACGGGGTGTCCCGGTGGCGCCTCGGCGAGCTCAGCGTCCCCTGGTCGGCCGTCGCCCCCGCCTGACGGCGTCCCCGCGCCGACGCGTCAGCACGAGCCTCGTGCCAGCGGACACGTTCGCGATCTGACCGCCGCGAAGATGTCCGCCTGGGCGAGTCTCGCAACGCCGGACGCCGTCCCGCCGATCAGCTGCGGCGGACGGCGCCGAGTCGCGGCAGACGCGGGACGTTCGCCGTCGCTCCGGCGCCGGGCGGCACGATGACCTCCTGCGCGGCGGTGACGACGACGTCGCCCACGGTGAGCGTCAGCGTCGCCTCGGGGTCGAGCGAGCGCTTCACGACGGCGAGACCGACCGGACCGAGCTCGTGGTGGAGCGCCGACGCGGTGAGCCGCCCGACCTCGTTCCCGTCGAGCTCGACCGCGGTGCCCGGCGCGGGGAGCACGCCGTCGGAGCCGTCGAGGTGGAGCATGACGACCCGACGCGGCGGATGACCGAGGTTGTGCACCTTGGCGACGGTCTCCTGCCCGCGGTAGCAGCCCTTCGACAGGTGCACGGCGGAGCGGAGCCAGTCGAGCTCGTGCGGGATCGTCCGGTCGTCGACGTCGGTCAGGGTCGGGCGCCAGGCGGCGATCCGCAGCGCCTCGAACGCGAGCAGCCCCGCGACCGGCGCACCGGTCGCTGCCAGCGCGGCCGCGGCCTCCCGGGTGACCACGTCGATGCGGAGGGTCCAGTCGGAGCCGGGGTGGGCCTCCCCTGCGGCGTAGCCCCACCCACCGGGCGCGACCGACGACCACGGGTCGACCCACTCGACGACCACGTCGTCCGGGGCGGACGACCCGTCGAAGCGGCCGAGCGTGACGAGGTCCGCCGAGCGGTCGGCGACCTCGACGCGGAGCATGAAGCGCATCGTGTCGAGCCACGCGGCGAGCGGTGCCGCGTCGTCGTGCTCGGTGAGGAGCCACGCGACCGAGCCGTCGTCGACGACGCGGGCGGCGTGCTCGACCCGACCGGACTGGTCGAGCACGAGCGTCTCGGTGCTCGCACCCCGCTCGAGCCCGGTGAGCAGCTGCGACGTGATCGAGTTGAGCCAGGAGAGCCGGTCCGGCCCGCTGACCGTGACGACGCCGAGCCCGAGCTCGACGACCGCGCGACCGGCGACGAGCGCGCGCTGCTCGCCGGTCGGGTTGCCGAAGTGCGCCGCGGGCCCCTCCGGTGCGGCGACGAAGCCCGGACGGTCGGCGAAGACGGCCATCAGTCGACCTTCGCGAGCTGCCCCGAGGCGTGCGAGGTGAGCTGCTGCCCGAGTGCGGCGATGTCCCAGGCCCAGAACAGCTTGCCCTCGACCAGGCCGTAGAGCCGGGTGGCGGCCGAGTAGTCCTTCGCGTTCGGCGAGCGCATCACCGCGTCGGTGGCCAGGTCGATCCGGCCCTTCTTGACGCGGCCGACGTAGAGCTCGTTGACGCCCGTCGGGTGGATGATCGCGGCCTCGACGTCGAAGCCGTCGGTGGTGTTGCGGAGCGCCTCGACGCTCTCCACCGTGGTGAAGGGCACCGGACCGTCGCCCATCAGCATCGCCGGACCGCGGTCACCGGGCTCGCTCGGACGGTCGATGCGCCAGTAGCCCATCTCGGCGGCGAGCGGCGTGCGCTCGTCGTCGAGCAGCCACGAGGTCGACGAGTAGTTGAGGTAGGGCAGCCCGTCGTGGCTGAAGCTCACGCGCTGGCCGAACTCGTACTTCCGGGGCTCGTCCTCGCCGTCCACGGGATACTCGACGACGCCCGTGCCCTCCCAGACACCGACGAGCCACGACAGCGGGACGAGTTCGGGTGCCAGGCCCTCGGGCAGTTCGATCAACGCTGACCCTTGAACAGCTTCACGACGACGACGATCGAGATGAACGCGATCGCGAGCGACGCCAGGCCGAGGAGGCCCACGTAGAACAGCTCGAGCGCAAGCAGCGAATCCATGCCGCGAGTCTACGCGGGACGCCTGACGGCGCCAGGGCCGGGCACCGCGGGTCGCGCGGGCGGTCAGCGCGCCAGCAGGACCACGGCGGTCACGAGCACGACGACGAACGCCCCGGAGGACGCGATGCTGATCCGCTCGACCAGCCCGTCCTTCGTCGCGGTGATGAGCTGCAGCACGAAGCTGACGAGCACGCACAGCACGAACACGAGGAGCAGCCACGCGAAGGAGTCCTGCCGCGTGAGGGTGAGGACGAGCACCGCGCCGACGACCGCGAGCACCCACACCGGCAGCACGGAGGTCAGCCGCAGACGGCGCTGGTCGAGGGGCGGGACGGGCTCGGTCACGCGCTCCATCATGACAGGGCCGTGCCCGCGTGGGCGTCGGACCGACCGGCCGGTCGGCGGGCGGTTGCGCGGGCATCACTAGGATGGCTCCACGACTCCCCCTCGTTCTGGAGGTCCTGTGGCCCAGCTCCTGGTACTCACCTCAGCCGCGCCCGGCGACGTCCTGCCGAGCCTCGGTCTGCTGAGCCACCGGATCCGTCACGTCCCCGCCGAGGCCGCCCAGCTGGTCAACGCGCCGCAGAGCGACCTGATGTTCGTGGACGCCCGCACCGACCTGGTCAGCGCGAAGGCCCTCTGCAAGATCCTCGCGACGAGCGGGTCGACGACGCCGATCGTCCTCGTCGTCACGGAGGGCGGTCTGACCGCCGTGAACAGCGAGTGGAACGTCGAGGACGTCGTGCTCGAGACCGCGGGTCCGGCCGAGGTCGACGCGCGCATCCGCCTGACCACGGGTCGCGCCGCCAAGAACCCGACGGGCTCGAAGATCCAGGCGTCCGGCGTCGTCATCGACGAGGCCAGCTACTCGGCGAAGGTGCGCGGACGGCCGCTCGACCTGACCTTCAAGGAGTTCGAGCTCCTCCGCTTCTTCGCCACGCACCCGTCGCGGGTGTTCACGCGCGAGCAGCTCCTCAGCGAGGTCTGGGGCTACGACTACTTCGGCGGCACCCGCACGGTCGACGTGCACGTGCGACGGCTCCGCGCGAAGCTCGGCGACCTCGAGTCGCTCATCGGCACCGTCCGGAACGTCGGCTACCGCTTCAACGTCCACGACGACGAGGCCGAGCGGCTGGCGGACCGGTAGTGCTCGCCGTCGTCGAGATGCTCGCGAGCGCGTCGGTCGCCGCCGGCGAGGCACCGCCGTTCTCCGACCAGACCCTGGTCGACGTGCGCGCCGGCCGCGCGACGGTGGTCGGCGACGAGCGCGGGGTGGCGGTCGTCCGTGACGGCGAGCTGGAGCTCGTGGTCGCCCGGGAGGCCCGTGGCCAGGGCGTCGGCTCGGCCCTCGTCGCGCAGGTGCTCGCCCCGGGCGGCGGGGCCGCGACGCCGCCGGACCCCGCGCCCCGGCTCGCATGGGCGCACGGGGACCACCCGGCCGCGCGCGCGCTCGCCGACCGGTACGGCTGGACCGCCGTCCGCACGCTCCTGCAGCTCCGGGCGCCGATCGCCACCGAGCCCGTCGACCCGCGGGTGCCGGAGGGCTGGAGCCTCGACGCGTTCCGCGCCGGGGACCCGGTCGACGAGGACGCCTGGCTGACCCTGAACGCGGCGGCCTTCGCGCACCACCCCGAGCAGGGTCGGATGACGCTCGACGACCTCCGTGCCCGCGAGGCCGAGACGTGGTTCTCCGGCGACGACCTCCTGCTCCTCCGCGACGCCGACGGGGCGCTCGCCGGATCGTGCTGGCTCAAGGTCGAGGACGGCACCGGCGAGTTCTACGCGGTGGCCGTCCGGCCCGACCTGCAGGGGCAGGGTCTCGGCGGCGTGCTGATGCGCGCGGGGACGGCGCGTCTGGCGGGCCGGGGCCTGACCGCGGCGGCGCTCTACGTCGAGGGCGACAACGAACCGGCGCTGGCACTCTACCGCCGGTCGGGCTTCACCCGGCACGCGATCGACGTGCAGTACGCCGCACGGTCCTGACCGGGCCGGTCCCGAGGGCCCTCGTTCACCCGCGCGCTCCCCGGCGTCCACCCGCGCTCCACCGACCGTGCCGGGCGGGTGGCAGGATGGCGACATGGACACCGAACCGCAGCTCGACGGCGAATCCGTCGCCCCCGACCTCGACGACTTCGACGAGGTCGTCGAGATCGAGCACGAGTCGCTGCCGTCGGACCGCTACTTCGACCGCGAGCTGAGCTGGCTGCGCTTCAACCAGCGCGTGCTCGAGCTCGGCGAGGACCGCACGCAGCCGCTCCTCGAGCGCGCGAACTTCCTGGCGATCTTCGCGTCGAACCTCGACGAGTTCTTCATGGTCCGGGTGGCCGGGCTGAAGCGCCGCATCGACACCGGCATCGCGGTGCCGACGAACGTGGGCCGCGCCCCGAGCGACGTCCTGCGGGACATCGCGGCGAAGGCGCACGAGCTGCAGGACCGGCACGCCCAGGCGTTCATCGACTCGCTCAAGCCGGACCTCGACGCCGCGGGCATCCACGTCGAGCACTGGTCCGACCTCGACGAGGCCGACCGGCTGCGCATGCGCGAGTACTTCAACGAGCAGATCTTCCCGGTGCTCATGCCGCTCGCGGTCGACCCGGCGCACCCGTTCCCGTACATCTCCGGGCTGTCGCTCAACCTCGCGGTCCGCGTCCGGAACCCGAAGTCGCAGCGCCAGGAGTTCGCGCGCCTCAAGGTCCCGCAGAACTTCTCGCGCTTCATCGCGCTGCCCGACGACGGCTCCGGCCGGATGCGCTTCATCCCCCTCGAGGACCTCATCGCGAACCACCTCGACGACCTGTTCCCGGGGATGGAGGTCCTCGAGCACCACGTGTTCCGGGTCACCCGCAACGAGGACGTCGAGATCGAGGAGGACGAGGCCGAGAACCTCATCCAGGCCCTCGAGCGCGAACTGCTCCGCCGTCGGTTCGGACCGCCGATCCGCCTCGAGATCACCGAGGACATGGACCCGGTGACCCTCGACCTGCTCGTGCGCGAGCTCGACGTCACCGAGCAGGAGGTCTACCGCCTGCCGTCGCCGCTCGACCTCGGCGGACTGTTCGAGATCGCCAAGATCGCCCGTCCCGACCTGCACTACCCGCGCCACGTGCCGACGACGCCCGTGCAGTTCCAGCCGGGCGAGCCGAACACGAAGCCCGACCTGTTCCGCGCGATCGCGGCGCGCGACGTGCTCGTGCACCACCCGTACGAGTCCTTCGCGACGAGCGTCCAGGCCTTCCTCGAGCAGGCCGCCGCGGACCCGAACGTGCTGGCCATCAAGCAGACGCTGTACCGGACCTCCGGTGACAGCCCCATCGTCGAGGCACTGATCGACGCCGCCGCCGCGGGCAAGCAGGTGCTGGCGCTCGTCGAGATCAAGGCGCGCTTCGACGAGCAGAACAACATCGGGTGGGCCCGGAAGCTCGAGAAGGCCGGCGTGCACGTCGTCTACGGCCTGGTCGGGCTGAAGACGCACTCGAAGCTGGTGCTCGTGATCCGGCAGGAGGGCGGCACCCTCAAGCACTACAGCCACATCGGCACGGGCAACTACAACCCGAAGACCTCGCGCATCTACGAGGACATGGGCCTGTTCACCGCGGACGACACCGTGGGCAAGGACCTGACGCGGCTGTTCAACGAGCTGTCCGGCTACGCGATCGAGAAGAAGTTCAAGCGCCTGCTCGTCGCGCCGCTGCACCTCCGCAAGGGGCTCGTGAAGCGCATCCAGGCCGAGGCCGAGAACGCCCGCGCCGGGAAGCCGTCCGGCATCCGCATCAAGGTCAACTCGATGGTCGACGAGCAGGTCATCGACGCGCTCTACCTCGCGAGCCAGGCCGGGGTGCCGGTCGACGTGTGGGTCCGGGGCATCTGCTCGCTGAAGCCCGGCATCGAGGGCGTGAGCGAGACCATCCGCGTCCGCAGCGTCGTCGGCCGCTACCTCGAGCACTCGCGGGCGTTCACGTTCCACAACGACGGCGACCCGCTCGTCTTCATCGGGTCGGCGGACATGATGCACCGCAACCTCGACCGCCGCGTCGAGGCCCTGGTCCGCCTCGTCGACCCCGCACACACCGCCGAGGTCCAGGAGATGTTCGACCTCGCGATGGCGGACACGACGAGCTCGTGGCACCTCGAGTCCGACGGCGAGTGGACGCGCCACTCGACGGACGACGACGGCCGCCCGCTCGCGGACGTGCAGAATGTGCTCATGCGGAAGATCTCGGCCCGGAAGCGCTCGGCTCGGTGAGCGGCGGCCCCTCGGGCCCCGTCGTCGCGGCGGGGGCGGTCGTCTGGCGCGAGCGCGACGGCGTCCCGCTCGTGCTGCTCGTGCACCGTGACCACCACCAGGACGTGTCCCTGCCGAAGGGCAAGGTCGACCCGGGCGAGAGCGTCCCGACGACCGCGGTCCGCGAGATCGCCGAGGAGACGGGGTACCGCGTGCACCTCGGTGCGCCCCTCGGCACGGCGGAGTACGTCCTGCCGAGCGGCCGCGACAAGGTCGTGCACTACTGGTCGGCGCGCGTCGGCTCGAAGGAGTTCGAGCGGGCCGGGCGGTTCCGCCCCAACGACGAGGTCGCCGCCATCGACTGGGTGACGATCGACGACGCCCGCGCCCGGCTCACGTACGAGCGGGACGTCGCGATCCTCGACCGCTTCGCCGAGCGCGTCGCGGCCGGCGAGCACCGCACGTTCGCGCTCATCGCGCTCCGGCACGCGAAGACCGTGCCCGGATCGGACTGGGACGGCCCCGACGCCACCCGGCCGCTGCTGCCCGTCGGACGGTCGCAGGCCAGGGCCGCCGCCGCCCCGGTCGCGGCCTTCGGCCCGAAGAAGATCGTCAGCAGCACGGCGGCGCGGTGCCTCGCGACCGTCGAGCCGCTCTCGGCCCGGACGAAGATCGGTGTCTCGAGCACGGCCGACATCAGCCAGGACGCCCACGACCGGGGCGCGGCCGACGTCAAGGGCGTGGTGCAGAAGCGCATCGCGAAGGCGAAGTCGACCGTCCTGTGCTCGCACGGGCCGGTCCTGCCGGACATCGTCGCGCGCATCGCCGCGGCGACGGCCGACGACCGCCGTCGCTTCGACCTCCGGCGGGCCGCCATGCTGTCCGTCGGGGACTTCGCGGTCCTGCACATCGCCGGCGAGAAGCTCGTCGCGGTCGAGACCCACCGGAACACCGTCCCGGCCTGACCGGAAGCGGACCGACGTGGCGGAGCTGCGCCGCGCCTCCAGACCGATGCATCTGCATCATCCGGATCGGCGCACAGTGAGACCGATCATGCACCCGCTCGCGCGTCCGCGCACGTGTTCCGGACCGGGCACAACCCCTCGTTCACCTCCCGTTCACCGATGAGCGTCATCCCCGTCACCTCGCGTCCCTACAGTCGCTTCCGGGTCAGCACCGGCCCGAGGGACCAGCAGCGGTCCCACCTGCAATGACATTCCCGAAGGGACCCCTGTGAACATCAAGCGATTCGGTTCGATCGCAGCGATCGCGATCGCCGGCGCCGTCGTGCTCTCCTCCTGCGCGGCGAACGAGGGCGGCAGCGGCGAGTCCGCGGCTCCGACCTCGAGCTCCGGCACCGACTACTCGAAGCTCTCGGGCACGCTGACCGGCTCCGGCTCCTCCGCACAGCAGACCGCCGAGGCCACGTGGGCCGCCGGCTTCCAGAACGTCGCCTCCGGTGTGACGGTCAACTACTCGCCGGACGGCTCCGGCGCCGGCCGCAAGAACTTCATCTCGGGTGCGGCGGACTTCGCCGGCTCCGACGCCGCGCTCAAGGACGAGGAGCTCTCCGGCTCCTTCGACCTGTGCAACGCCAAGGCCATCGACATCCCGGTCTACATCTCCCCGATCGCGATCGCCTACAAGATCGACGGCGTCAGCGACCTGACCCTCGACGCGAAGACCATCGCGGGCATCTTCTCGGGCAAGATCACCAAGTGGAACGACTCGCAGATCGCCGCACTGAACGACGGCGTCGACCTGCCGGACGCGAACATCACGGTCGTGCACCGCTCGGACGACTCGGGCACCACGCAGAACTTCTCCGAGTACGTGTCGGCGAACGCGTCGGACGTCTGGACCGAGGCTCCGAGCCAGACCTTCCCGTACCAGGTCGGTGACTCGGCGAAGGGCACCTCGGGTGTCGCGTCGGCGATGGCCAGCGCCTCGAACGCCATCACCTACATCGACGACTCCGGCGCCGGTGACCTCGACAAGGCCAAGCTCATGGTCGGCGACAAGGCCACCGAGATCTCGGCCGAGGGCGCTGCCAAGGTCGTCGCGGACTCCGAGACGGTCTCCGGCCGTGAGGACAACGACCTCGCGATCGACATCAACCGCAAGGACACCGCCGAGGGTGCGTGGCCGCTGGTCCTCGTCTCCTACGCGATCGCCTGCCAGGAGTACAAGGACTCCGCCAAGGGTGAGCTCGTGAAGGGCTACCTCGACTACGTCGTCTCGAAGGACGCGCAGGACGCCGCCGCGAAGGAGGCCAAGTCGGCCGCCCTCTCGAGCGACCTCGCGGAGAAGGCCGCGAAGGCCGTCGCCTCCATCAAGTAACGCCCCCTGAGCACCCGGACGCCGGTCCCACCCAATCGACCGGCGTCCGGGTTCTCGCCCGTCCGGCCCAGCGCCCGACGCCCGTCCGACCCCGCGCCCGACGACCGCCCGGCCCGAGGCCGGGAACCCCGCACCACCCCGTCGCCTCCCCCGGCCGCTCCTGACCGAGCACGGCCTCCCCTCCGACAGGAGTCCCATGACGACCGCACCGGCCCAGCCAGGGGCCACCGTCTCGCCCACCAAGCCGAAGGCCGTCGTCCGCGTCGGCGACCGGGTCTTCTCGACCGCCTCGGTGGTCGCGGGCAGCCTGATCCTCTTCGTGCTCGTGCTCGTCGCCGCCTTCCTGGTCTGGCAGAGCATCCCCGCGTTCAGCGCGAAGGTCGGCGAGCTGCCGAACAACGCGACGAGCTTCTGGGACTACGTCGGTCCGCTCGTCTTCGGCACGATCTGGTCCGCGCTCATCGCACTCGTCTTCGCGGTGCCACTGTCGCTCGGCATCGCCCTGTTCATCTCGCACTACGCCCCGCGACGCATCGCGCCGCTGCTCGGCTACGTGATCGACCTGCTGGCCGCGGTGCCGTCGGTCGTCTACGGGCTCTGGGGCATCGTGGTCCTGGCGCCGTTCGTCAAGCCGTTCTACGGCTTCCTCAACGAGTACCTCGGCTGGTTCCCGCTGTTCTCCGGCCAGGTGTCCGGTACCGGCCGCACGATCCTGACCGCGTCGATCGTGCTCGCGGTGATGGCGATCCCGATCATGACCGCGGTCATGCGCGAGATCTTCCTGCAGGCGCCGACCCTCAACGAGGAGGCCGCGCTCGCCCTCGGGGCGACCCGGTGGGAGATGATCCGTCTGTCGGTCCTGCCGTTCGCCAAGTCCGGCATCGTGTCCGCGATCATGCTCGGCCTCGGCCGCGCGCTCGGCGAGACGATGGCGATCGCCCTGGTGCTCTCGGTGTCGACGAACGTCACGTTCCAGATGCTGACCTCGCTCAACCCCTCGACGATCGCGGCGAACATCGCGCTGCAGTTCGCCGAGGCGTCCGGCACCGCGTTGAACGCCCTCGTCGCGTCGGGCCTGATCCTCTTCGTCATCACCCTGCTCATCAACATGCTGGCGCGCTACATCGTGCGCAAGCGGGTCTCCTGAGAGGTCGCGCCCGATGTCACTCGCTCTCCGTCAGACCGGCGTCGCCGGCAACGTCTACGCCAACGGCAAGCTGCACAAGTCCGTGCCGTGGCTGCTCCTCATCGGCTCGTGGGTCGCGCTGATCGCGGTCTTCGCCCTGCTCAACGCGGGCGGTGCCGTCCGTGACTTCAACGTCGTCGCGGCCCTGTTCCTCGGCACGGTCCTCTTCGACGTGCTCATCGTCGTCGTCTCGCGCATCGTCGAGGGCGGCCGCAAGGCGGTCGACCGCCTCGTGACGTCGCTGGTCGCCACGGCCTTCGTCGTCGCCGTCCTGCCGCTGGTGTCGCTCCTCTGGACCGTGGTCGCCGACGGTGTCGCCCGCTTCGACGCCACGTACTTCAGCTCCTCGATGCGCGGCGTCATCTCGGAGGGCGGCGGGGCCCTGCACGCCCTCATCGGCACGCTCGAGATCACGCTCTTCGCGGCGCTCATCTCGGTGCCGATCGGCCTCCTCACCTCGATCTACCTCGTCGAGTACGGCAAGGGCGCCCTGGCGAAGGGCATCACGTTCTTCGTCGACGTCATGACCGGCATCCCCTCGATCGTCGCGGGCCTCTTCGCATACTCGCTCTTCGCGCTCTTCCTCGGCCCGGGCGCCCGCTTCGGCCTCGTCGGCTCCATCGCCCTGAGCGTGCTGATGATCCCCGTGGTCGTCCGCTCCACCGAGGAGGTCCTGAAGATCGTCCCGATGGAGCTCCGCGAGGCCTCGTACGCCCTCGGCGTCCCGAAGTACCTGACGATCCTCAAGGTGGTCCTGCCGACCAGCCTCGCCGGCATCACCACGGGCGTCATGCTCTCGATCGCCCGCGTCATCGGTGAGACCGCGCCGCTGCTCGTCACCGCCGGCTTCACCGCGAGCATGAACTACGACCTGTTCAAGAACCCGATGATGACCCTGCCGGTGTTCGCCTACACGCAGTACTCGCAGCAGGGCGCCAACCCGGTACCGTTCGTCGACCGGGCCTGGACGGCTGCGCTCGTGCTCATCCTCATCGTGATGGTGCTCAACCTGCTCGCCCGCTTCATCACCCGCCTCTTCGCCCCCCGGCTCCCGCGCTAGCGCCGAGCACGCACGGTCAGACCACCCCACCCCGAAGGAAACCACGTGTCCAAGCGCATCGAGGTCGACGGCCTCAACGTCTACTACTCGAAGTTCAAGGCCGTCGAGGGCGTCGACATGACGATCGAGCCCCGCACCGTCACCGCCTTCATCGGCCCGTCGGGCTGCGGCAAGTCCACCTTCCTCCGCACGCTCAACCGCATGCACGAGGTCATCCCCGGCGCCTACGTCGAGGGCTCGGTCAAGATCGACGGCGACGACCTGTACGGCGCCGGGGTCGACCCGGTGCTCGTCCGCCGTCAGGTCGGCATGGTGTTCCAGCGCCCGAACCCGTTCCCCACGATGTCCATCCGCGACAACGTGCTGGCCGGTGTGAAGCTCAACAACAAGCGCATGTCGAAGTCCGAGTCCGACGACATCGTCGAGCGCTCGCTGCAGGGCGCGAACCTCTGGAACGAGGTCAAGGACCGCCTCGAGAAGCCCGGCATGGGCCTGTCCGGCGGTCAGCAGCAGCGTCTCTGCATCGCGCGCGCGATCGCGGTGCAGCCGGACGTCCTGCTCATGGACGAGCCGTGCTCGGCGCTCGACCCGATCTCGACGCTCGCGATCGAGGACCTGATCGAGGAGCTCAAGAAGGACTTCACGATCGTCATCGTCACGCACAACATGCAGCAGGCGTCGCGCGTCAGCGACAAGACCGCCTTCTTCAACATCGCGGGCACCGGTGCACCCGGCAAGCTCATCGAGTTCGACGACACGGCGACGATGTTCTCGAACCCGTCGGTGCAGGCGACCGAGGACTACGTCTCGGGTCGCTTCGGTTGATCTGCCGTCGGACCGTCGCCTGACGGTCGGCCTGGAGGCCCGGTGCACGTCCGCCACGGACGGCACCGGGCCTCGCTGCGTCTGCTGGTGGGACGCGTCTGCCGGTACGACGCTCCGGCTGGCACGGCACGCCCACCGACGACGACGGGCGGGCAGCGGATGCTCCGCTGCCCGCCCGTGTCGTGCTGTGCTGTGCTGCTAGGCCTGCGTGGTCGGGACCGCCATGATCGGCGTCGTGGTCGGCTGGTCGGAGCCGCCCTCGGGCTCGACCGTCATGCCGATGGTCGCACCCTGCGCCAGCTGTCCGTCGAGGACCGCCGTGTGCACCCCGTTGCGGGCACCGTCGACCAGGCCGGCCGGGACGATCTTCCCGCCCTCGCTGCCGATGTACCAGAGCTCGTAGGTCTTGCCCTCGGGCGCCTGCTCGACACCGTCGAGGATCACCGCCGAGCGTCCGACGTCGTGCGACCAGACGACCGTGGCCGAACCGCCGCCGGCGACCTTCGCGGTCGAGCGCTGGAAGTCCGCCGCGGCGTAGATGGAGTCGAGCGTGCCGGAGGCCTGCGTGGTGCCCGGGCCGGTGCCCTCGGACTGGCCGAAGTTCGTCCCGACGCCGAGCCCGACGCCGAGGAACACGACGGCGACGGCGGCCGACGCCGCGAGTGCGGCGGCTGGGCGCTGGAACCAGCGGCGGCGGGCCGTCGCTGCGGCGCGACCCTCGGCCGGAGCCGTGGGAGCGGACGAGGCGAGGGACGTGACGGGCGCGGCCGGGGCCTCCAGGCCGGTGACCGGAGCGTCGGTGCCGAGGTCGGACGCCGGAGCGGTCTGCTCGGCGACCGGGGCCGCCTGCGGGGTCCGGGCGATCTGGGCCATCAGCGACGTCTTCAGCGACGACGGCGGCTCGATCGGTTCGACGGCGTAGGCCAGCTGCAGCGCGGTCTCGCGGAGCGAGTCCGCCTCGGCCTGCAGCTCGGGCGACGTCGTGAGTGCGTACTCGAGCAGCGCGCGCTCGTCGTCCGAGAGGGCGTCCAGTGCGTGCGACCCGGTGAGCAGGGCGGGGTCGTCGTGTCGGGTGTTCATGACGTCACTCCCATCTCGTCTCGGAGTCGGATCATCCCGTCACGGAGACGGGTCTTGACGGTGCCGATCGGGACACCGAGCCGTTCGGCCATCTCGCTGTGCGAGTAGCCGCCGTAGTACGCGAGCTGCACGGCCTGCCGTTGGAACTCGGTCAGCTTGCCGAGCGCCCGACTGACGCGTTCGTGCTCGATCCGGATCTCGACCGACTCCGACACCTGGTCGAAACCGGCCTCGAGGTCGCGGATCCCGATCCGGGTGTCCCGGTCGTGCGACGCCTGCGACGCCCGGATCCGGTCGACCGCCCGTCGGTGGGCCATGGTGAGCACCCAGCTTGCGGCGGTCCCGCGGGAGCGGTCGAACCGGGTGGCCTGCTGCCAGACCTCGAGGAAGACCTCCTGCGTGACCTCCTCGGACTGCGCCCGGTCCTTGAGGAGCCGGATCACGAGTCCGAGCACGCGGCCGGACAGGGCGTCGTAGAGTTCGGAGAAGGCAGGCTGGTCGCCGGAGGCGACGCGGGCGAGCAGGTCGTCGGGCGACACGGGTGCGGGCTCGTCGGAGCGCCAGGCCTCGGTGTCATGTTCCACGAGCGCTAGCATTGCAGGTTTCCCCCCTCTCGGTGGCATCAGGGTCGACACACGCGTTCACTTCGCAGGGTCGGGTTCGGGTGATCGGGTCCTCGCGGCGGGTACGTGGGCGAGGGCAGCGCGACCCGCAGGGAATTGACCGGCGGGTACCGGACCGGGTCACGCTGGCCCTCACTGTGACGTCCGCGAGGAGCGTCACACCCTCTCTTCGGCACCGTCCCCTGAACGGATTGGGAGCAGCTGCGACGACGCTCGTCCCGGAGCCGTCAGCAGGGGCACGCTGCGACCGTCGGGGGCACGCCCGGCCGCGCATCGTGTCCACCGAGAGTGAACACGGTCGCTCGTCCAGCGAGCGTCTCGTACGATGGGTGTCGCCGGGCCGCAGCAAGCCCCGGGCTCCAAAATTCGCCGCTTCGAGCGGCCTCGCGCCGAGAGGCGCTTCTGCGGCCCGGTCTTCTGCTGTCCGGGCGGTGTCCTGCCTGTCCGGGCGGACGCGTCCGCGGTCGCGTCAGCGCAGTCGGTCGCGGCAGCGCGCTCGAGTCAGTCCAGGCTGTCGCGGCGCCAGAGCGCCGCCGCCTCGGTGAGGTCCGCGGCGAGCTCGGTGAGCCGAAGTGCGCGCCGGGTCAGCTCGCTCGCACGCGGTCCCGCCGTCAGGTCGGCGTCGTCGGCGACCGACGTCGCGCCCGCCGCGGTCAGCCGGCAGAACGCCGCTCCGCGGTCGAGCGCCACCGCGAGGTCGCCCGTGTACAGGCCGTGCAGGATGCGGTCCGCGAGCGTGAGGATCTCCGCCGGACCCGTCGGCTGCTCGGCGCCCGCGACGGCCTCGTCGATCGTGCCGATCCGCTCCGTGCCGCGCTCGAAGAAGTACGCGATCTCCTCCGGGTTCTGCCGGATGACGACGCGGACGAGGTAGATGCGCCACAGGGCGCCCGGCAGGGTGTGCGCCCCCACGCGCGCCCAGAGCTCGGCGATCGCGTCGATGCCGTGCACGTCCGTGTAGGTCACCAGGCGCTCGACCACCGCAGGGTCCGGGTCCTCCCGCACGCGGTGCAGCAGGGCGTTCGCGGTCTCGTGCGCGACGCGGTTCACCAGCGCCGGGTCGTCGCCGCCCTGGATCGCGGCGAACTCCTTGTCGGTGAAGTGGACGGGGCGGTGGTGATCGCGAGGCACCCGGCGAGTGTAGGCACGGCCGCCGACGCGCGCGCCCCCCGTTCGCCCTGGACGCAACCCCGACCCTCCGCGTACCGTGCTCGGGCGGGGAGGCGGTCCCTCCCCGACGTGAGGAACCCGGAGTGAGGAAGAGGTCACCCCATGAACGCCCTGCTCGTGGTCCTGGCGGTCGTCGCGGTCGTCCTGCTGTTCATCGGCGGCATCGTCGCGAGCCTGAAGCTCCTGCTGTTCGTCGGGATCGTGCTGTTCGTCGTCGCGCTCGTCGCGTGGATCGTGCGTGCCCTGACCGGGCGCCGGAGCTGAGGCACACCCGGTCCCGCACGTGGGGCACCAACCGCTAGCCTGAGGGTGAGGGCCTCTAGCTCAGTCGGTAGAGCACCGGACTTTTAATCCGAGGGTCGTGGGTTCGAGCCCCACGGGGCCCACATGCGCGCTCTTCCTCCGACGCTGCATCGGGTGCTCCCCTGGCTCGTCGCGGTGGTCGTCCTGGTCGTCGCGACGGCGGCCTCCTGGGCACTGCCGGGAGCCACGAGCGTCGACCTGCGCCAGAGCCCAGACCGGGCGCCGTGGACGACCACCCTCTCGTGCGCCGACGTCGAGCGCTGAGCGGGGTACAAGTCGTCCTCAGCAGGTTCATGGCGCGTCTTGTGCACAGTTCAGTCGCCGTTCAGCGGACTGTTGGCCCTGCGCCGATAGTGTCGTGCCCGGTCCCGATCAGCGGACCGAGCACGAACGCACGACGACAGAACGGACGGGGTACACCGTGACCGAGCCCATCGACGCCACGCAGGCCAGCACCACCGGTGACGCGCGCCGCATCGTGGAGCTCGCAGCAGCGACGAACACCACGATGAGCAACCAGCTCCTCCTCGACACCCTCCGCCGCAACGCCCGCGTCACGACGCGGCACATCCGCACGGACTTCCTCGAGGTCGCGACGGCCACGACCGTGCTCGGCTACGTCTGCCGACAGGGCAAGGCGTACGTCGCCCTCCGTGGTGACGACCCGGCTTGGGCGCAGGAGATCGGCCGCTACGGCACCGAGTCCCTCGCGGTCGAGGCACTCCGGATGCGCCGCGCCTGAGCGCCTCGGATCCGCAGCGGTCGGTCAGGACCAGACGCGGCGGATGCCCCAGGTACCCGTCCACGACTCGTCCGGCTCGAGCCACCGGAGCCCCTCGCCGGAGTTGAGCGCGTTCGCGGGCGCCGTCATGGGCTCGACCGCCACGGCGAGTCCGGTGCCGTCGCCACGGGGGAACTCCCGCGAGGTGAAGACCTGCACGTACGGGAACGACGCGTCCTGCCAGAGCTCGACGCCGTCGCCCTCGGGGCCGTGCAGCGCCGTCCGTCGCACACCGTCCGCGTCGGGCGTGACGTCGCGGTACGCGGTGTCGAGGTCGGCGTCCCCGGCCCGCTGCCCGCCCCGAAGGTCGTACGGCGTGCCCTCGACCGGGACCGTGCCGTCGGGGATCTTGTGCTCGTCGACGGTGAAGGCCGTCGCCGCGTCGAGCGTCACGACGAGGTCCTCCACCGGGGTGTCCCCAGCGCGCAGGTACGGGTGCGCACCGACGGCGAACGGCGCGCGGACGCCGGACCGGTTGACGATCGTGTGCGTCACGCGGATGCCGTCCTCGACGAGCTCGTGGTGCACGCGGGTCTCGAGCGTGAACGGCCAACCGTGCTGCGGGTGGATCGTCGCCTGCTGCACGATGCCCGACTCGGTCTGCTCGACCACGCGGTAGGGCGAGAACCGGAGCAGGCCGTGCGAGGCGTTGCCGTACTTCGGCTCGGTCACGTCGAGCTGCTGGCGCTTCCCGTCGAGCTCCCACACGGCACCGGCGACGCGGTTCGGCCACGGGACGAGCACGATGCCGTCCGCGCCCGGCGGGAGCGTGGTCACGGGGAACGGCTCGGTCAGGTCGAAGCCGGCGACCCGGAGCTCCCGGATGCCCGCGGCGACCTCGGTGACGACGGCCTCGACGACGCCGTCCGGTCCGGCGTGACGGAGGTGGTACTGCCCTCCGGTGGGTGCTGCTGCGGTCATGCGGTCCCGTCCTTCCGTGCTGCTTCGTCGTCCTGTGCACCGTCGGCCACCACGACCTCGACCCCGGCCGCCCGGATCGGGGCGACCGCGTCCGCGGTGACCCCTGCGGTGACGACGACGTCGATGTCCTCGAGCGGGCGGACGCGGCCTCGGTGTGCCCGGCCGAACTTCGAGCCGTCCGCCACCACGACCGTACGCCCGGCGGTCGCGGCGAGCATCCGCTTCGCCTCGGTCTCGGGCAGGTTCACGTTGGTGAGCCCGTGCTCGACGTCGAGCCCGGTCCCGCTGATGAACGCCAGGTCGGCGGCGATCGCGGGCAGGACGGCACCCATGAACGGTGCGACGAGGGAGTGCTGGAGCGGGCGCAGGGTGCCGCCCGTGACGACCACCGTGAAGCGTGGGACGGCCGGTTCCAGGGCGAGCGCCGTCGTGAGCGAGTTGGTGACGACGGTGACGTCGGTCAGGTCCTCGCGCGCGACCAGGGCCGACGCCACGGCGGCCGGCGTCGTGCCGACGTCCAGCACCACGCACTGTCCGGAGCGGACGAGGTCCGCCGCGGCGCGCCCGATCGCGGCCTTGGCCACCTGGTGCTCGACGGCGGTCTCCTCGAGCGGACGCTCGCCGGAGCCGGCCCCGAGGCGGACGGCACCGCCGCGCACCCGGCGGATGCGGGCCTCCAGTCCGAGCGTCGCGAGGTCCTGCCGGACCGTCACCTCGCTCGTGCCGAGCGCGGCGGCCAGCGCCGCGGTGCGGACGAGACCGGGGGCTCCCTCGACGATGGACACGATCCGGTCCTGTCGGAGGGGCGCGGGCAGCGAGCCTGCCAGGAAGAGGTCGTCGTCGCGCACGGGACGAGTTTCGCGCACTTGCGGAGGCTTTCGCAACGCTTCACGGACGCGCTAGACTCGTGCGGTGATCACCAAGCGCGTGACGACGCTCGCCGACGGCCGCGAGCTCATCTACTTCGACGACGCCGACACGCAGCTGCCCGCCGAGCGCAGCATCGACGAGCGCGTCCTCGACCCCCGGCCCGAGACCGCGCGGATGCGGCAGGACGTCCTGACCGGCGAGTGGGTGTCCATCGCGTCGAGCCGGCAGAACCGCGTGTTCCTGCCCCCGGCCGACCAGGACCCGCTCGCACCGCAGACCGCGGCGAACCCGTCCGAGATCCCGAGCCGCTACGACGTCGCGGTGTTCGAGAACCGCTCGCCGTCCTTCGGCCCGTTGCTCGAGGCCGAGGACGCCCCGGAGTCGCTCGACTCGCTGTCCGACGTCGGCCTGAACCGCCAGCTCCGGAGCGTCGGCCGCTGCGAGGTCGTGTGCTTCTCCCCCGAGACGAGCGGCTCGTTCGCCTCGATCTCCGAGTCCCGCGCTCGCACCGTGGTCGAGGCGTGGGCGGACCGCACCGCGGCGCTGTCCGCGATGCCCGGCATCCAGCAGGTGTTCCCGTTCGAGAACCGCGGCGAGGCGATCGGCGTGACGCTGCACCACCCGCACGGGCAGATCTACTCGTACCCGTACGTCACGCCCCGCACGCAGCGCCTGCTCGCGTCGATCGAGCGCTTCGGGCCGGACCTGTTCGAGCAGCACCTCGCGAACGAGCGGGCCTCGGAGCGCGTCGTGCTGCAGGGCGAGCACTTCACGGCCTTCGTGCCGTTCGCCGCGCGCTGGCCGATCGAGGTCCACATGCTGCCGCACCGCCACGTCCCTGACTTCGCAGGGCTGACCGACGCCGAGAAGGACGAGCTCGCGCAGATGCACCTGCGGCTCACCCGCGGACTCGACGCGCTCTACGACACCCCGACGCCGTACATCGCGGCGTGGCACCAGGCGCCGGTGCACACCGCGCGCGACACCGTGCGGCTCATGCTGCAGATCACGTCCCCGCGCCGCGCGGCGGACAAGCTCAAGTTCCTGGCCGGCAGCGAGGCCGCCATGGGCGCCTGGATCGGGGACCTCGTGCCCGAGAAGGCGGCCGAGTTCATCCGAGGAGGGATCGAACGCGCATGACGTTCCAGCAGGTGTACGGGTACGAGCCGGCGGTGCGGTACTCCGCCCCCGGTCGCGTCAACCTGATCGGCGAGCACACCGACTACAACGACGGCTACGTCCTGCCGTTCGCGATCGACCGGCGCACGGTCGCCTCAATCGGGCAGCGCGACGACCGGCTGATCCGCGTCGCATCGGCGTTCGAGCCGGACGCCGTCCACGAACTCTCGCTCGACGAGCTGGACCCGTCGCGCATGCAGGGGTGGTCCGCCTACGTCTTCGGGATCGCCTGGGCGCTCCGCGAGCAGGCCGGAGCCGACCTGTCCGACAAGACCGGCTTCGACGTCTTCATCGAGTCGGACGTCCCGGTGGGCGCGGGCCTGTCGTCGAGCGCCGCGATCGAGTGCGGCGTCGCGCTGGCGTTCACCGACCTGTGGGAGCTCGACCTCGACCGGAAGACGCTGGCCCGCGTCGGGCAGTACTCCGAGAACCACGCCGTCGGCGCCCCGACCGGGATCATGGACCAGTCGGCGTCGCTCCTCGGTGAGCAGGACGCGGTCGTGTTCCTCGACTGCCGGACGCTCGACACCGCCGTGGTCGACCTGGCGCTCGAGGCGAACGGGCTCGAGGTCCTGGTCATCGACACCCGCGTCGAGCACGCCCACGCCACCGGCGGCTACAAGGCCCGTCGGGACTCGTGCGAGCGGGGCGCGCAGGTGCTCGGCGTCGAGGCGCTCCGCGACGTGTCCGTCGACGACCTGCCCCGCGCCCAGGAGCTGCTCGACGACGAGACCTTCCGCCGTGTGCGGCACATCGTCACGGAGGACCAGCGGGTCCTCGACACCGTCCGCACGCTCCGCGAGCAGGGGCCGCGTGCGATCGGTGACCTGCTCGTCGCCTCGCACGCGTCGATGCGCGACGACTTCGAGATCTCGGTGCCCGAGCTCGACCTCGCGGTGTCGACCGCCCTCGAGCACGGTGCCGTCGGTGCCCGCATGACCGGTGGCGGCTTCGGTGGTGCGGCGATCGCGCTCGTCGACCGGGAGGCCCGTGACGCGATCACGACGGCCGTCACGTCCGCCTTCTCCTCGGCCGGGTACCGCGAACCCACCGTGTTCACGGTGCACGCCGCGCAGGGCGCCCGGCGCGACTGACGCGCTGCGCGCCGGCGCCTCGCGCGGCGCCTCGCGCTTCCGCACAACCGGAAGCGGCTCGCGCCACGGAATCCCTTGGCGCGAGCCGCTTCTCGTTGTGCGGGGTCAGGACGGTCTGCGGCGAGCGCTGCACGGCCACGAGCGGCCGACCGGCCCGCCGGTCAGCCTCCGTAGTCGGCGTACCTCGTCGTCTCGACGACGTTCCCGAGCACGAACGGGTGCGTCCGACCGTGCTCGACTGCCCACTGCACCCACGCCGTCTGCACGGGCATGAGCAGCCACACGGCCACGGTGACACCGAGCACGCCGGCGAGGGTGAGTCCCATCACGGTGTGCTCGTCGACGCGGCTCGCGCCTCGGCGGGCGACCGCGACGGCGAACCCGACGAGGGCGATGCCGACGGTCAGGAGCGTCGTCCCGAGGGCCGGCGACGACCGGAAGTCGAACTCCTGCCCGGCGTGGACGAAGGTCGTGCTCCAGCTCGAGCCGGGCTGCTGGAACAGGACGCAGAGCACCACGATGAGGACCAGCCAGCGGGCGTCCTTGGTGAGCTGCGACGGCTCGGGCCGCGGGCGCAGCACCGATTCGGTCAGCTGTCGTTCGTCCCCCATGACGTGACCGTAGCACCGCGGGAGGCGCACGGCGGGGGTGATCCGCGCCTCCCGTCCGAAGCCGCACACCGAGACTCGGCCGAGCGGACAGTCCCGTCCTGCACAGGGGACGGAAGTGTCCGCCTGGCCGAGTCTCGGTCGACCGGGCTCGCGCTACCGCAGGTGGCGCTCGGCCGCCTCGACGACGTTCTTCATGAGCATCGCGCGGGTCATCGGGCCGACGCCGCCCGGCGTGGGCGACAGGAAGCCGGCGACCGACGCGACCGACGGGTCGACGTCACCACGGAGCTTCGCCTTGCCGGTCGTCTCGTCGACGATCCGGCTGATGCCCACGTCGATGACCGCTGCCCCGGGCTTGACCCAGTCCGGGCGCACGAGTCCCGCGACCCCGGCCGCCGCGACGATGATGTCGGCGCGACGGCACTCGGCGGCGACGTCCTCGGTGAGGGAGTGGGTGAGGGTTGCGGTGGCCTCGAGCCGGGTGAGCAGCAGGCCGAGCGGACGCCCGACCGTCAGGCCCTGGCCGATGATCGTGACGTGCCGACCCCGGATCGGGACCTCGTACGCCTCGAGCATCGCGACGATGCCCCGCGGGGTGCACGGCAGCGGCGCGTCGATCGTGCCGGCACCACCGGGGACGGCGAGCACGAGCTCACCGAGGTTGGTCGGGTGCAGGCCGTCGGCGTCCTTCGCCGGGTTCATCAGCTCGAGCATCGGGATCGGGTCGATGCCCTGCGGCAGCGGGAGCTGCACGATGAACGCGGTGACCCGGGGGTCGTCGTTCATCTGCAGGATCGCCGCGCGGATGTCCGCTGCACTGGCCGACTCCTGCAGGTCGATGCGGATCGAGTCGAGCCCGATCTGCGCCGAGTCCCGGTGCTTGCCCGCGACGTACGACACCGAACCCGGGTTCTGCCCGACCATGATCGTGCCGAGGCCGGGCCGGAAGCCGTGGTCGTGCAACCGGTCGATGCGGACCTTCAGGTCGTCGAGCGTGCGGGCGGCGAGGGCGGTGCCGTCGATGCGGACGGCACTGCCCTCCCCCGCCCAGAGCGCTCGCGGCAGGTCTGCCACGGCGCCGCTCACGTGTAGAGCGGGAACGCGTCGGTGAGGGCCTTCACCCGGGCCGACAGCGCGGCGATGTCCGGCTCCGGCATGAGGGTCAGCGCGATGACGTCCGCCACCTCGGTGAACTCGGCGTCGCCGAAGCCGCGGGTCGCCAGCGCCGAGGTGCCGATGCGGACACCGGAGGTGACCATCGGCGGGCGCGGGTCGAACGGCACCGAGTTGCGGTTCACGGTGATGCCGACCTCGTGCAGGAGGTCCTCGGCCTGCTTGCCGTCGACCTCGGACTCGCGCAGGTCGACGAGCACCAGGTGCACGTCGGTGCCACCGGTGAGGACGTCGATGCCGGCGGCCTTCGCGTCGTCCTGCGTGAGCCGGTCCGCCAGCGCCTTCGCGCCACGGAGCGTGCGCTCCTGGCGGTCCTTGAACTCGGGCGTCGCCGCGAGCAGGAACGCGGTGGCCTTGGCGGCGATCACGTGCATGAGCGGGCCGCCCTGCTGGCCCGGGAACACCGCGGAGTTCAGCTTCTTGAAGAGCGACTCCTCGTTGGACAGGATGATGCCCGAACGGGGACCGGCGAGCGTCTTGTGCACCGTCGACGACACCACGTGGGCGTGCGGCAGCGGCGACGGGTGCAGGCCCGCGGCGACGAGCCCGGCGAAGTGCGCCATGTCGACCCAGAGCGTGGCGCCGACCTCGTCGGCGATCTCGCGGAACTTCGCGAAGTCGAGCTGACGCGGGTACGCCGACCAGCCGGCGATGAGGACCTTCGGCTGGTGCTCGATCGCCTTCGCGCGGATGTCGTCGTAGTCGACCTCGAAGGTCTCCGGGTCGACGCCGTACGACACGGCGTTGTAGATGCGGCCGGAGAAGTTGAGCTTCATGCCGTGGGTCAGGTGGCCGCCGTGGGCGAGCTCGAGACCGAGGATGGTGTCGCCGGCGGAGGCGATGGCGTGCAGGACGGCGGCGTTCGCGCTGGCGCCGGAGTGCGGCTGCACGTTCGCGTACGCAGCGCCGAACAGGGCCTTCGCGCGGTCGATGGCGAGCTGCTCGGCGACGTCGACGAACTCGCAGCCGCCGTAGTAGCGCTTGCCCGGGTAGCCCTCGGCGTACTTGTTCGTCAGGACGGAGCCCTGCGACTCGAGGACGGCGCGCGGCACGAAGTTCTCGGACGCGATCATCTCGAGGGTGTCGCGCTGGCGACCGAGCTCGTTCTGCAGGACCGCGGCGATCTCGGGATCGACCTCGGCGAGGGGGGCGTTGAAGCTGGTCGGCGTGGCGTTCGTGGGCTGCGTGGACGCAGCGGGCAGATCGGTGATGGACACGGGACTCCTCGTTGTCTGATCGCCGCGCGGACGCGACGAGGTGGACGGATGGGCACTGCCCAGTCGTTCGGAATGGACACTGCCCAGGCGTACGGCAGCGCTCCGTGTCAGGTGTCGCTCCCCGATGGTGACCCATCCAACGCCAGTCGCGACCCGTCGATCGTACCGAGCGTGCCGGTTCGTGTCACCCTTGGTGCATGACCCTGAGCAGCCCGGAGCTCGACGAGCGCACCGATCTCCGCGCCCGGTACGACGTCCCGTGGACCACGGTGGTCTGGGACGACCCGGTCAACCTCATGTCCTACGTGACGTACGTCTTCCAGAGCTACTTCGGCTTCGGGCGCGAGCACGCGGACCGCCTCATGCGCCAGGTGCACGTCGACGGTCGGGCGATCGTCGCGACCGGGGCCCGTGAGGCGATGGAGCGGCACGTCGAGGCGATGCACGGGTTCGGCCTGCAGGCGACCGTCGAGCGTGCCCCCGGAGCGGACGCGTGATCCCGTTCGTGCGGCGTCGGGACGGCGTGCACCTCGGGCTGTCCTCCGGCGAGCGCTCCGTGCTGGCGAGCCTGGTCGAACAGCTGCAGCAGGTGCTCGGCGGCGACCTCGACGAGGACCCGGTCGCGACGCGCATGTTCCCGGTCGCCTACCCGGAGGACGCCGAGGCGAGCGAGGAGTTCGCGCGGTACACCCGCTCGGACCTCCTGACGCAGAAGACCACGAACGCGGGCGTCGTCCTCGCGTGGCTGACGGGCGCCCGTGACGGCGCGCTCGAGCCCGAGGACGAGCAGGCCTGGCTCCGCTGCCTCACCGACCTGCGGCTCACCATCGCGGAGCGGCTCGGCATCGTGGACGCCGAGACCGAGGAGTCGTCGTCCGGCGGGTCGACCGGCGTCGGACTCCGCGACGTCTACGACTGGCTCGGGTACGTGCAGGAGCACCTGGTCACGACGCTCACGTCCGCACGGTGACCGTCAGCGTCCGGGCGTCCACGGCAGCCGACCTGGAGGCCCTGCTCGCGTTCTCGACATCGGCTCCGGTCTCGTGGACCCGTCCGGACCGGTACCGGCAGGAGTCGCTGACGGGCAACCACCGACCGGAGTGGTCGTTCCTCGCGGTGCGCGACCGCCGTCCCGTGGGTCGGGCGCTCTGGTGGGGCGGCGCCGACGCCGGTGCTCCGTCGACCCTGGACGACCTCCTGGTGGCGCCGTCGGACGAGGACGACCGGGTGACGATCGCGGCGGCCCTGATCCGGGTGGGTACCGCGTCGTTCGGCACCGTGCCCGAGTGGATCGTCGACCTGGCGGTGGACTGGCACGACGACCCGGAGGCGGTCGCGGCGGTGGCCTGGCGCACCGAGGCGGCGCGGCAGGCGGGGCTCGCCCGGTCGACCGAGCGGGTCAGCGTCGCGTGGGAGCACCCCACGGCCGCCGTCGCGCCCACGACGCCGCGCCTCCGGTTCCGCGGCGGTGACGACGACGAGTTCACCGACCTGTTCGCGCGGGTGACCGTCGGGTCGCTCGACGCCCACACCCGCGCGACCGTCGCGGAGCTCGGGGTGCGCGGCACCGCGCTCGACTTCTACCGCAGCCTGCCCGGTCGGCGCGAGGACTGGCGCATCGCCGAGGACGACGACGGCCTCGTCGTCGGCTTCGTGCTCGCGACCCGGACCGCCTACGACGCAGCGGTCAGCTCCATCGGCGTCCTGCCGCAGCACCGCGGGAAGGGCATCGTCGACGGGCTCCTCGCCGAGGCGCTCCGCGTCCACACCGCCGCCGGGGAGCCGCGGGTCGTGGCGACGACCGACGCGGACAACGTCCCGATGCGGCGGGCGTTCGAGCGCGCGGGCGCCACCGTCACGAAGCGGCGGATGGTGTACGAGCGCTGAGGATCGCTTTCAGAAGGCAACCTTGCAAGTTGCCCTGGTGAGGCGTACCGTACCGGTGTGGAACCGGACTTCGCGCTCGCCGACGACCTGCTGACCCTGCACGGGCGCATCCGTCGCACGCTCCTGACGGGCAAGGCCGACGAGGTCACCGCATCCCAGACCGCAGCGCTCGGTCGGCTGCTCCGTCACGGTGAGAGCACGGTCGCCGACCTCGCCCGGGCCGAGGGCGTCCGCCCGCAGTCGATGGGTGCGACCGTGCAGGCGCTCGTCGACCTCGGCCTGGTCGACCGCCGACCGGACCCCGCCGACGGCCGCCGCACGCTCGTCCGCGCGACCGACGCCGGGTCCCGCGCGCGCGAGGACGCCTGGACCACCCGCACGCGCGTGCTCGCCGACCGGCTGTCCGCGCTGCCCGAGGACGACCGCGCGGCCGTCGCCCGGGCCCTCGCGATCCTCCTGCCGCTGACCGACGACTGACCCACACCCACGACCGACCTGCACCGTTCCGACCCCGGGAAGAAGCCCACCACGTCCACCTCGACCTCCCCCTCGCCCACCGTCGCCCCCGGGGACACCGGCAGCGGCTTCGGCCCGAAGCTCCTCGTCCCCGTCCTGGTCGGTCCGCTCCTCAACCCCATCAACACGACGATGGTGTCGGTGGCCCTCGCGCCGATCTCCCGTGACCTCGGCATCGGTGCCTCCCAGGCGATCTGGCTCGTCGCCGCGCTGTACCTGGCGAGCGCGATCGCACAGCCGACGATGGGCAAGCTCGCCGACCGGTTCGGCCCGAAGAAGGTCTTCCTCACCGGACTCGTCATCGTCGGGGTCGCCGGCGTCGTCCCCGAGTTCCTGACCGGCTTCGGCGGGGCGGTCACCGCGCGGGTGCTCATCGGCATCGGGACCTCGTCGGCGTACCCGGCGGCGCTCACGACGCTGCGGCAGCACTCGGCACGCATCGGGAAGCCGACACCGCCCCTGGTCCTCGGGGCCCTCTCGATCACCTCGCTCGTGTCCGCGGCAGCCGGACCGCCCCTCGGCGGCGCCCTCATCGCGGCGTTCGGATGGCACGCGATCTTCCTGGTGAACGTCCCCCTCGCGGTGTTCGGCATCGTCGTCGCGGCGCTCTGGCTGCCGTCCGACCGGCTCCGCCCGCGCGACGCCGACCGGCTCCCGGTCCGCACCGCGCTCGACCCGCTCGGCATGGTCCTGATGACCGGGGCCGTCTCGGCGCTCCTGGTGTTCCTGCTCGACCTGTCCGCCGGGCTCTGGTGGCTGCTCGCGACCGCGGTCGTGCTCCTCGTCGCGCTCGTGCGGTGGGAGCTCCGGGCGACGAAGCCGTTCGTCGACGTGCGGCTGCTCGTCCGGAACGGGGCGCTGTCACGCACGTACGGCCGGCTCTTCCTGACGTACCTGCTCGCCTACACGATGACCTACGGGTTCTCGCAGTGGGTGCAGGACGTCGCGGGCTACTCGAGCGACGTCGCCGGGTACCTGCAGCTGCCGGCCGCCGTCGTCGCCGGGGTCGTCTCGTTCCTGGTGGCCCGGAAGACCGCGGTCCGCCGGCCCCTCGTCGTCGCAGCGCTCACGCCGCTCCTCGGCGCCGGGCTCCTCCTGCTCCTGCACGCGGGGTCGCCGCTCGTGCTGCTGATCGTCGTCCCGGCGCTGTTCGGGGTGCCGCAGGCCCTCGCCTCGGTGTCGAACCAGGCGGCGCTCTACAAGGTCGTACCGTCCGAGTACATCGGCACGGCTGCGGGCCTGTCCCGCACGAGCATCTACATCGGGGCGATCGCGGCGTCGTCGCTCATCGGCGGGGTGTTCGGCCAGGCCCCGACGACCCCGGACCTGCACGTGCTCGGCTGGGTGATGCTCGGCATCGCCGTGCTCCTCAGCGTCCTGACGCTCGCCGACCGGGCGCTCGCCCGGGCGGACGCCGCCTGACGCAGGCCGCCCGGCGGGCGGACGCCGGCGCCGTGCGCCGGTAGCGTGACGGGCATGACGCACGGCGGCGGGTTCGACAGCAGCACCAGGGCCGGCGCGGTCTGGAACGTCGTGATCTGCGGGACCATCTGCATCGCCGCCCCGGTCTTCGCGGTGGTGAACGCCGGACGGGGTGCGACGTACGTCGGCATGGCGGTGGCCGTCACGGTGCTCGCGGTCTGCCTCGAGGTGTACTTCGTGCGCCGGCTCCTCGCGCACCGACGCTGACGACACCGGCCACGCTCCGAGGCGACCGGCGACCGGCGCGCCGGACGCACCCCGCGCCTCCCGTCCGCCGCCCGACGCCCGACGCCCGCCGGAACGTGCCGACCCGGGCCGGTACCCTGATGCCGTGACCGACCCGATCCCCACGCACTGGACCCTCACGCTCGTCTGCGACGACCAGCCCGGGATCGTGCACGCCGTGTCCGGAGCCGTCGTCGCGGCACACGGCAACATCACCGAGTCGCAGCAGTTCTCGAGCGCCGACACGAACTCGTTCTTCATGCGGCTGCAGGTCATGGCACCCGTCGACCGCGAGACCTTCGAGCAGGCCCTGGCGCCCGTGGTCGAGCGCTACGACGCCCGGGTGCAGCTCGACGTCGTGGGTCGGCCGATGCGCACGCTCGTGCTCGTGTCGAAGGCGGGGCACTGCCTGAACGACCTGCTGTACCGCCAGCGCGGCGGGCAGCTGCCGATCGAGGTCCCGCTCGTCCTGTCGAACCACGGCGACCTGGCCGGCCTTGCGGCGTTCCACTCCGTGCCGTTCGAGCACCGGCCGGTCACCGACGCGGCCTCGAAGCAGGCCATGGAGCAGCGCATCCTCGAGGCGGTCGAGGAGCACGACATCGAGCTCGTCGTCCTCGCCCGCTACATGCAGATCCTGTCGCCGGAGCTGTGCGCCGCGCTCGCGGGCCGCGCGGTCAACATCCACCACTCGTTCCTGCCCGGCTTCAAGGGCGCGAACCCGTACCGGCAGGCGCACGCGCGCGGTGTGAAGCTCATCGGGGCGACGGCGCACTTCGTCACGAGCGACCTCGACGAGGGGCCGATCATCGAGCAGAACGTCGTCCGCGTGGACCACACGAAGGACCCCGCCGAGCTGGTCTCCATCGGCCAGGACGAGGAGTCCCGCACGCTCACCCAGGCGGTGCGCTGGATCGCCGAGGACCGCGTGCTCCTCGACGGCGCCCGCACGATCATCTTCAAGTAGGCACAGCGCATGACGAACGCACCGCAGAGCCCGGTCGACTGGGGCGAGGTCCCGCCGCCGGTCGACGCCGACCGTCCTCGCCGTCGTGTGTCCGGGTGGACGGTGCTGCGGATCGTCGTGTGCGCGTTCGGCCTGTTCTCGCTGGCGTTCTGGGGGTACTGGTCGTGGATCCTGCCGTGGCCGGGCTACCTCTTCGCGATCGGGACGCCGCTGTTCGCGGCCGTCGTGTGGTACCTGTTCCGGTCGCCGCGGTCGCCGATCGACACGGACGTGGTGGGCAAGGTCATCGTCGAGACCGCCCTGGTGATCGCAGCCGGCGCGTGCTGGGTCTCGATCGGCCTGCCGCTCGTGGGCCTCGTGTTCGTCCTGGTCGCGGCGCTGTCCGGGGTGGTCGCGTTCCGTCGGGAGACGGCGTGAGCTCGGGCTCCGGTCTGGAGGCGCGGCGCACGCTGGTCCGCGCCCGTCACCTCGTCGACGTGTCCGGCACCACGACCGACGGCTGGGTCCTGCTCGCCGGTGACGTGATCGACGCGGTCGGGTCCGGCACCACCGCGGTGCCCGCGGCGGACGAGGTCGTCGACCTCGGCGACGCGGTGCTGACGCCCGGCTTCGTCGACCTGCACGGGCACGGCGGGGGCGGAGCGGCCTACGAGGACGAGGCGTTCGACGCCGCCCTCGCGGTGCACCGGGCACATGGCACGACCCGCTCGGTCCTCTCCCTCGTCGCGAACCCCGTGCCGGCACTCGCCGCGTCGCTCGAGCACCTCCGCGCCGTCGCTGCGGGCGACCCGCTCGTGCTCGGCGTGCACCTCGAGGGACCGTTCCTCTCCCCGCACAACAAGGGCGCGCACAACGAGTCGTTCCTGGTCGACCCGACCCCGACCGCGGTGGACGCCCTGCTCGAGGCCGGCGCGGGGCTCCTCCGCCAGGTGACGATCGCGCCCGAACTGCCGGGAGCGCTCGGCGCCGTGCGCCGGTTCGTCGACGCCGGGGTCACGGTCGCCGTGGGGCACACCGTCTGCTCGTCCGACCATGCCCGGGCCGCGTTCGACGCCGGCGCGACGGTCCTGACGCACGCGTTCAACGCGATGCCGGGGATCCACCACCGGGCGCCGGGGCCGATCGTCGCCGCCGTGGCCGACGAGCGGGTGACCCTCGAGCTCATCCTCGACGGCGTGCACGTGGACCCGTCCGTGGCCGCGATGCTGTTCGACGCCGCACCGGGCCGGGTGGCGCTGATCACCGATGCGATGGGCGCGGCCGGCTCGGCGGACGGCTCCTACCTGCTCGGGTCCCTCGCCGTGACCGTCTCCGACGGTGTCGCCCTCGTCGCGGGCACGGACACGATCGCGGGGTCGACGCTGACCCAGGACACCGCGCTCCGGAACGCCGTCGACGGCGCGGGCCGGACCCTGCCGCAGGCAGTCGCGGCCCTGACGAGCGTGCCCGCCGCGGCGCTCGGGCTCGGCGACCGCCTGGGTCGACTCGCCCCCGGGTACGCCGCCGACCTCGTCGCGCTGTCCCCGTCGCTCGACGTGCGTCGGGTGTGGGGCGCCGGACGCGAGCTGACTCCACCCGACGCTTGACCACCGGGCTCGTGCGGCGGGACCATCACCGCATGAGCCTCTACATCGCCTGTCCGGTCGAGAGCGTCGAACGTGCGACCGCCTTCTACACCGCGCTCGGCTGGTCCCTGGTCGAGTCGATGTCGCGCGACGACGTCTCGTGCATCGCGTTCGGCACCGACCAGTTCCTCATGCTCAGCAGCCGCGAGGTGTACGCCAGCGTCGGGGGCACCGAGGACCTGGTCGGCGGACCGGACACCCCGTCGAAGGTCACGCTGTCGTTCGACCTCGACAGCCGCGAGGCCGTCGACGAGCTGGTCGAGCGTGCCCGTGTGGCCGGTGGGCGGATCGGCGACACCGACGAGTACCCGTTCATGTACCAGCGGCAGTTCGACGATCCGGACGGGTACCACTGGTCGCCGTTCTGGACGGCCCCCGCCGCGACCCCGGGCTCCTGAGGCCGGCACGCACCGGGGGCTGCACGGCCTCACTGGTGCAGGAAGTCCTGCCGGGGCTGCGTCGGCACCGGGGTGAGCGAGATCCGCAGCACGGGTCCGCTGTCCTCGGCCGTCGATCCCTCGACGACGACCTCGAGCGCGTCCGGAGTCCGGGTCCACCGCGTCACGGTGCCGGAGCCGAGCACCTCGACGTCGCTGACCGCCCGGTCCAGCAGCGCGCTCGCAGACCGCAGTGACCGCAGTCGCACGACCCCGTCACCGGGCTGCGCGAGCACGACCGCGTAGAGGTGGTCACCGGTCACGTCGTGCCGCACCGTGAACCGCACGTCCTCCGCCGTGTACACCGGAGCGGCCTCGTCGACGAACGAACCCGCGGTGACCTCGGTCGGCCCCTCCGACGGCACGACCCACGGCCGCGTGCCGTAGACGGCTTCGCCGTGCAGTGCGAGCCACCGACCCATGCCCTCGAGCAGGCGCTGCTCCTCGACCGGGATCGTGCCGTCCGGCTTCGGCCCGACGTTGAGCAGCAGCACCCCGCGCTTGGACACGACGTCGACGAGCTCGGCGACGAGTTCCCGCACGCTCTTGTAGTCGTGCCCCTCCACCCAGCACCACGAGGTCCGGGACACCGACGTGTCGTTCTGCCACACCACGGGCTCGATCCTCGCCGTCGCTCCGCGTTCGATGTCGTACACGGCCGTCCCCGGTGCGAAGGCGTCCCACTTGTGGTTGATGACGACCTCGCGGCCCCACTCGGCCGCCCGGTTGTAGTAGTAGGCGGCCAGCGTCCGGAGCACCGGCGCGAACGCGGGCTGTTCGATCCACCAGTCGAACCAGAGCACCTGCGGCCGGTAGCGATCGATGACCTCGACGGTGCGGAGCAGCCAGTCCTCGAGGAACCGCTCGGTCGGGGCGGTCTCCTCGCGCTGCGCCGGCCCGTAGAAGTCGTTCCACCGGGGGTCGAGCACGTCGGACTCGAACCGCGCACCGCCGTTCATGAAGAACCAGTGCTCGGCGCGGTGCGACGACGCGCCACGCACCATCCAGGCGTCGTCGACGGCGCGCGAGAGGTCCCCGAACACGTCGCGCTCCGGGCCCATCTGCGCGGCGCTCCACCGCGACCGGGCGGTGTCGTACATCGCGAACCCGTCGTGGTGCTCGGCCACGGGCACGACGAACTGTGCTCCTGCGCGTCGGAAGAGCGCTGCCCAGGCGGTCGGGTCGAAGTGCTCCATCGTGAACGACGGGATGAAGTCCTTGTACCCGAAGTCGCGCTGCGGTCCGTACGTCGCGACGTGGTGCTCGTACGCCGCGGTGCCCTCCCGGTACATCTCGCGGGAGTACCACTCGTTGCCGAAGGCCGGGACGGAGTACACGCCCCAGTGCAGGAAGACGCCGAACTTCGCGTCCTCGTACCAGCGAGGCGGCTCGTAGGCGGCGAGGGACTCCCACGTCGCGTCGAACGGACCGGCGTCGACGACGGCCCGGACGGCGCGGAGGGCCTCGGTGTTGTCGCTGACGTCGACCGGGTCGGGGAGCGACTCCGGGTCGAGGCGGGCGGGGCGGTCCGGCATGGGGCACTCCTTCGTGCGTCGGATGCTGCACCCCCTGCCTACCCGACGCGGTCGGGAGCCGGTCGGGTCAGCCGGACGGACCGGTCAGGGGAGCTCGACGGTCACCGATGCCGTCGACGGTCCGCCGCACTGCTCGGAGCCGCCCGTCCGCACCCACGTGAGGTCCACGTCCCGCTCCACGAGCACCCGGTCGTCGGCGCCGAACAGGGCGACGCGGCCGCGCTCCGCCGTCGCCATCGACGTCGAGACGATCCAGACGTCCCCCTCGTGCGTGGTCGACGGCAGCAGGGTCGAGGTCGGCGCGGGTGGTGCGTCTGCTGGACCGGCAGGGGTCGCGTCCCCCGGCTCGTCCGGCTGCACCGGCGCAGCCCGGACCACGAGTCCGGGGGTGCAACCGCGCTCCTGGCAGAAGCCGACGCCGTGCACACCCGATGCCGGATCCGCCGAGCCCGGCACACGGACCTCCACCGAGTTGCTCCACCCCTGCAGGGTGCACGCCACCCGGAAGAACCCCGAGCACCCGCTCAGCGCCACCGCGAGCACCACTGCGACCACGACCGACCCGGCCGCCGGCCCGGTCCCCGCTCGCCGTCGCACGCCTCCATGGTCGCCGATGCCGCGGCGGCGCATGGTCACGATCACGCAACCGTCCTCAGGCGGCGACCACCGAGAGCAGGCGGAGTCGGTCGTGGCTCTCGGTGCCGGGGACCGCGGTGTAGACGAGCAGCACGTGCGCCTGCTCCGGGTCGAGCAGCACCTGGCAGTGCAGCTCGAGCCGGCCGACGACCGGGTGGTCGTACCGCTTCACGGTGCCGGGCCGGAGTCCGACCTCGTGCCGGTCCCAGAGCGCGCGGAACTCGTCGGAGCGATCGAGCAGGTCGTCCGCGAGCCGGGCAGCGGCGGAGTCCGGGCCGCGCCGTGCAACGACCTCGCGGAGCGACGACGTGTACAGCCGGGAGGTTGCCTCGCGGTCCTCGACCGGGAACAGGTCGCGCGCGCCCGGCTCGGTGAACCACCGCCACCCGCTCGACCGCTCGTGTCCGGTGCGCAGGCTCGCGTCACCGAACAGCGCGGTGGCGAGCGGCGTCTGCTGCAGGGTCTCGCCGAGCTCCGAGACGACCTCGGCCGGGGTGTCGACCAGCCGGTCGAAGATGCGCATCATGCCGGGCCCGACGTGATCGGTGCCGACGCCGGACTCGGGCGGCCGGTGCCCGGCGAGGCGGAAGAGGTGGTCGCGCTCCTGCCGCGTCAGGTGGAACCCCTGCGCGATCGCGGCGACCATCTGCTCGGACGGCTGCGGTCCGGTCCCCCGCTCGAGCCGGGCGTAGTAGTCGGCGGACATGTGGCAGAGCGAGGCGACCTCCTCGCGCCGGAGGCCTGCGGTCCGGCGCCGCTGCCCGGGCGGGAGGCCGACGTCGGACGGTTGCAGCGCCTCCCGTCGGCCGCGCAGGAAGGCGCCGAACTCCGATCGATCCGTCATGCGTCCATCCTCCGGGTCCGCGGCCCCCGCAGCCACGGTTCGTCAGGTCCTGGTTCACGGTGCGGCGGCGTCGCAGGCTGGGACCGGCCCGGTCCGCGGGCGACGACGACGAGGAGACCACCGTGCCGAGACGACCCATCGAGATCACCCTCCCCCGCCTGGACGGCACCCGTGCCGTCGTGACGGGCGGCAGCGACGGCATCGGACTCGGCATCGCGACCGCACTGGCCGGCGCCGGCGCCGAGGTCGTGCTGCCGGTCCGGAACCCCGCGAAGGGCGCCGCCGCACGCGACCGTGTCCTCCGCACGCACCCCGGCGCGCAGGTCGCGCTCGGGACGCTCGACCTGTCCTCGCTCGCGTCGGTCGACGCCTTCGCCGGCGCGATGGTGGCCGACGGCACCCCGGTCGACCTGCTCGTCGGCAACGCCGGCGTGATGACCCCGCCCGAGCGGCAGACCACCGTGGACGGCTTCGAGCTGCAGCTCGGCACGAACCACCTCGGGCACGTCGCACTCGTCCGCGGGCTCCTGCCGCTGCTCCGCGCAGCACGGGGGCACGTCACGTCCCAGATCAGCGTCGCGGCGCGGAGCGGTCGGATCAACTGGGACGACCCGAACTGGGAGCGCCGCTACGACGGCATGCGCGCCTACCAGCAGTCGAAGCTGGCGTTCGGTCTGTTCGGGCTCGAGCTCGCCCGGCGGAGCCACGAGCACGGGTGGGGCGTGACGAGCAACATCGCCCACCCGGGCGTCGCACCGACGAGCCTGCTCGCCGCCCGTCCGGAACTCGGTCGGAGCGGTGACACCGCGTCGGTGCGGGTCATCCGCTGGTTGTCCGGGCGCGGGCTGCTCGTGGGGACCCCGCGCACCGCCGGACTGCCGGCACTCGTCGCCGCGACCGACCCGGCCGTGCGCGACGGCGGCTTCGTGGGCCCCACCGGCCCGGGCGGTGCCGGCGGTGCACCGGGGACGCTCGACCCCTGGAAGCCGCTGCGCAGCGCCGAGGACGCCCGACGCGTGTGGGAGCTGTCGGAGCAGCTGCTCGGCGCACCCGTCCGCTGACGACACGCGAGCGGTCCGCCTGCCAGGCTGTGCGCATGAGCGTCATGGTCAGCGTCTCGGAAGCACAGCGGACGCGCACGAGCGAGAAGTACACGGCCTACCCGCCCGAGGTGCTGCCGATGTTCGTCGCGGAGATGGACTCGGTGCCGGCGGAGCCCGTGCGCGAGGCCCTCGAGCGCGCGGTCCGCGACGGTGACACCGGCTACGTCGGCCACACCCGGGTGCTCCCCGAGGTGTTCGCCGACTTCGCCGGACGCCGGTGGGGGTGGGACGTCGATCCCGACCTCGTCCGGACGACCACGGACGTGTCGGTGGCCGCGGTCGAGGTCCTCCGGCGCGTGGTCGAGCCGGGCGACCAGGTCGTCGTCATGCCGCCCGTGTACCCGCCGTTCTGGGAGTACGTGCGCGAGGCCGGGGGCACGGTGACCGAGGTCCCGCTCCGCGCGCCCGACGGTGACCCCGACCCGTTCGACACGACGGCGGGCTGGCGCATCGACCTCGACGGCATCGCTCGGGCGTTCGCCGGCGGTGCCCGCACGGTCCTGCTCTGCAACCCGCACAACCCGCTCGGCCTGGTGCACGCACGGGACGACCTCGTCGCGCTCGCACGGCTGGCCGCCGAGTGGGACGCGGTCGTCGTGTCCGACGAGATCCACGCGCCGCTCACCCACGCCGACGCCGCCTTCACCCCGTTCCTGACGTGCGGTCCCGAAGCGGTCGAGCACGGCGTCGCCCTGACGAGCGCGAGCAAGGCGTGGAACCTCGCCGGGACGAAGTGCGCGCTCATGGTCGGCGCATCGGAACGGGCCCGTGCCTGGTTCGACGGGCTGCCGGTCGAGGTCGTCGAGCGGACCGGGATCCTCGGCTACACCGCGAGCGTCGCCGCGTTCCGGGACGGCGAACCGTGGCTCGCGTCGCTGCTCGGCGAGCTCGCGACGAACCGACGGGTGCTCGCGGAGGAACTCGGTGCAGCCCTGCCCGGCGCCGGGTACCGGCAGCCGCAGGCGTCCTACCTCGCCTGGATCGACCTGCGCGCCCTGCCGTGGGGCGACGGGCCCGCCGTGGTCCTGCTCGAGCGGGCGGCGGTGGCGCTGTCCGACGGGCGGGACTTCGGGCGCCAGGGCGCCGGCCACGTGCGGCTCAACTTCGGCTGCTCCGAGGAGACGCTGCGCGAGGGGCTCACCCGGCTGGCCTCAGCCCGCTGAGCGCGGCCCGCCGGGCGCGCCGCCGTTCACTCGAAACGCTGCCACTCCGGCTTGTTCGCGTACGTGTACCGGTAGTAGTCGGCCAGGCGAAGGCCGGCGGCCGCCTCCTCGTCGACGACGACGGTCGCGTGCTCGTGCAGCTGCAGGGCCGAGCCGGGCACGAAGGACGACAGCGGGCCCTCGACCGCAGCCGCGACGGCGTCGGCCTTCGCGGAGCCCTGCGCGACGAGGACGAGCTCACGCGCCTCGAGTATCGTGCCGAGCCCCTGGGTCATGCAGTGCGTCGGGACGTCGTCGAGGGAGTCGAAGAAGCGCGCGTTCGCCTCACGCGTCGACGGCGCGAGCGTCTTGATGCGGGTGCGCGACGCGAACGACGAGGTCGGCTCGTTGAACCCGATGTGCCCGTTCGCGCCGATCCCGAGGATCTGCACGTCCACTCCCCCGGCCGCGCGGATGGCGGCGTCGTACTCCTTCGCCGCGAACGCCAGGTCGCCGGCGCGGCCGTCCGGCACGCGGACGCGCGACGGGTCGAAGCCGAGCGGCTCCACGACGTCGCGCTGGATCACGGACGCGTAGGACTCGGGGTGCTCGAGCGGGATCCCGACGTACTCGTCGAGGGCGAACCCGCGCGCGGCCGCGAACGAGACCTCGCCGGCCTCGACCCGACGGCGCAGGTCTGCGTAGATGCCCTGCGGGCTGGAGCCGGTGGCGAGTCCCACGACGGCGGACGGCTTCTCGGCGACGACCGAGGCGATCTTGGCGGCGGCGACACGACCGACCTCGGCCGGCGTCGGCAGGATGATGATCTCCACGCGGCCACCCTACTGGTCATGACCAGTCGGCGACAGGGGTGATCGGTAGCGTGGACCCATGCCGACCCCTGACTTCGTCCTGTCCCTGCGCGAGAAGATCGGCACCGACCTGCTCTGGTTGACCGGGGTCACCGCCGTGGTCACCCGTGGCGAGGGCGCCGCGCGCGAGCTGCTCGTCGTCCGACGCGCGGACACCGGCGCGTGGACGCCGGTGACGGGGATCGTCGACCCGGGCGAGGAACCGGCGGTGGCCGCCGAGCGCGAGGTCCTCGAGGAGGCCGACGTCGTCGCGGTCGCCGAGCGCCTGGCGTGGGTGCAGACCCTGCCCGAGATGACGTACCCGAACGGCGACCGCGCGCAGTACCTCGACCTCGTCTTCGCCTGCCGGTACGTCTCCGGGGACCCGTTCCCGGCGGACGGCGAGAACACCGAGGCGACCTGGGCCCGGCTCGACGCCCTGCCCGCGATGTCCGCGGACATGCGCGCACGTGTCGAGGCGGGCCTGGCCGACGAGCGCGAAGCGCGCTTCGAGCGCTGACCGCAGCGGACGGGAGGCGCGTGGCGGCCCCGCCACGCGCCTCCAGGCCGGCGGGGTGCACGGGCAGGGCCCGGGCCGAGTCGCCGGTCAGGCGAGCGGCGCGACCGCCACCGGTGCACCGAGCAGCCGCAGGGCCACGGCGTCGCCCGTGGTGCGGCGGTCGCTGACCTCGTGCTGCACCGTGACGACCGTGTCGTCGTCGAGTCGGACAGTCGTGCGGCGGATCGAGCCGAGGAAGCTCGACGCGACGACCGTGCCGGTGACGCCCTCGGCGGCGAACGCGACGTCCTCGGGCCGGACGAACGCGGTCACCGGGCCGTCGGCGGTCCCGGCGTCGAGGGCCGGTACCCGGAACCCGTACACGAAGACGTCACCGTCGCGCAGGTCCCCGCGCAGCCGGTTCGACTGGCCGACGAAGTCCGCGGTGAACGCCGACACCGGGTGGCGGTAGAGCTCCTCCGGCGTACCGACCTGCTCGATGTCGCCCGCGTTCATGACGGCGATGCGGTCGGAGACGGCGAGCGCCTCCTCCTGGTCGTGGGTGACGAACACGGTGGTGATGCCGAGGTCGGTCTGGATGCGCCGGATCTCGTCGCGCAGGGAGACCCGCACCTTGGCGTCGAGCGCGGAGAGCGGCTCGTCGAGCAGGAGCACGCGGGGCCGGGTGACGAGGGCGCGGGCGAGGGCGACGCGCTGCTGCTGGCCGCCGGAGAGCTGGTGCGGCCACCGGTCGGCGAAGTCGACGAGGTGCACCATGTCGAGGGCCTCGACGACCCGCTCGCGTCGTGCGGCCGCAGGCACCCGACGCATCTCCAGGCCGAAGGAGACGTTCTGCCGCACGGTCATGTGCGGGAACAGCGAGTACTGCTGGAACACCATCCCGATGTCCCGCTGGTCGACCGGGACCGAGGCGACGTCCGCGCCATCGATGCGGATGGCGCCGCCGTCGATCGTCTCGAGCCCGGCGAGGGCCCGGAGCGCGGTGGTCTTGCCGCAGCCGGACGGGCCGAGCAGCGACACGAACTCACCGGGTTCGATGCGCAGGGACAGCCCGGCGAGTGCCCGGTGCGTGCCGTAGTGCTTCTCGACCGCCTCGAGTTCGACGGTCGCGCCCTCGGTCGAGAGCGAGGCCGGGGCGGCGGGGGCGGTCGTGGTCATGCGGACTCCTTCGGGGTGCGCCGGCGGCCGGTCCCGACCCGGCCGATCAGCACGAGCAGGACGAACCCGAACAGCAGCGCGGCGAGCGAGAAGACCGCTGCGACGTACGGGTCGGTCGACTGCACGAGCAGCAGCGCGGTCTGGAACGTGGTGCGGGAGAGGAACGAGGCGAGGGTGTACTCGCCGAGGACGACCGTCACGGTGAGGAAGCACGCGGCGGTGATGCCGCGGCGGAGGTTCGGCAGCAGGATCCGCCACGTCACCGTCCACCACGAGGCGCCGAGGGACCGCGCCGCCTCGGACAGCACCGTGACGTCCGCCGCGGTCAGGGCCGCCGCGATCGGACGGAACGCGAACGGCAGCGACACGATCCCGATCGCGAACGCCAGGGTCCAGGCGCCGGAGCCGAAGACCTGGGCCACGACCTGGTAGACGGGGATGAACCCGACGACGAGCACCACGACGGGCACGGTGATCGGGACCAGGCACACGAACTCGAGCACGCGACGCAGGCGGGGGTAGCGCAGTGCCGTGACGATCTGCGCCGGCAGGAGGACGAGCAGCACGATCCCGACGGTGATGACGGCGATGAGCAGCGACGCGGCGAGGCCGTCGAAGACCGGCTGGTACGTGACGGCGTTCGCCGAGTCGACGATCGCGGCGTAGTGGTCGAGGGTGAGGGCGCCGTCGGTGCCCTGCCGGAACGTGAACTGTGCCAGGGCGACCAGCGGGACCGCGAACACCAGTCCGACCAGGGTGAGCACGACCGCTGCGGTGCCCCGCGACGGGGCGACGCCGAAGCGGCGGGGGCGAGCCGAGCCTCCCGGCCGGGTCGCCAGACGCACGACGGCGCTCACCGCTGCCACCGGGCGGCCCGGCGCTGGAGCAGCGAGTACAGGGCCATGACGACCGCCATGACGACGACCATGCCGAGCGCGAGCACCCCGGCGACGTTCTGCAGGCCGATGATCGTCTCGCTGGTCAGCTGCGCGCGGATCGTCAGCGGGACGATGCCGCCCTGGGAGATGAGCGCGGCGGCGGTGGCGAACGACGAGAACGCGTTCGCGAACAGCAGCAGCAGCGAGCCCCAGAAGGCCGGAGCGAGAACCGGGACGGCGATGCGCCGCCAGTACGTCGCGCGCGAGGCCCCGAGGGTGGCCGCGGCCTCGCCCCACTGCGCCTGCACGCCCTCGAGGGCGGGCATGAACGTCAGGACCATCAGCGGGACCTGGAAGTACACGTAGGGGATGACGAGCCCCGGGACCGTGTAGAGGAAGGTGCCGTCGGCGTTGAGGTCGATCCCGAACGTGGACACGAGCCACGTCGTGACCAGGCCCTGCGCCCCGATCGTCGCGATGAAGGCGAACGCGAGCATGACACCGCCGAACTGCGCGAGGACGCTCGCGGCGGCGTCGATCACCGAGCGGACGAGTCCGTCCGGGCGGAGCGCCGCGAGCGCCCAGCAGACGAGCGCACCGACGACCGCGCCGATCACGGCGGAGACGGCCGACAGCCCGAACGAGCCACCGAAGGCGCGCAGGACGGACGGGTCGGTGAAGGCCGCGAGGTTCGCGACGGTGAACGCACCGTCGCCGGTGAGGAAGCCGCTGCCGACCGCGATCACGGCCGGGACGGCCAGGAACAGCAGCACGTAGGCGGCGAACGGGGTGAGGCCGAGCCAGGCGAGGCGGGGGCGGCCGGTGCGGCGGCCCCGGCCCGTCCGCCGGTGCGGGGCGACGGGAGTGGGCTGCGGACCGGGGTCGGGCTGCGGACCGGGGGCGGGGGTGCCGCCGGTATCGGCCACCGAGCCGGCGGCGCTGGTGGCCGCAGCACTGGTCGCTGCAGCACTGGTCGCTGCGGGGGCGGGTGCCTGCCCCGGCACGGTCGCGCTGCCGCCGCTCGGGGCCGATGCGCGGGTCACGGGATCAGGACCCCATGGTGGCGGACCACTTCGCCGCCAGGACCTTCGCGGCCTCGGTGACCTGCGCGTCCGTCAGCTCGACGTAGTCCTTCGGCATGCCGCCGGCGGCCTCGAGCGCGTCCTTGTCGACCTTGCCCGACTGCTCCATCGCCGCGAGGGTCGACGGGAAGGCGCCGGCCTGCAGGTACAGGTTCTGCGCGTCCGGGCTGGCGATGTACTCCTGCCAGAGGCGCGCCGCCGCCGGGTGCGGGGCGTCCTTGTTGATCGCCTGCGAGTAGTACGAGCCGAGGGCCTGGCCCTCGGGGACGACGGTCTTCCAGTTCTCGTTGCCGGAGGCACCGGCGGCCGGGCCCCACGCGAGGTTGTTGTACGACCACTGCACGACGACCGGGGTCTCGCCCGAGGCGACCGTGGCCTGCGACGGCAGCACGTTCTGGAAGTTGCCGGCCTGCTTCAGCTTGCCGAAGAAGTCGACGCCCTTCGTGATGTCGTCCGCCGAGCCGCCGTTCTCCAGCGCCGCGAGGTACACCGCGCTCGCCGCCTGGTTCGCCTGCGTCGGGTCGCCGGCGATCGAGACCTTGCCCTTGTACTCGCTGCCGAGCAGGTCGGTCAGGTCCTTCGGGGCGTCCTGGATCTTCGACGAGTCGTACCCGATCGACATCAGGCCCGTGTAGTCACGCGTCCACTTGCCGTCGGCGTCCTTCAGCGTGTCCGGGATGTCCGACCAGTTCGCGACCTTGTAGTCGGTGAGCAGGCCGAGGTTCTGCTGCATGACCGCGTTGCCGAGGTCGAGCACGTCGGGGGCGGTGGACTGCCCCTGCTGCGACTTCACGGCGGCGACCTCGTCGGCGCTCGAGCCGTTCGGGTTCGCGGAGTTCACCTTGATGTCGTACTGCTTCTCGAAGCCGGCGATGATCTTGCCGTAGTTCGCCCACGTCGGCGGGAGCGCGATGACGTTGAGCTGGCCCTCGGCCTTCGCGGCCTTCACGAGGGCGTCCATGCCGCCGGCGGACTCGGCGCTGGTGGCCGTCTTCCAGTCGGTGTCGCCGGAACCGGTGCTCGTGCTCGCCGAGCTCGTGGCCGAGCAACCGGCCAGGGTGACGACTGCTGCTGCGGCCAGGGCGATGCCGGCCAGGGTGCGGGTGTGCTGCACGGGGTGTGCCTTCCGGGTGCTGTGGGGGTTCGGGTGTCCGGGGGGTCCGGGTTCGGCACGATCGTGGACGCGGCCGGTTTCGGGGTCGTGCTGCGGCGGTGAACGGTGGCGGAACAGCGGGTGCGGCTGTACGGTTTCGCTGCCGGGGACGGTCCCCGGTGATGGTCGGTCGCGTCTGCGGCGCACGCTGCGGTCGCGACCGCGGACAGCCGGGAGGCACGGGTGCAGTTCACGACGACGGTCCTGCAGGCGAGGAAGACGGCCACCGGTCTGCCCGTTCCCGAGGAGGTCATCGACGCCCTCGGCTCCGGGAAGCGCCCCGCCGTGGTCGTCACGATCGACGGCGGCTACACCTACCGGTCGACGGTCGGGGTGATGGGCGGACAGTTCCTGGTGCCGCTGTCCGAGGCCCACCGCACCGCAGCGGGCATCGCCGCCGGGGACACCGTCGAGGTCACGCTCGAGGTCGACACCCTGCCGCGGACGGTCGAGCTGCCGTCGGACCTGGCGGCGGCGTTCGACGAGGCCGGGGTCCGGGCGGCCTACGAGACCCTGTCGGCCTCACGGCAGCGGGCGCTCGTGGACCCGGTGCTCGCGGCGAAGGCGCCGGAGACGCGGCAGCGCCGGGTCGACAAGGCCGTGGAGTCGTTGCGTGCGTAGGCGGGGTGGGTCCACCCCGCCTCAGGCGCCGAGCTCGACCAGGACGCGCGGGATCTCGGCGAGGAGCTCACTGGCCAGGTAGCCGAGCGGCCCGACCTGCACGGCCAGGCGGTCCCCCGCGGCCGCGTGCACGTAGGACGCCCAGGCGACGGCCTGCGCGGGTTCGGCTCCACGGGCGAGCAGCCCGACCACCACGCCGGACAGCACGTCGCCGCTGCCGCTCGTCCCCAGGCCGCCCGAACCGGTGCCCTTCACCCAGGCACGACCGTCCGGCGCGGCGATGACGTCGGACAGCGCCACGACGGCGCCGTACCGCTCGGCGATCTCGCGGGCGTCGGCGACGTCGTCGTCCCCGCAGTCCCGCCCGAGGAGGCGCTCCGCCTCGCCGCTGTTCGGCGTCAGCACGAGCCGACCGTGCAGGGGCGCGAGGCGGTCCTCGACGTCCGCGGCCACGCCGAGCGCGAAGGCGTCGAGGACGACGAACGCCTCCGGACCGACCGCATCGGCGATGCCGGCGACGAGGTCGCGGGCGCCGTCGGGCTCGTCGAGCCCGGGGCCGACGAGCACGGCGTCGGAGGACCCGGCGGTGTCGGCCACCGCGGCGAGCGCACCGACGGCGACGTGCCCGTCCGCGTCCTCGGCGAGCGGGAGCACCCCCGACTCCGGCACGGCGACGGCCACGTGGTGCGCGACGCTCGCGCCGACCGCGAGGGTGAGCCGACCGGCACCGACCCGGAGTGCGGCGAGCGCGGACAGCATGGCTGCGCCGGGCGTGTACGAAGCACCACCGATGACGAGCACCTGCCCGCGACCGTACTTGCCGGCACCGGGCTCGGGCAGCGGCCACTCGCGCAGGACGTTCGGCGTGATGTGCTGCGGGGCCTCCGGCTCACTCGACACGGGCGTCGTCCTTCCGGCCGCTGTGCTCGGTCACTTCGTCGTCGTCGAGGTGCCCGACGGCGGAGAACTCCTCGAGCGTCCAGGGCGCACCGGGGCCGTCGCGGTGGAGCCGGGTGAGCGAGGCGTTCGCGACGGTGTGGTCCTCGGCGAAGGCCATGAGCGCGTGCTCGTCGAGGTCGAGGCACACGGCCATCGCGAGCATGACGACCGCGTCGTGTGCGGCGACGAGGAGCCGCTCGGTCCCCTCGAGCCGGTCGACGTCGGTCATCACCGTGCGGAGCCGGAGCATGACGTCCGCCCACGACTCCCCGCCCGCGGGCCGGTGGTAGTACTTGCCGAGCCACTGTCGGCGGCGCTCCTCGTCCGGGTAGCGGTTGCGCACGCCCTGTCGGGTGAGCAGGTCGAGGACACCGAGTTCCCGGTCGCGCAGCCGTTCGTCGGTGCGCCTCGGCGGCTCGGTCAGGCCGCCGGCCTCGAGTGCGATGCCGATCGTCTGCTGCGCACGACGGTAGGGCGACACCCACAGCGCGACCGGGACGTCGTCGACGCCGCGGTCGGCGAGCTCCTGCCCGAGCGCCCGCGACTGCTCCTCACCGAGGGGACTGAGCGGGACGTCGGCATCGCGGTGGTCGACCTCGATGACGTCCGCGCCCGCGGCGTCCGCACGGGCGGCGGCGACGTTGGCGGTGGACTCCCCGTGGCGGACGAGCCAGATCTCGGTGACTGCCATGGGCGCGACGCTAAGCCGAGGCCCCTGGGCCCGCTCCCGGTCAGGCAGCCGGTCGGGCGCTCCTGATCGGTCGCACCGGACACGGCAGGCCGGCGGCCCGGAAACGGCGGACCAGGGCGTCCGGGTCGAACAGGTCCCGCCATTCGAGCCGGACGACCGCCCGGACCCCGGGGACCGTCAGCAGCCCCTCGTGCCGACGCTTCTCGTCGAGGAACACCTCGGTCGGGCTCCTGCCCGCGAGGTACCGCTCCTGCGTGTACTTCGCACGACCGTCGATCTCGACGACGACGCCCTGGTCGGGGAACCAGAAGTCGACGGCGTACCGACGGCCGTCGACCACGAACCCCTGCTGCAGCACCGGCTCCGGCAGACCGAGCTCGAGGAAGACGACGCGGGCGAACGACTCCGCTGCGGATCCGGACCTGCCGTCGGCGAGGTCGATGACCTGGTCGGCGCGTCGGCGCCCGCGAGACCGGGGGTGGACCGCTGCCCGGAGGCACCCGGTGCCGATGCCGCTGCGGAGGGCCGCATCGGCGACGACCACCGCGGTCCGGAGGTCGTCGGACATCGCGATGTCGACCACCGTCCGCGGCACGGACGTCACCGCGACGCCGTCCGCCTCGACCCGTTCGTCCGGCGGCACCGGACGCGTGTGCAAGACCAGGGTCGGTGTCCGGCCGCGGTACATCGACTCCGGCACGGTGGCGTGCACCGGGGCGTTCCACCCGGACAACGCCGGGAGTCCGTGGACCGCGGCGGCCGACACGTGCGAGGCGACGGCGGGGGTCCCGAGCCGTCCGAGCCGTGCGTACACGCGTGTGACGTACCGCTGCCGAGGGCCCGCGCCGTCCCACCGGACGCCCTCGACGAAGGCGTTCGGGCCGACGCGGACGAGCCGATCGGATCCGCTGGACCGGACGCGGCGACGCAACGTGGTCGGATCGCAGCCGACCTCGCGGGCCGGACCCGCACGGAGGATGGGGAGTGGTCGTTCCATGCCGGGAGCGTGCCCGGTCTCCACCGCGGGACCGGGGCCGGCGGGGCGGACTGTGGACGAGCCTCCCGTCCGCTCGCCCTGTGCAGGACGCCCGTTCCTTCCCATGACGGCCGCGATGGGAAGTGAGAACGGGCGTACCTGGTCGTCCTGTTCGACCACGTACGCCCGTTCCCATCAGGTACGCCCGGAACGACCGGGCACGACACCGCGGGCGATCAGGAGCGATCAGGAACGACCGGGCACGACACCGCGGGCATTCCACGAGCGGCGCAGACCGCCGCCCGCCCCGCAACGCGGCGCCGAGGGAACGCACCCGTGCTCCCCCGGCGCCGCAGCCCCTCCGGGCCGGCGGCACCGGACCCGCTGCCACGGGCCCGGCGCCGCCGCCTCAGCCCCGCCGCACCCGCAGCGTGACGATCTCGAACGGACGCAGCGTGAGCACGACCGGCTCCCCGGCAGCCCACGTCCCGTCGCCGACCGGCCGCTCGAGCAGGTCCACCGCGTCGACCGCGGCGACGTCGAACCCGAACGACACCCCGACGTCCGTCGCCCGACCGCCCGACGCCTCGTACAGCCGCACGACGACGTCGCCCGAGCGGTCCTCGGCGAGCTTGACGGCCTCGACGAGCACCTGCGGCGAGGACACGACGACCAGCGGCGACACCTCGGCCGAACCCGGCACCGAGCGCACCGGCAGGTTGAGCCGGTACCCGGAGTCCGCGGCGTCGAGCACCGAGGCGCCGACGCGCAGCACCGTCCGGAACACGTGGTGCCCCTGGTCGGCGTGCGGGTCCGGGAACGTCGGCGCGCGCAGCAGCGATTCACGCACGAGCGTCGTCGTCCCGCCGTCCGCACGCGTCGAGCGCGTGATGTCGTGCCCGTACGTGGAGTCGTTCGCGACCGCGACGCCGAACCCCGGCTCCGCGACGTGCACCCACCGGTGCGCTGCGGTCTCGAACCGCGCCATGTCCCACGAGGTGTTCTGGTGCGTCGGCCGGTCGATGTGCCCGAACTGGATCTCGCTCGAGGCCACCGACGCCCGCACGTCGAGCGGGAAGGCGAGCTTGAGGAGCTTCTGCCGCTCGTGCCACTCGACCTCGGTCTCGATGTGCAGCTCGGGCTGCCCCGCGGTCGCCGAGTACCGGGTGGTCACCGACGACGAGCCGAAGGGGCGCGTCACGACGAGCGCATCGCCGAGCACCTCGACGGAGGCCGCCGCCAGGACGGTCCCGTTCCGCTGGTAGGCGCGGTCGATGTCCCACGCCTCCCACTGGTTCGGGGTGTCCCGGAACACCGTGTACTGCGCGGCCACGGCGCCCGGTGCGACGGCGTCGCGACCGGAGGCGTGGTCGACGAGCGACACGACGTGGCCGTCCGCGTCGATGCTCGCCGTGACGACGCCGGTGTCGAAGACGAAGCGGTCGCCGTTCCGGACGGGAGGCACGGCCTCCTCCGCCGACGCCGCGGAACCACCCAGGGCGGTCACCCCGCCCGCCGTGACGGGCGAGGCGTTGAAGCGCACCACGGTACCGACCTCGGCGCTGCCCCCGGTCCCGACGGCACTCGCATCCTGCGGCGCGTCGAGCCCGCTGCCGGCTCCGCCGGCGAACGCGGTCGCCGACGCCCCGACCCCGGCGAGCGCCGGCGCCCCACCGCTCGCGAGCGCGGTCGTCGACGACCCGATCAGTCCCTCGAGGACCTCGGCGACCCGGGCGTACTCGGCCTCGGCGTTCTCGTAGACCCAGGCGATCGACGACCCCGGCAGGATGTCGTGGAACTGCTGGAGCAGCACGGTGTGCCAGACGGCCTCGAGCTCGTCGTACGGGTACTCGGCGCCGATCCGCACGGCCGCGGTCGCCGCCCAGAGCTCGGCCTCGCGGAGCAGGTGCTCGGAGCGCCGGTTGCCCTGCTTCGTGCGGATCTGCGACGTGTAGGTGCCGCGGTGGAACTCGAGGTACATCTCCCCCGACCACACCGCGGGCTCGGGCAGGACGCGCTCGAGCTCCTCGAACACCTGCGCGGGGGTGCCGAGGTCGACCCGCGGCGAGCCGTCGAGGTCGTGCTGGCGTCGGGCCGCCGCGACCATCTCGCGGGTGGGTCCACCGCCGCCGTCGCCGAACCCGTACAGCAGCATCGACGTGTTCGCGACGCCGCGCTCCTTGTTGCCGCGTTCGCCGCGGAGCAGGTCGGCGGCGGAGACGTCCGAGTTGTAGGTGTCGGCCGGCGGCAGGTGCGTCAGGACGCGGGAGCCGTCGATGCCCTCCCAGTGGAAGGACGTGTGCGGGATGACGTTCGTCTCGTTCCACGAGGGCTTCTGCGTGACGAACCACTTCGAGCCGGCGGCGCGGACGATCTGCGGCAGCGCGCCGGTGTAGCCGAACGAGTCGGGCAGCCAGGCCTCGGGGGTGTCGACGCCGAACTCCTCGAGGAACAGGCGCTTCCCGGCGACGAACTGGCGCGCGAGGGCCTCACCACCGGGCAGGTTGGTGTCCGACTCGACCCACATGCCGCCGACGGGGATCCAGCGACCCTCGGCGACGCGCTGCTTGATGCGGGCCCAGATCGACGGGTAGCCGTCGCGGATCCAGGCGTACTGCTGCGCGGACGAGCACGCGAAGGTGAAGTCGGGGTCCTGGTCCATCAGGTCGAGCACGTTCGAGAACGTCCGGGCGCACTTGCGGATCGTCTCGCGGACCGGCCAGAGCCAGGCGGAGTCGATGTGCGCGTGTCCGACGGCGACGGCGCGGTGCGCGGCGGCGCTGGCGGGCACCGCGAGGGCGGGGGCGAGCACGGCGCGGGCGTCCGCGGCGGTGCCCGGGACGTCGTCGGGGTCGAGGGCGTCGGCGGCGCGCTCGAGCACGCGGAGCAGGTCGGCCCCGCGGGTGCCGTCGGTCGGCAGCTCGGCCATCAGGCCGCGGAGCACCCAGACGTCCTGCTGGAGCTCCCACACGGAGTCGTCGCGCTCGACGAGCTCGAGGGCGCGCAGCCGGTAGATCGGCTCCGTCCCGGCGGTCGACCGGGACCCGAGCGGTGTCGCGCCCTGGAAGTCGTCGCCACCGATGTCCGGGTTCGCGGCGGCCTCGACGTACAGCTCGAAGGAGCCGCCGGGGCCGACCTCGACGGGCACGGTGTCGTTGCGCGGCTCGATGCCCTTGATCGTCGAGCCGTCGGTGCGCCAGGCGAGGCCCTCGGCCTGGAAGCCGGGCTGCCGCTTCGAGAAGCCGAGGTCGACGCGGAGCTCGACGGTGGTGCCGGGGTCGGTGCCGAAGCCGTCGGGCACCGTGCCGCGGACCCGGAACCAGGTGGTGCCCCACGGCCGGCCGCCCCATGCGCTGCCGACCGTGAACGGCGTGTAGTCGGCGGTGACGGCCTCGGCGAACGGGACGGGCTCGTCCGGCACCTCCCAGGCGTCGATGGTGACCGGGGCCGAGCGGCGGTGCACGGCGGGGTCGATGCGGTCGCGGACGAGGCGGGCGATCCGGGCCTCGACGAGCGGTTCGTCGTGGTGCATGGAGTGGTTCCTTTCCAGCAGGGGTCGGCGGGCAGCGCGGTACCGCGGCACCGTCTCCCGTCGAGCGGTGGGGTCAGCCCTTGATGCCGCCGGCGAGGGCGTTGCCGCCCCCGAGGCCGCGGGACACGAGCACGTAGAGGGCGATCACGGGCACGGAGTAGACGATCGAGAAGGCGGCGAGCTGCCCGTAGGCGACCGCGCCGTTCTGCCCGAAGAAGTTGAAGATGCTCACCGCGGCGGGCACCTTGTCGGGCGAGAGCAGCAGGACGAACGGGACGAAGAAGTTCCCCCAGGCCTGGATGAACACGAAGATGAACACGACCGCGATGCCGGGGCGCATGAGCGGCACGACGATCCGCGTGAGCGTGGTGAACATCGAGGCGCCGTCGGTCCACGCCGCCTCCTCGAGGGAGATCGGCACCGAGTCCATGAAGTTCTTCGCCATCCAGATCGCCATCGGCAGGCTCGTCGCGGCGAGGAAGAAGATGCAGCCCCACACGTTGTCGATCAGGTTGAGCGACACGAACAGCGCGTAGACGGGCACCATCATCGCCGTGATCGGCAGCCCGGTGCCGAACAGGATGCTGTACAGGAACGGCTTGTTGACGCGCATCTTGTAGCGGGACAGCGGGTACGCGGCGAGCAGCGCGAACACCACGGTGACGACCGCGGTGCCGCCGGAGAGCAGCAGGCTGTTCGCGAGCGGGATGAACGACAGCTCCGGGGTGAGCACCTGCGTGAAGTTGTCGAGCGTGAACTGCGTCGGCAGCTTCACCGACAGCGACGCCTGGGTGTCCACCGACGCCAGCACGAGCCAGAGCAGGGGCACCGCGAAGCAGACGGCGATGACGAGCAGGACGACGTTCGACACCCAGCGCATGGTCCGTCCGCGCGGGGACGTCATGTGCAGTGCGCCGGGCGCGGTCACCGAGCGGGTGACGTTCGCGACGGGACGGTCGGCGGTGAGGGCCATGGTCAGTCCACCTCGGGCTTGAGCGCGCGGATGTAGATGATCGAGAACACCGCGCCGACGATCAGCAGGATCGTCGCGATCGCGGTCCCGAAGCCGAGCTGTGAGAACTTGAACGCCTCCTGGTACGCCAGGATCGGCAGGGTCGACGAGTTCGTGCCGGGGCCGCCGCCCGTCATCACGAAGATGAGGGTGAAGACCGACAGCGTCTGCAGCGTCGTGAGCATGAGGTTCGTCGAGATCGAGCGGCGGATGACCGGCAGCGTGATGTAGACGAGCCGCTGCCACCCGGTGGCGCCGTCGACCTCGGCGGACTCGGTGATCTCCTCGGGGACCTCGGACACGGCGGCCGAGTAGACGAGCATCGAGAAGGCAGTCCCGCGCCAGATGTTCGCCAGGATCACGGCGAGCATCGGGTACGTGTAGAGCCAGTTCGCCCCGGTGATCCCGATGGACGCCAGGAAGGTGTTGAGCGTGCCGGTGTCGTTGAAGAACGCGTAGGCGGCGAACGAGGCGACGATCTCCGGCAGCACCCAGGCGGCGACGACGAAGGTGCCGACGATCGCGCGGACGACCCGGTTCGCGCTGCGCATGAGGAGCGCGAGCCCGAGGCCGAGCACGTTCTGCCCCACCACCGCCGAGGCGAGGAGGAACACGATCGTCAGGACGACGGACTTCGGGAAGTCCTTGTCCTGGAAGAGCTCGACGTAGTTGCGGAAGCCGACGAACTGCTGGTCAGCGGCGCCGACGCCGGTCAGGGCCGAGTCGGTGAACGACCCGTAGAACGACGAGATGACGGGGCCGAGCAGGAAGACGACGAGGAGGACGACCGCGGGCAGGAGCGGGACGACCCGCGTCGCGTTCCGCAGTGGTCGCCGCTTGCGCGGCACGGGTGGCTCGGTGCGCTTCGGCGCACCGGGCGCCGACAGTGTCGGCGCGAGGGGTGTTGTGGACACGCTGGATGCCTTCCGGGTGCGGAGGGGTTCCGAAGGTGGGGAGGGACGGACGGGAGGCGCGGTGCGGGACCGCCCCGCGCCTCCAGTCCGTCAGGTGGTCGCGCCGCTAGCCGGCGTCGACGGTGTTGTCCTTGCCGACGACCTGTTCGACCGCCTGGTCGTAGTCCTTCGCGGCCTCGGCGGGCGTCTGCTGCCCGGTCATGACGGACTCCATCGCGACCTGGATCGCGTTCGAGACCTGCGCGTAGTCACTCGTCGCCGGGCGGAAGTTCGTGTGCTCCACCAGACCGGAGAAGAACTTGAACGTCGGGTTGGCGTCCGTGTACGCGGTGTCCTCGGCGACGTCCTTGCGGACGGCGATCTGGCTGTTCTCGGTGTCGTACTTCAGCGAGCCGTCCTTGTCGAGGAAGGTCGTGATGAAGTCGAACGCCGCCTGCGGGTTCTTCGACTTCGAGCCGACCGCGAGCGTCCAGCCGCCGGACATCGAGTTGTAGCCCGGCGCCTGGCCGTTCTGCGTCGGGAACGCTGCCTGACCCATGACGTCGTTCCACTCCTTCCACGGAGCGGTGCCGGACTCGAGCCACGTGCCGGACTGCCACGAGCCGTCGAGGTCGATGGCGAGCTTGCCCTCTGGGAGCCACGTCTGCGCGATCGTCGTGCCGACGTTCGTGTCGAGCGCCTGCTGCGGTGTCGGGCCGAGGCCGCCCTGGTAGACGTCCTTCACGAACTTGAGGGAGTCCTCGAACTGCTTCGAGCCGACGACCCACTTCTTGTCCTTGTAGAGGGTGTTGCCGTCGCCGTCCGCGCCGTACAGGAGCATCTCGAAGCCCTGCATGGTCGAGGCCTCGCCCTGCGCCTTGCCGGAGTAGATGTTGAACGGGATGACGTTCGGGTCCTTCTCCTTGAGCGTCTTGGCGGCGGACAGGACGTCGTCCCAGGTCTTCGGCTGCCACGGCACGGGGAGACCGGCCTTCTCGAAGAGGTCCTTGTTGTACCAGAGGGCCCGGGTGTCGGTACCCATCGAGACGCCGTAGATCTTGCCGTCGTCGCCCTGGCCGGCCTGCTTCGCGTTGTCGTAGAACTGGTCCCACTCGTCCCACTTGTCCGTGTACTTGTCGAGGGGCAGAAGGTAGCCGGCCTCGGCGTCGGACTTGATGAGGAAGGTGTCCTCGTACATGACGTCGGGGGCCGTCGCGGGCGCCTTGTTCATGAGCGCGAGCTTCGTGTAGTAGTCGTTGCCCTGCGCCTGGATCGGGACGAGGGTGACGGTCTTGCCCGGGTTCGCCTTCTCGTACGCGGTCTTGACCTCCTTCATCTGCGCATCGAGCTGCTGGAAGGCACCGAACTTCTGGTACGCGATCTTGATCGTGTTGCTCGAGGCGGACCCCGAGCTGGAACAACCCGCCAGTCCGACCGCGGCGACTGCCACGGCTGCGAGACCGGCGATGATTCGGGTGCGGCGTTTCATCGGTGCTCCTTTGCACGGGATGTCCGCGGGCTCCGTCACCCGCGCGCAGGATTAGTACAGCGTGTGGACTTATTCGTGTCAAGAGCTTTCGGTCACGGCTCCGCAACGGTGCCGAGCTCGGGAGCGCGCGCCTCGTGCCGGCGGGCGCCCACCTGGTCGGGTGGCGTGGGCGGAGGCCTCCCTGGCCGGAACGGGCGTACCTGCCGTGACGGAACGACCAGGTACGCCCGGAACCGCTCCCCATCGCGCCCGTTGTGGGAAGGAACGGGCAGCGCACGCACGACGCCCCCGCTGCCGGGAGGGCAGCGGGGGCGTCGTGGGACGCTCGGCGTCAGGCGCGCGCGGCTCCCGCACGGTGCCGACGCACCACGAGGACACCGGCACCGGCCGTCACGAGCAGGAGCGCCGCGGCGATGCCTCCCGCCAGGTCGGCACCCGTGAACGCGAGCTCGCCGGTCGCGGGGTCGACCGTGACCTCGGTCCACCCGAGCACGGTGCCGTCGAGCGCGGCCACCACCAGGCGGTGGGCACCGGCCGACACGTCGGCGGGGACGAGGACCGTGACCGTACCGTCCGCCGCGACCGTCGGGGTGCCGAGCAGTCGGGCGTCCGAGAACAGCCAGACGGCCACCGGCTGCCCGGCGTACCGCGTGCCGACGGTGATCGTCACCGAGGACCCCGCGCGCACGGTGTCCGGTGCCGAGACCGACCCGCGGTTCGCGTCGGTCAGGGCCTCGGTCGGAGCGACCGGGGCGACCGGGGCGACCGGGGTGCCGGGCACGGACGGGGTCGGGGTCGGTGCGGTCCCACCGGTCCCGGGCGTCGGGGCGGGCGTGCTGCCGTCACCCGGGGCGGGCGTGCCGCCGTCGCCCGGAGCGGGCGTGCCGCCGTCGCCGTCACCCGGCTCGGTCGTCGCGTCGCACGGGTGGGTCCCGGTGCGGAGCGAGGCGCCGTTCGTGTCGTTGTCGTCGGCGTAGAAGGTCGCCCGCGCACCGTCGACGCAGCGGCCCGAGATCGCGAAGCCCTCGTTCGCGAGCGTCCGGTCGGCGTTCGCCGGCGCCTCGTACAGCGACGCGAGGGCGAAGGCGCCGTCCTGCACGTCGAAGAGCGCCGTGCGACCGGAGCACGCCTCGTCGCAGACCACCCAGAGGGCGTCGAGCGTCGGGTCGAACTGCACCTCGGCCACCAGCGAGAACGGGGTGCTGATCGTCGCGACGCGCTGGAACGACCCGTCGTCCATCAGGGCGTAGGCGTACACGCTCGCGGTGCCCTCGACACCGACGAAGAAGAGTCCGTCACCGTGCCCGGGGTAGGACGCCGGGGCGTAGGCCGCACCGGTGTGCTGGTCGACGAAGCCGCGCTCGGTCAGCCAGGCGTCCGGCACCCAGGTGACACCCTCGAGTCCGGCGTTGGCACCGAGCCCGGGGAAGTCCGCGGCGAGGTTCCACTCGTCGGTCGCCCGCAGCGTGGACTCCGCCCCGGCGGTGGTGGCGAAGCGCAGGACCGCGGGGCGGCTCACCTTCGACACGTCGTTGTCGCGCTCGGTCGACACGTAGACGGCACCGGGGTCGTCCGCGGTCACGGTGACGCCCTCGGCGTCGGGGGTCCCGGTGCCGTCCGCGTAGCGCAGGTCGGTGCCGGCGGCGTTCGTCGGCGCCCAGCCGCCCTCGCCGTCCGGCGCGAGGTGGTACAGCAGGCCGTCGCCGTTCTGCACCGCCCAGAGCTGCCCGTCGCGCGAGGTCGACGAGGTCGTCCAGTCGAGTCCGCTGAGGTCACCGGTGAAGGTGCCCTCGGCGTCGAGCACCGTCTCGTCCGGTCCGCCCGGCCACGCCTCGGCGGTCACGACGCCGGCGAAGCGGTTCGCCGCACCCTTGGTCGGCTCGGCCGTCTCGGCGAACTCGCCCGTGCCGTCGGGGTTGCGCCCGTACGTCGTCGCCGCGTGGGCGGTCCAGGAGTACGCGTCGACCCGGACCCCGCGGGGGTCGGAGAGCCGCACGCTGTCGGCCTTGCCGAGCCCGAAGCCGAACTGCGCCTCGTCGAGCACGGTGAAGCCGCCCGCTGCGACCGTGGTGCCGGCCGGGATCGTCCAGGCGTGGTCGTCCTCGCTGTCCCGCAGCACGTACCCGCCGAGGTCGACCGTGGTCGTCCCCACGTTCGTCAGCTCGACCCAGTCCCCCGGGGTGCCGTCCTGCGACTCGACCTCGTTGATCCGCACGGGCGAGGAGCAGTCGTTCGGGGCGCCCTTCGTCGACGCGGTGGTGTCGACGAGCGTGCCGGAGCCGTCCGGGCAGCTGCCGTACGTGACGACCGCGTGCGAGGTCCACGCGTACCGGAGGGTCAGCGTGCCGCTCGTGTCGTAGAGCCGCACGGCGTCGGAACCGCCGAGCCCGAAGCCGAAGCCCGTCCGGGTCGTGGTCTCCTCGTCGACGACGAGGTACCCGCCCGCGGCGATGGTCGAGCCGGCCGGCAGCGTGTACGCCGTGTGCGTCGAGTCGGAGTCGAGGAAGCGCCAGCCGCTCAGGTCGATCGGCGCCGACGAGGTGTTGACGAGCTCGACCCAGTCGTTGTCGTCGCCGTTCGACTCGACCTCGTTGATCGCGAGGCCGGTCGCGGGGCCGCTCGTGACGCGGGCGCCGACGGCGGGGTCGTCGTCGCCGACGGCAGCGAGGGCGGGGCTGGCGGTCAGGACGCCGGCGGCGAGGGCGAGGCCCGTCGCGATGCCGGCGCCGACCCGCAGGGCGGGTGTGCGCATGCAGAGTCCTTCTCGGGTTCGGGGGGAGACCTGCACGACTGTTCAGGACCCGGGCGTCCGTGCGGTGACCGCCCGGTGAACGACGGGTGTCGCAGCAGCGGTCGCCGACCGGTCGACAGGAAGCGCGCGTCGACAGCAGGCGCGTGTCGACAAGAGGCGCGTGGCGGACGGGAGGCGCGTGGCGGCGCCGCACCGCGCCTCCCGTCCGGCGGTGGTTCCCGTCTCCTCCCAGCAGCCGTCGGGAGGATGGTGGGGACCACGCGAGGCGCGCGTCCGGTCGGAGAGGACATCGTGTCGAACGAGAACAGCCAGGCCGCAGTGCAGTCGATGATCGACCGGGCCGGGCGGATCACCGCTGACGAGGCCGAGGCGCTCGACGTGACCTGGAAGGCGGACGAGGGCATCGTCGTGCCGGAACCGAGCGCGTCGCTCGCGATCCAGGGCGGGGCGGACGGCCGGATGGTGACGAACGCCGACCTCCTCGCCGCGTGGCAGCACGCGCTCGAGGCGGCGGGCGCAGCCGGCCGTGTCGACGAGATCGAGGCGGCGCAGGAGGCCGGGCGTGCGGTGAAGCACTCGGACGCACACCTGCGTGACCGGGCCGGCGCCGAGGAGGCCGTCCGGTCGGCGGTGCTCGCGACCGGGGTGCGCGACCTGCTGTCCGACGACGAGTACGCCACGCTGACCGCCGCCTGGCGGAAGGTGCTCGGCGAGGTCTGAGGGGCGACTGCTCCGGGTCAGGGGCGGGCGACGCCGCCGAAGTCGGGCGAGCCGTCGGGTGCCGCCGGCAGCGGGGTCCCGTCGACGTAGCGCGGCCACGCGAGTGCCCGGGCCCCGTCCGGCCTCCGCTCGTAGAGCAGGCCGTCGCTGCCGCGGACCGTCGCGGCCTCGTCGTGTGTCCGTCGTCCGTCGGCCGCCAGCGCGGTGGGATCCACGGAGACGGCCGGAGCCGCGGCGACCGCGGGGCCCGCGGGGACGGCCGGAGCCGCGGAGACGGCGGGAGCAGCCGGGACGGGCGTGCCCGTCCAGCCGCCGGCGACCGGCGTGGCTGCCGCCAGCTGGCTCCGCCACGCCACCGAGGGGGCGTCGACGGACGCACCGGCACCCGGGCCGCCGTGGTGCCGCGGCCGGAACAGCGCGTTGCTCAGCGGCACGACGACGGTGCCGAGCAGGTCGAGGATGACGACCACCCACACGAGCCGCCAGTACCCGCTGGCGAGGTCGGCGTCCGGGGCCAGCAGCGGCACCGAGAGCAGCAGGGCGAGCAGCGCGATCACGCCGACGGTGACCTTCGCCACGAGCTGCAGCAGCGGGGTCGGGTAGCGGCGGTGGATGACGAGCAGCAGGTGCACGTGCAGCAGGGCGAACCGCGCGACGAACACGATCCCGAGCCACTGCCAGAAGTGCTCACCGACGAGCCAGATCCCGTCGCCGCCGTACGGGTCGGTCGGCACGACCCAGACCTTGAAGAGGCCGGTCACGAGCAGGTACATCGACACGACGATGCTCGCGAACGCGAACGTGCCGGACCGCCGCGAGGAGACGTCGGCGTCGTACCAGGACAGCAGCGCGAAGACGACGACCACGACCACCGTCAGCAGGAGCTGCACCGCGACCCGGCCGAAGTCCCCGAGGAGCACCGCGACGATGCCCACCAGTCCGGCCGCGACCACGGCGCCGATGATCGTCCGGAAGACCATCGGCCGGACTCGGGCCCAGCGTGGGTCGATCGTCCCCGTCGGGTCGTCCGTGATCGTCATGCGGCCCTCCGTCGCGTGCGTGTCCCCGAACCCTAGCGAGGCGGGCGGTGGCGGCGCAGCACCGCGAACGGGGGCCCGACCATCCGGGCCGTCAGCGCCGGATGAGCAGGGCGCTCGCTCGGGGGGACAGCGCGGCGTCGAGCACCAGGCAGGCCGCGCCGACCGCCGTCACGTCCGCGCCGCGACCGCTGTCGACCACCGCGACCGGGTGCTTCGGCACGAGCAGCGGTGACGCGACCACCGCCGCACGGGCCGCGGGCAGCGCGACCGGCGCGATGCGTGACCAGAGGGGCCCGCCGAAGACGACCCGGTCGATGTCGAGCAGGTTGACGATGACGACCACGGCCCGTCCCATCACGGCGCCGGCCTCGGCCGCGAGTCCCACCGCGACCTCGTCGCCGGCCTCGATCGCGGCGCCGAGGGCGTCCCACGCCCGCTGCACCGCGGCGATGCCGTCCGGCTCGCCGGGGCCGAGGCCGGTCTCGTCGTCGCCGAGCCGCAGCCCGCGGGCCCGCGCCACCTGCACGAGCCGGTCGGGCGCGACGGTCCCCCCGACCTCCCCCCGGCTGCCGGCACCGTCCGGTGTGCCCGCCAGCGCACCCTGGTCGACCATGATGTGCCCGGCGTCGCCCGCGTTCGACCCCACGCCGCGCACGGGTTCGTGATCGACGACGAGCCCCACGCCGAACCCCGTGCCGAAGTACACGAACGCGAAGTTCCGCGCCGAGGACTCCCCCGCCAGGAACATCTCCCCGACGACCGCGGCCGTGACGTCCTTCTCGAGGAGCACCGGGAAGCCGGTGGCCTCGGCGAGCGCGTCGCGGAGCGGGACGTCCCGCCAGCGCGGCAGGAAGGGCGGGTCGAGCACGACGCCGGCGTCCACGTCGATCGGTCCCGGGCTCGCGATGCCGACCCCGAGGACGCTCTCCACCGCCACCCCGGCGTCCGCCACGAGACCGGCGATGGCGGTGGCGATCGTGCGGACGACCTCGGTGGGGTCGTCCGCCGACGGCGTCGACGTCGTGGTCTCGGCGACCACCCGGCCCGCCAGGTCGAGGAGCACGTACGTCACGACGGCCGGGTCGACGTGCACCCCGACGGCGTAGCGGCTGGTGGCCTCGAGCCGCAGGATCGTCCGGGGCTTGCCCCGTCCAGCCACGACCGTGCCGGACTCGGCGATCATGCCCGCCTCGATGAGGAACCGCGTGACGTTGGACACCGTCTGCGCGCTCAGGCCCGTGCGGGCGGCGAGCTCGACGCGGCTCAGCCCGTCCGGCGAGCGACGGACTGCGTCGAGGACGACGGTGCGGTTGAAGCCGCCGATCGAGGGCAGGTTCGCCCCACGCCGATGCTCCGCCATGTCGCGACCCTACCGCCGCGGACGGGCGTGCAACGTTGCTGCAACGGACCCTGCTGCGTCCTGGCACCCCGACGGGGTGCACCGCTAGCCTGAGCGGCATGACGGACCTCCGCCTCGAAGCCCTCTCCGCGTCGACCGCCGCCGCGGCGAACTCCCTGACGCTCAAGCCCGGGCAGGAGCAGTTCGTGCAACCGACGACGTACGGCGTCGCGGAGTCCGACGTGAAGCCGAGCTCGGCGTGGACCCGCGTCGTGCTCGACGGCGACCGCGTGGTCGGCATGATCATCGGCACCTTCGACGAGGAGAACCGCGAAGAAGAGCTGCGCAGCGCCATCTGGCGCGTCAACGTGGCCGCCGACGCGCAGGGCAGGGGCGTGGGCCGGTTCGCCGTGCACGGCCTGGCGGACGAGGCCCGGAGCCGTGGCTTCGAGCGCCTGACCGTGGTCTACGAGCCCGGCGGCAACGGCGGCCCCGAGGCGTTCTTCCGCGCCCTCGGCTTCGAGACCGTGCGCGACACCCAGTACGGCGACCACTTCGCCGTGCTCGCTCTGTAACCGCCCGGGTGACGGAGCCGGACTTCGGCGCAGCCGTCGCCGAGGTCGTCCGGCTCATCCCGCCGGGCTGCGTCATGACCTACGGCGACGTCGCCGCAGCGCTCGGGTCCCGTGCCTCGCGCGCGGTCGGCAAGGTGATGGCGCACGAGGGTGCCGACCTGCCCTGGTGGCGCGTGGTGCGGTCCGGCGGGCTGCCGCCGCTCCGGCACGAGGCACGCGCGCTCGAGCACTACCGCGTCGAGGGGACGCCGCTCGTGCACGGTCCGTCGGCCTGGAGGATCGACATGGGTCGTGCGCGCTGGTCACCCGCCACGGACGCCGAAGATCCGTTCTGACCTGCTCGCGCAGGTCACGTCACGCGGGTCGCTTCAGACGTCGAAGCGCGGGCCCTTCGGGTTCGACGGCAGCAGGAACAGCACGAGCAGCACGAGTGAGCCGATACCGACGAGCACGTGCAGGAACTGCCAGAAGCCCGACCGGTTCGCGTCGTGGAGCCGACGGGCGCCGAGCGCGAGCGAGCCGACCAGCGTCGCCAGACCCCAGAGCACGAAGAGGTACGAGCCGACCGGGTTCTCGAACGCAGCGCTACCGGGCGTGAACAGCTGCGGGACGAGCTGCAGCACGAGCCCGACCACGAACGACGTGACCCACCACCACCAGAACTCCGCGCGCGACGCCCGCCCGGTGAACACGGTGTACTTCCGCCAGAAGCGCCGGAACGCCGCGGAGAGGGGTGCGCCGTACCAGGGATCGCGCAGGGCGACGCCGCCGGGCTGCACGCTGTCGTTGCTCATGGGAGCAAGCCAACCACGTGCAGCCCGCTGCGTCAGAAGGCGCCGCGAGGGCAGGCGGGGCGCCGGGCTTCGTTTGCAGCCCGGACACCACGCCCTGACGTCACGCGCACGCCCAGAAGCTCGCTGAGCTCTCCTTGTGCCCGTGAGCACAGCCGAACAGGCTGATCGCGCTCGCGAGCGGCGTGATCTCAGCTCGCTGAGCACGACCCTGCATCTCGATGATCGATCCCATCAGTTCACCTCCCTTCTGTGGTGTGGTTCTCCGGCGCGGTCCGCGCCGGAATCCAGGCGAGCGGATCCGGCGTCGTCGGGAGACTCAACAACACACCGGCACTTCCGGTCGCGAGGTCGCTGGAGAGTCGGAGGCACCCGTCTCCCGCCATGTGGACTTCGCCACGCCAACTGAAGGACCGGCGCGCCAGTCGTTCGTGCAGGCTGACCACCAGTTCGCCGACCTCAGGGTGGAGTCCGATCGCACTCCGCAGTGCGAGCAGCAGCCCGGCAATCCCGTGGAAGAGCCCGTCGAAGACCTGCACACCGCCCGCGCAGGACTCCACCAGCCGGTCGATGTTCCGCGTCCACAACGCGTCGTTTTCGCCGACGAGTCCTCGACGCCGCATCGTGGTGAGTGTCAGGAGGACTCCGGCTGTCCCGTTCGCAAGGTAGGGGAACACTCGGTCCCCATCGGTCTCGCGGAGCCCGATGGTCCCGGCAGACGACCGCCTGATCTGGTCGCAGTCCCGGCCCAGGGCACGGCGCGCCGCCTCGTCCGCGGAGGCCGAGCGAGCGCTGTCCGGCGAGAGGGCGAGCGTCAGCGCGATCCCCGTCCAGCCGCCGAGCAGACCCGGAGACGCGTCGAGCGCGATGGTCGCGGAGCCGCTCGACACTCTCCCGAGAACGATGTCCTGCAGCTCGCAGGCGAACTCCGCGTCCAGCGCTCGCAGCGCCAGTGCGGCACCGCTCAGGCCCGTCGCGAGCGAGCAATCGTCCGACGCAGGAGCCAGGAGTCGTACTCGCTCGAGGAGCTCGTGCGCTTCTTCCGTCCGACCCGCCGCCGCCAGGACGTAGGCCGCACCCGACAGTCCGTCGAACGCCCCGATCCGGTCGGTGCCCTGTGCCGCGCCCGCGAGGAAGTCGAGGTCAGCCGGCTCGGGCACCTCCCCCAGGCGAAGCTGCGCGAGGAGGACGCCCGCGAGCCCGAAGGCGCACGACATCCTCGCGAACCCCTCGGTCCCTCGAGGGTCGCCCGGGAATCGTCGTGACGCTCCCGGCCTGCGGCTCTGCCGGATTCCCCTGCGCAAGGCGGGAGCCAGTCCGGAGGTCTCGATCGTCGAGACCTCGACACCCTGGACGGCGAATGCCCGTCTCCCTCGTGCACCACCAGCTCGGGCCTCGCCCTCCGCCAGGAGTTCGGCGAGCTCTGCGGTCCCCTGCTCGCGGACGCGTTCGAGGGTCGACTGCCAGTGGTGCGGAGCCAGGAGTTCACGCGCGAAGCTCGGATCGAACATCGATGCGACGGTCCTTGTGAACGCGTACCAGTCGCTCGCGGCCGCGTCGAGCCCGTCCGGTGCTCGGTACCCGAGAGCGTTGAACGGCGAGCGCCCGCGTTCGTGCGGCTCGCGGTGGTCCTCCAGGTCGATGAGTCTGACGCGGAGCGCAGGGGACAGCATCACGTTGCTCGGGTGCAGGTCACCGACCACGACCCCGCAGTTGTGCGCGAGCTCGACGGCCTCGAACAGCCCGCGTGCGATCTCGGTGCTCACGTCCGCGTACGTGGCGGCGACGGCGCCGCGGTGTCCCCGCGCCCTGAGTTCCGGCAGCTCCGCGACGGTCCTGGCGGACAGGGTCTGTCCGCCGAGGAACTCCATCTCGAGGAACGCATGCTCCAGGACACCGAAGAGTCGGAGCGGTTCCGGCGCGATCCCGGTGCCGTCGAGGACCTGCAGGTTCCGGTGTTCGGTCTGCAGCCGCTGTCGTGCGGAGCGTCCGTTCGCGTCGACCCCGGCCGACCGGCGCGCTTCCTTCAGCACGGTCAGCTTCCCGTCCTCGCCCGCCGCCAGGTACACGCCGCCGGCGTTCGAGAACTGCAGCGGCTCGATCGACCGGAAGTCGAGCAGGGGGTTGTCGGTCGGACTGCGTCGGTAGTCCGCGATCGCCTCTGCCACGCAGTCCGGGACGTGCACCCCCGCTGGTTCATCGAAGCGCGGACCACGGACGTCCTCGACGAGCATCCCGTTCGCGTCCGGCCGAGCGGCGACACGCCGTCCTCCACGCTCGACGTAGAGCGGCTCGAATCCTCCGTAACGGAAGTGGACCGGCCCGGCCCGGAACCGGACGTCCGAGAGGATGTACGGCCCCTCGAAGGATCGGAGTGCCGCGTGCAGCTCCTCCGCCAGGCTGTCGAGTTGATCGTCGGACGTCGGGTAGATCGTGACGGCCTTGCCCGACGCAGAGCGATTGGCGTTCTTCGCATTCCTCGCGATCAGGCCGAGGACGCTCGGGACGTACTTGAACGCGACGTCTGCACGGAAACAGATCTCAGCAGCGAGGCGGAGCGCTTCCTCGTACGCCTCTGGGCAGAGCGACAGGTGGATCTTCCAACCGTGGGTCCGACGGCGGACTCCGGCGGGGAACACACCGGTCCATGCGAGTCCCGGCGCCGAGCGCCACGAGGTCGGCGCCGCCAACGAGATCCGGTCGGATCGTTCGTGGTCGGGCTCGTAGAACGGACTCGAGTCCGAGCAGAACGTTGTGAAGTCCACGAAGTCCCCATCTGACATGTCACCGGCCGGTATCCTGACCCTACAACGAGGAATCGAGGCAGATGACCATGACGAGGACCTCCACCGAACCGCTGGACGTCCGAGGCGTCGAGCTCGCAGTGGGCCGCGGACCCGTGAGGAAGCAGCTCGTGTCCGGCGTCTCGTTCACGTCGGACCGCGGGACGATGACCACACTCGTCGGGAGGTCGGGCTGCGGCAAGTCGACGCTGCTCCGGTGCCTGGCCGGGGCGGTACGGCCGTCATCCGGGAGCGTCCGCATCGCCGGAACTGACCTCTGGCCGCATCCGCGACGCCGCGACCGAGGCGACCGGGAGGGCGCAGTCGGCATCGTCCTCCAGTCGGACAATCTCGTTCCGTCGCTCTCCGTCCTGAACAACGTGGCGCTCCCTGATCGGCTCCGCGGCAGGCGGGACTGGCGCGCTCGGGCCGAAGCTGCGCTCGATCGGGTCGGGCTCGAGGGGCGCGGGCGCGGTCGGCCCGACGACCTGTCCGGGGGTGAGCACCAGCGTGTCGCGATCGCACGGCTGATCGCGTCCAGACCGGCAGTCGCTCTCGTCGACGAACCGACCTCCTCCCTCGACGAGGTCACTGCGGAGAGCGTCGCAGGTGCGCTGCAGGAACTCGCGAACACCGGGACGGCGGTCCTCGTGGTCACGCACGACCTCCGGCTCGCGACGAGGGGAGACCAGACCTTCACGATCGAGGGCGGACTCCTCCACGACAGGAGTGGTCAGGACAGCGCGTCCCTCCGCTCCGCGCTCGAGGACGTCCGGTGCTGATCCGGCTCGTGTTCGTCGTTGCCGAGACGTTCGGCACATGGCGGTCGGCCCGCGACTGGGCCGGGTACGCGGCGCAGGTCGCCCTGACCTCCTTCGTCGTGTCGGTGATGTGCGGTCTGGTCGAGACGGCGAGCGGACTGGGGGGCGACGTCGGCGCATCGCTGCGTTCCTTCACCACTCCGGGCGTGCTCGCTGCGGCGGTCTGCGCGGCGGTCGTCACGGGGAGCTCGGCCAGATCAGCGCACGCAGCCCTGCGCGATGGTCGGACGGTGTGGGCGGCATCCGGTGTGGGCCGGCCCCTGGCGCGCGTCGTCGTCCTGGCGCAGACCATCACCGTCAGCAGTGTCTCGACCGTCCTCGGCCTGGCTGGCGCTCACGCTGCGATCACGGGCGTCGGGACCCTCGTACTGGGCACCACCGAGATCCCCCTGCGGTTCGGTGCCCCGACGTGGGTCGCGGCCTCGGTCATCGTCGGCGCGACCCTGGTGCCCAGCGCAGTGGACGCGATCCGCCGACCTGTCGAAGCGGGGCCCTCGAGAGGACACCCGTCCCGGACCGTGGCGCTGTCGGTCGCCGCGATGACCTGGACGGGCACCGCCGCCTGGCTCGCACTCGTGCCGGTCAGCTCCGTGCGGGCGCTCGAGCAGCGAATCGCCCTCTCGATCGTGTCGCTCGCACTCGCCGTCATCGTCACGTCAACGGTCGTGAACACTCTCAGGAGCCGCATCGCATCGGCTCTCTCCCGACCTGACACGGTCGGCACGGGCCTCGTCTGGGTGCTCGGACTCGGTTCGGCAGCGGGGGCGCTGCGGGCATCGACCGCGGCGCTGGGCCCGATCCTCGCATCCGTGTCACTGACCGGCGGCGCTGTCGCAGTGTTCACGCTCGGCGACATCGCGAGCGCACGCCTCACCGGAGCGGGCGAGACGTCCACCGTCAACGTCGACTCGATCCTCCTGACGTTGACACCCGTCCTCCTGCTCGCTGTCGGGGCGAGCATCATCGCCTCGGCGACCGGGGATCCACGGCGGAGGACGGCGACGAGGGTGCTGCTCGCCGCTCGAGTCCCCCTCCGGACGCTCGTCGCGGCGGCCGCGCTCGGGGCCGCGACCTCAGCCGTGCTCGCGGCATCGCTCAGCCTTGCCGTCGTCCTCGCCGCCTGCACACCGATCGTCATCGCTGCGGGTCTGGACGTCCGAGCCCTCGTCAGCGCCGTGTGCAACCCGGTCGAGGCGGGACTCCTGCTCCTCATGGGCGCGCTGCTCGTGATCGCTGCGGCCGTGAGGACGGCGGCAGCAGGTGTCCACGTACCGGCACGCGGATGACGCGCCCGATGGTGCCGGGCGCGTCATCCCTGCACCATCGGGCGGTCCCGTCCCGCTCGCGGCTGCAGCCCGGTCCGTCAGACGAGCGAGTCGCGCCAGGCCGCGTGCAGCTGCGCGAAGCGCCCGGTCCCCGCGATGAGGTCGTCGGGCGTGCCGTCCTCGACGATCCGGCCGTACTCCATCACGAGCACCCGGTGGGCGATCGCGACGGTCGACAGTCGGTGCGCGATGATCACGGCCGTGCGGTCCGCGAGCAGGGTCTCGAGCCCCTCCTGCACGAGCCGCTCCGACGGGATGTCGAGCGACGCCGTGGCCTCGTCGAGGATGAGCACCTTCGGGTCGGCGATGAACGCCCGGGCGAACGACAGCAGCTGCCGCTGCCCGGCCGACACCCGACCGCCGCGCTTGTTCACGTCGGTGTCGTACCCGTCGGGCAGGGCCTCGATGAACGTGTGCGCGCCGACCGCCTCCGCCGCCCGCACGATCTCGTCGCGCGTCGCCCCCGGCTTGCCGAGCGCGATGTTGTCCGCGACCGAGCCGGAGAACAGGTACGCCTCCTGCGTCACCATGACGATCGCGCGCCGCATGTCCTTCGGGTCGATCTCCCGCAGGTCCACCCCGTCGAGCCGCACCGAGCCCCGCGACGGGTCGTAGAACCGCGCCATGAGCTTCGCGAGCGTCGACTTGCCGGCACCGGTCGACCCGACGAGCGCGATCGTCTGCCCCGCCGGGATGTGCAGGTCGAACTCGGGGAGCACGACCTTGCCGGCGTTGTAGGCGAACTCGACGTCGTCGAAGTCCATCGCGCCCGTCGCCTCGGGCAGGCGCACCGGCTTCGCGGGGTCCGGCACCGACGGCCGCTCCTCGAGGACGCCGGAGATCTTCTCCATCGCCGCCGAGGCCGACTGGTACCCGTTGTAGAACATCGCGAGCTCCTGGGCCGGGTCGAAGAACCGCTTGGCGTACAGCGCGACCGCGAGCAGTGCGCCGACCTCGAGCGAGCCCCCGACGATCCGGAAGCCACCGACGATGACGACGGCCGCGAGCGTGGCGTTGCCGATGAGCACGAGCACCGGGTCGAACGTCCCGAACAGGTTGAACACCTTCGTGTTCGCGACGCGGTAATCCTCGACGTAGCGGCCGTACTCGTCGCGGTTGCGGGACTCCTTGCGGAACGCCTGCACCGCCCGGATGCCGGTCATGGTCTCGACGAAGTGCACGATGACGCGCGCCGAGGTGACGCGGGTGGCCCGGAACAGCGTCTGCGAGTTCGTCTGGAACCAGCGGATGAGGAACCAGAGCGGCACGAGCGACACCGCGAGCACGAGCCCGGACGTCGGGTCGAGCAGCACGAGCGCGATGCCCGTGAACACCATGTAGAGCACGCCCTGGATGAGCTGGTTCAGGCCGGAGTCGAGCAGCTCGCGGATCGAGTCGAGGTCGCTCGTCTGCCGCGAGATGATCCGCCCCGAGGTGTACGTCTCGTGGAACTCGAGCGAGAGCCGCTGCGTGTGCAGGAACACCCGCTTCCGCAGGTCGAACAGGATCGCCTGGCTGATCCGCGCCGCCAGCACGGTGTACCAGGCGGTCAGGACGGCGCCGAGCACCGCGACGACGATGTACGTCGCCACGACGCCGAACGCCGGCACCCAGTCGTTCTCGTCCATCACCCGGGGCAGGGCGTTGTCGATGCCCCACGCGATGAGCGCCGGACCGGCGACGGTGCCCGCGGTGGACACCACCACGACGACCCCGAGCAGCACGAGCCGTGCCTTCAGGGGCGCGGCGAGCGACCCGAGCAGAGCGAGGGAGCGACGCCGCAGGCGCTTGCTCTCCGCCTTGGTGAAGTCCTCGCGCTCCTCGCCGCGCACGCCCTGCGTGGTGATCGACGCGGTGATCGGGGCGGCAGCCTGCGCGGCCGCGGCCTCGTCGAGGACGGGGTCCGCGCCTCCCGACCCGACTGCCGTGTCCACGGGCGGTACCTGCTCCTGCTGGCTCATGCCATCGCCTCCTCTCGGGCGGGTGCGTCGTCCTCGTCGAGCGACGAGATGACGTAGCGGTAGTGCTCGTTGGTGGCCATCAGCTCCGAGTGGGTGCCGACGGCGGTGATGCGGCCGCCCTCCATGAGCGCCACCCGGTCGGCGAGCGTCACGGTGGAGGGGCGGTGGGCGACGATGAGCGACGTCGTGTCCGCGAGGACCCGGCGGAGCCCCGCCTCGACGCGGGCCTCGGTGTCGACGTCGAGCGCCGACAGCGGGTCGTCGAGCACGAGCACCGACGGCCGGGCGGCGATGGCCCGGGCCAGGGCGAGCCGCTGGCGCTGGCCGCCGGAGAGCGACAGGCCCTCCTCGCCGACGCGGGTGTCGACGCCCTCGGGCAGGTCGTCGACGAACGACGCCTGCGCGATGTCGAGGGCCTCGCGCATGATCCGCTCGGCCTCGTCCCCGGACAGGTCCGGACGTCCGAGCAGCACGTTGTCCCGCACGCTCGTCGAGAAGAGCGTGGCGTCCTCGAACGCGACACCGACGTGCCGACGGAGCTCGGCGCGGGACAGGTCCCGCACGTCGACGCCGTCGATCGTGATCGAGCCGCCGGTGACGTCGTAGAGCCGCGGCACGAGCGACAGCAGGGTCGTCTTGCCGCTGCCGGTCAGGCCGACGAGCGCCATGGTCTCGCCGGGCTGCAGCTGCAGCTCGACCCCGTCGACCAGGTCGGGGTACGCGTCCGTGGCGTCCTGGTACCGGAAGTGCACGGCGTTGAACGACAGCGCCCCGTGCGGCTCGGCGATGGTCCTCGGCTCCGCCGGGTCCTCGATCGTGTTCTCGGAGTCCATGACCTCGAAGAACCGGTCGACGGCGGTCCGGGTGTCGAACGTCATCGACAGGAAGAAGCCGATCGACTCGATCGGGAACCGCAGCACGGTCGCCGTCGCGAAGAACGCGAACAGCTGTCCGACGGTGAGCTCGCCCTGCGACGCCAGCCAGATGCCGGCGAGCAGGCAGAGCGCGAACGCGACGTCCGGCACCAGCAGCAGCCACAGCCAGATGCTCGCGATGGCCTTCGCCTTCTCGATCTCGGTCCCGCGCAGCGCCTCGGCCTGCTCGCTGAACTCCTCGAGCTTGCTCCGACCGCGACCGAACGCCTTGAGCACGCGGATACCGTGCACCGACTGCTCGACGCTGGTCGCGAGGTCGCCGACCTGGTCCTGGCTGCGCCGCGCGACCACGGAGTACTTCCGCTCGAACAGCAGGCCGTTGATCCACAACGGGATCGACGCCACCAGGAAGATCAGGCCGAGCAGCCACCCGAAGGTGAACAGCACGACGAAGCCGACCGCGATCGTGACGATGTTCACCACGAGCAGCACGACGCCGAACGCCAGCCACCGGCGGATGAGCGACAGGTCGGACACCGAGCGGGACAGCAGCTGCCCGGACTCCCAGCGGTCGTGGAACGACACCGGCAGGTCCTGCAGCTTCGCGTACAGCGCGTTGCGCATGCTCGTCTCGATGCGCGTCGACGGGCGCATCACCAGCCGGCGGCGCGACGCGATGAAGAACGCCTCGAGCGCGCCGAGCGCGAGCACGCCGAGACCGGCGGGCCAGATGAGCGCGGCGTCGCGCGACGACAGCGGACCGTCGACGAGCCACTGGAGCACGTACGGGATCGCCAGGGCGACGAGCGAGGCGCCCATCGCTGCGGCCATGCCGCCGAGCAGCCGCCAGCGGTACGGCTTGACGTACGGGTAGATGCGCGCGATGGCGCGCAGGGTCGAGGGGCGGTCGGTGGACGGGAGCGCCTGGTCGGGCGTTGTGGACATGCGGTTGCGTCCTCGTGCGTCGTGCCGCGTCCGCTCGGTCGGGTCGCCGGTCCCGTCGACGGGTCACGTCGGCGGGTGGCGGTCCGGCCGGGAGGCACGGTGTGGCCTTGCGTGGGTCGTCGGCCGGGCGCGTGGTCGCGCGCCGTCGCCGTCACTCGCGTGACGTCGACCGGGCCGGTGGGCACCGGGGACGCGGGTCCCCGGGTTCTCAGCGGACGGTCCGCGCTCGCCGACAGGTCGTCGGGCGCGGGGCCGTGGGAGGGGCCTGGCTAGGCGGCGGCCGCGGCTCGGTACCGCAGCGGCAGGGCCGCTCCGGTACGGGGTCGCGGAGCGGGAGTGGTCCCCACGAGGGACACGAGACCCGTCCGGGCAGCCGTCGCCACTGTTCCGGTCGTCGCGTCCATCGTCACTCCAGTCGTCGTCTTCGTCACCGTTGTGTCCGCCGGCACGGCCGATCCGGTTGCGATCGTCGGTACTCGGTGCGGAGCCTTACAGACTATTCACAGTCGCTGCTGTCGCGCAATGGCTCCGGCGTTGTTGGACGCCGTCGATCTGAGCACGGCTCAGTGCGCCCGGTGGGCCCAGTAGGCCCAGTGGGCTCAGTGGAAGAAGTGCCGCTCACCCGTCAGGTACATCGTCACGCCCGCTGCCTGCGCCGCCGCGACCACCTCGTCGTCCCGCACGCTGCCGCCCGGCTGGGCGACGGCACGGACACCGGCGTCGAGCAGGACCTGCAGCCCGTCGGCGAACGGGAAGAAGGCGTCACTCGCTGCGACGGACCCCGCGGCCCGCTCCCCGGCACGATTGACCGCGAGGTGGCAGGAGTCGACCCGGTTGACCTGGCCCATGCCGACACCGACGCTCGCGCCCTGGTCGGCGAGCAGGATGGCGTTCGACTTCACGGCGCGGCTCGCCTTCCACGCGAACGCCAGGTCGGCCAGGGTCGCGGCGTCGGCGGGCTCGCCGGACACCAGCGTCCAGGTGGACTGGTCGAACGCGGTGAAGCGGTCGGCGTCCTGCACGAGGAAACCGCCGGAGACCTGCTTGACCTCGCGGGTCGCGAGCGCGAAGTCCGCCGGCAGCGTGAGCAGGCGGATGTTCTTCTTCTGCGACAGGATCTCGAGCGCCTCGGGGTCGAACGCCGGTGCCACGACCACCTCGGTGAAGATGTCGCGGACCGTCTCGGCCATCTGCTTCGTGACGGGGCGGTTGGCGGCGATGACCCCGCCGAACGCCGACAGCGGGTCGCAGGCGTGGGCGGCGGCGTGTGCCGAGGCGATCGGGTCGACGGCGTCCGCCGGGGCGATCGCGATGCCGCACGGGTTGGCGTGCTTGATGATCGCGACGGCCGGGGTGTCGAAGTCGTACGCGGCACGGACGGCCGCGTCGGCGTCGACGTAGTTGTTGTACGACATCTCCTTGCCGTGCAGCTGCGTCGCCTGTGCGATGCCCGCTCCCCCGGCGGTCGTGTACAGCGCCGCGGCCTGGTGCGCGTTCTCGCCGTAGCGGAGCGTCGCGGTCAGGTCGGCCTCCAGGCGGAGGGAGTCGTCGAACGACCCCGGCGTCTCGACGTCGCCCGCACCGGTGCCGTGCCCGGCGGCCCCGGCGGACCCGACCACGTCGGACGCGAAGTACGCGGCGACCGCGGCGTCGTACGAGGCGGTGTGCGCGAAGGCCTGGGCGGCGAGCCGCTGCCGGAGCCCGAGCGTGGTCCCACCGGCGCGGACGGCCTCGACGACCTCGGCGTAGGACGACGGCGACACGACGATCGCGACGTTCGGGTGGTTCTTCGCGGACGCCCGGACCATCGCGGGGCCGCCGATGTCGACGTTCTCGACCACGGTCGCGGGCTCGGCGCCCGAGGCGACCGTCTCGACGAACGGGTACAGGTTCACGACCACGAGCTCGAACGGCGCGATCCCGAGGTCGGCGAGCTGCTGCTCGTGCGACTCGAGGCGCAGGTCGGCGAGCAGGCCGGCGTGGACGGCCGGGTGCAGCGTCTTCACGCGGCCGTCGAGCGACTCGGGGAAGCCCGTCACGCTCGACACGTCGGTGACGGCGTAGCCGGCGTCGCGGATCGTCTGCGCCGTGCTGCCCGTCGACACGAGCTCGACGCCGGCGTCGGCCAGGGCGCCGGCGAGCTCGAGCAGGCCGGACTTGTCGCTCACCGAGACGAGTGCGCGCCGCACGGGCACGACGTCGCGGTGGCGGTAGAGGCTGGGGTCGGCGGCGTGCACGCTCATGCGCTCGGGGTGCCCTTCAGGTCGGTGGTGCCGTTGGCGATGTCGAGGATGGTCTGGACGAGCAGGCGGCGTTCGACCGGCTTGATGCGGTCGTGCAGCGTCGACTCGGTGTCGCCCGGCAGCACCGGGACGCGCTCCTGCGCCAGGATCGGTCCGGTGTCGACGCCGTCGTCCACCTGGATGATGCTCGCGCCCGTCTGCTCGACGCCGGCGGCGAGGGCGTCCCGGACGCCGTGCGCACCGGGGAACTCGGGCAGGTACGCCGGGTGGGTGTTGATGATCGCCGGGGCGAACTCGGACACCACGGCGTGCGGCAGCAGGCGCATGAGGCCGGACAGCACGAGCAGGTCGGGCGTCCACGGGCGGATCTGCGCGGCGAGCTCGGCGCCCCACTCCTCGCGCGTGGCGAACCGGGAGAACGGCACCGTGAAGGTGGGGATCGAGAACTCCTCGCCCAGGCCGAGGCCCTCGGCGTCACGGTCCGCCCCGATCGCGACCACGCGGGCGGGGTACTCGGCGTCGGTCGTCGCCTCGAGCAGGGCTCGGAGGTTCGAGCCGGTACCGGAGATCAGGACGACCAGTTCGAGCACGGGGTCCAGCCTAGCGGCGGACGACCGCCCCGCCGATCGCCAGCAGCGGGAGCGCCTGCGCTGTCGCGGACCCCGGGGCGCAGCCGTAGACGACCAGCTGCAGCCCCGGCGACCCCTGCACGGCGAAGCTGTGCGCGTCGAACTCCAGCCCACCGACCTCTCCGTGCACGAACCGCTTGGTCGTCACGGCCTTCCGCTGCACCCGCTGCGCACTCCAGCGTTCCTCGAAGTCGTCGCTGCGTCCGCGCACCTCGGCCACGACCGCCAGGAGGCCAGGGTCGGCTCCGTGCTCGGCGGTCGCGGCGCGCAGGCTGGCGACGGTCGAGTCCGCGGTCCTCGACCAGTCCACGTGGAAGTCGCGAGCAACCGGATCGGTGAAGGTCATCCGGACGAGGTTGTCGAACCGGGCGAACGGTGCGTGGACGCCGCGGGCGAGGGCGTTCGCTGCGAGGACGTCGTGGGCCGGGTCGATCACGAACGCCGGGTGCGCTGACCACGAGTCGAGGAGCTGACCGAGCGCCGGTGAGACCGAGCCGGGTGCGCGGGACCGCCGCGGCGGCGGGACGAGCCCGGCGAGGGTGAAGAGGTGGTCGCGCTCGTCGCCCTCCAGCTCGAGCCCGTCGGCGATGCCGTCGAGCACCGCCGACCCGGGGCTGACCTCGCGCCCCTGTTCGAGGCGCGTGTAGTAGTCGACGCTGAGGCCACCCAGCACCGCCACCTCCTCTCGCCGGAGGCCGGCCACGCGGCGGAGCCCGCCGGAGGGCAGGCCGAGCGCCTCCGGGGAGAGACGACCGCGGATCGCCCGCAGGTACGCGCCCAGGGCAAGGTCGGCAGAGGACGACGGCACGCTGACAGGGTAGTTCCGACGGCGACCGCCTCCCTGGTCGTGGCACACCCCGGAACGACGCGGCACGGGAAGCCCTGCACACGAGACGGACGCTGGCTCCGTGAACGACGACACTCCCACCACCCCCCACCCCTACCTCGGCCTCTGGGTCACGGACGACGGCCGCGTCCGTCACGAGCTCCGCACCGGAGGCCGGTACGTCGAGGCCCGCGGTGACCGCGAGGCCGCGTACACCGGCAGCTACGAGGTCGCCGGAGCCCACGTCGAGTACCGGGACGACACCGGCTTCACCGCGGACGGCGACTTCCGCGACGACGTCCTGCACCACGGCGGCATGGTGCTGCGACGCCGGAAGGTCGTGCTCGTCACAGGTGCCTCCAGCGGTATCGGCAGGGCGACCGCGCTCCGGCTCGCCTCGGCCGGTCACCCCGTCGTCCTGGGGGCTCGCCGGGTCGACCGTCTCGGATCCCTCGTGACGGAGATCGAGGGCGCGGGCGGCCAGGCCCTGGCGGTACCGACGGACGTCACCGACCTCGCCTCCACACAGGCGTTCGCCGACGCGGCCACCGCGCGGTTCGGGCGCATCGACGTGGTGGTTGCGAACGCCGGCGTGATGCCGCTCTCGCCCCTGTCCTCCGGGCTCGTCGAGCAGTGGGACCAGATGATCGACGTCAACGTGCGCGGGCTCCTGCACAGCATCGCGGCGACCCTCCCGACGATGCTCGCGCAGGGCGCCGGCCACTTCGTGACGATGGCGTCGATCGGTGCCCACAGCGTCACGCCGACGGCGGCCGTCTACTGCGGCACGAAGTACGCGGCACGGGCGATCACCGAGGGCCTCCGCCTGGAGTCGCCCAGGGGGATCCGGGTGACGACGATCTCACCGGGCGTGACCGAGTCGGAGCTGGCCTCCACGATCACCGACGCGACGGCCGCCGCCGCGATGGAGGCCTACCGCGCCGACTCCGTCTCCGCCGACGCCATCGCCCGCGCCGTGGAGTACGCCGTGGCCGAGCGGCCCGACGTGGACGTCAACGAGATCGTCGTGCGACCCGCGGCTCGGCGCTGACCGGTTCGACGGCGCGACCCGAGGAGCGCTAGGCGTCGTGCTTCGGACGGCGCCACCAGGGCAGCTCGTCCTCGGCGATCTGGTCGGTCTGGTCCCAGCGGGTGCCGCCGGTCGCGGGCGATGCCGGCCCGTTCGTCGCCGGGCTGGGCTCGTCGGCGTCGTCGCGGCCGGCGACGAACTCCTCGGTGCTCCACGGGAAGGCGGGCTGCTGCTCGGTGCCGGGCGCGTGCGGGAGCGTGTCGTCCGCCGGTCGCGGTCCGTCGTTCCCCGTGCTGCCCGTGCCGGTCCCGCCGACGCGGTCGCGGAGGTCGCCGGCACGGTCGCGCAGGTCGCCGGCGCGCGCCCGGACGTCGTCGGCGGCGCCGCGGAGCCGGTCCCGCAGTCCGCTGATGCCGCTGCGGGCGGGGGCGGCCGGTGCGGGAGCGACGCGCTCGGCGGCGACCGCGTCGGTCCGCGCCCAGTCCGGCAGCGGCACGTCGTCCGGTTCCGCGACGGGTGTGCGGCGGGCGATGACAGGCTCGTGCTCGTGCTCGTGTTCCTGCGACGAGGAGGGCTCGCGCGCACCGTCGTGCGCTGTGTCGGTGTCGGTGTCGGTGTCGGCGATCGGCTCCGTCAGGTGGTCGTCCGACGCGGCCCCGGCAGCACCCGACGACGACCCGGCAGCACGGGTCGACGAGTCGTGGGCCTCCTCGACGGTGAACCGGTGGGACGCTGAGGCGCGTCCGGCACCGGCCTCGTCGAGTGCGGCGACGAGCGAGCCGGCGCGGGCGTCGTCGGCAGCGTCCTGGTCGGCCTCGATCCAGCGGTCGCGGCCCCGGGAGCGCTCGGGCAGCCGCACGAGGTCGCTCCCCACGGCGAGCGCCACCGCGGCCGGCACGCCGACCTCGAGGGCCGCGAACACGCCGACGAGCAGGCCGTCCGGCCCGGCCTGGGTGAGTCGGCCCGGGCCGAGGGACCCCGACGTGAGCGCCGTGGCCACCCCGGTCAGCACGCCCGCCACGACACCGGTGGCCGCTCCGGCGAGCGCCCGGCGGAGCGGGCTGTCCGCCGAGCCGAGCGCGCGCACGAGCGCGGGCCGCATGAGCCCGGCCACGACGAACCCGGCGACGACGGGCACGAGCACCCCGAGCAGGCCGAAGGTGTGGCCGGAGGCGGGCAGGGCGCCGAAGACGGGGATCCCGGGGATGGGGCCGAGGACCGTGCCGATCGGCGAGACGTTCGACCCGGTGCCGATGGCGAACCCGGGGCCGACGAGCCACGCGACGGCCCACCCGACCAGGTCGGGCAGGAACGCGAGCTGACCGACGGTGAGCGCGATGCCGCCGATGACCCCGGCGTGCGAGCGCTCGTACAGGGCGATGACCTCGGCGAACGAGGTGACGAGCAGGAGGGCGACGACCACCCCGGCGGCCGCGACCACGACGGCGGTCACCGCGGTGCCCGCTCGGAGGGCGAAGCCGGCGGTGGTGCGCCACAGCACGGGAACCCGGCCGACCTGGTCGAGCAACCGGCCGGTCAGCGGGTCCGCCGGCAGCCCGCGGCGCATGCGGCACACCTCGGCGGTCACGAGTGCGGGGACGACGAACCAGAGTGCCGGGAACACGATCGCCTGCCAGACGACCGGCTCGGTCGCCGCGGAGGTGGACGAGAGCGCGATGGCGAGTCCGAGCAGGGCCACGCCCGCGGTCCCGACGAGCAGACCCGTCGTGCGGTGCTCCGTCTCGGCGAACCGTCGACCGGCCCGCCCTCCGAGCCAGGCCGTGACGACCGCGAAGCCGAGGGCCGCGAGGGTCACGTGGATGGGGTCGCCCGCACCCTCGATGCCGGACGCGCCGGCCGTGGCGGCACCGAGGTGGAACGTGACGTCCACGCCGTGTCCGACGAGCCAGACGCTGCCCGCGGCCTTCCAGAAGACGTCCCAGTCGACCTGCAGCCCGTACTCGAAGCCCCAGAGCAGGGTCAGCGGCACGAGCGCGATGCCGATGCCGACACCGACCGTCACGATCGCCTCGACGGCGGCCAGCAGTGCGGTTCCCAGGCGGTTCATCGCAGTCAGGGTACGTGCCGTGCCCTGCTCACCGGGCGAGCCGCGCGGCACCTGTGGAGACTCACGACTCCCCACAGGAAGGACGGGAGGCACGGTGCAGACCCGCACCGTGCCTCCCGTCCGTCTCCTGGTGACGGAACGCCGCGCGCTAGCGCGCGGCGACCACCTCGCGCAGCAGCGCGGCCGTCTCGGACGGCGTCTTGCCGACCTTGACGCCCGCGGCCTCGAGGGCCTGCTTCTTCGCCTCGGCCGTGCCGGCCGACCCGGACACGATGGCGCCCGCGTGGCCCATCGTCTTGCCCTCCGGCGCGGTGAAGCCGGCGACGTAGCCGACGACCGGCTTCGTGACGTGCGCCTTGATGTAGTCGGCCGCGCGCTCCTCGGCGTCGCCGCCGATCTCGCCGATCATGACGATGGCCTCGGTCTCGGGGTCGGCCTCGAACGCGGCGAGCGCGTCGATGTGCGTCGTCCCGATGACCGGGTCGCCGCCGATGCCGATGGCGGTCGAGAAGCCCAGGTCACGCAGCTCGTACATCATCTGGTAGGTCAGGGTGCCGGACTTCGAGACGAGACCGATCGGGCCCTTGCCGGTGATCGTCGCCGGGGTGATGCCGACGAGGGACTCTCCGGGCGTGATGATGCCGGGGCAGTTCGGGCCGATGATGCGGGTCTTCCCGCCGAGGGCCTTGGCGTGCGCCCAGAACGCGGCGGAGTCCTGCACCGGGATACCCTCGGTGATGACGACGACGAGCGGGATCTCGGCGTCGATCGCCTCCATCACGGCGTCCTTCGCGAACGCCGGCGGGACGAAGACGATCGAGACGTCGGCACCGGTGGTGTCGATGGCCTCGCGCACCGAGCCGAACACCGGGAGCTCGACGTCGCCGTGCGTGACGGTCGTGCCGGCCTTGCGGGCGTTGACGCCACCGACGACGTTCGTCCCCGCCTTCAGCATGAGCGCCGTGTGCTTGGTGCCCTCGCCGCCGGTGATGCCCTGGACGATGACCTTGGAGTCCTTGTTGAGGAAGATCGACATGGTCAGTCCCTTCAGGCCGCTGCGGCGGCGAGTTCGGCGGCCTGCTCGGCCGCGTCGTCCATGGTCGCGGCGACGGTGACGAGCGGGTGCGCCGCCTCCGCCAGGATCCGACGACCCTCTTCCACGTTGTTGCCGTCGAGGCGCACGACGAGCGGCTTGGTGGCCGCGTCGCCGAGGATGCCGAGTGCGGCGACGATGCCGTTCGCGACGGCGTCGCAGGCGGTGATGCCGCCGAAGACGTTCACGAAGACGCTCTTGACCTGCGGGTCGCCGAGGATGACGTCGAGGCCGTTCGCCATGACCTCCGCCGATGCGCCGCCGCCGATGTCGAGGAAGTTGGCAGGCTTGACGCCGCCGTGGCGCTCACCGGCGTACGCGACGACGTCGAGCGTCGACATGACGAGCCCCGCGCCGTTGCCGATCACGCCGACCTGGCCGTCGAGCTTCACGTAGTTCAGGCCGTGCTGCTTCGCCTTGGCCTCGAGCGGGTCCTCGCTCGCGGTGTCCTCGAGCTGCGCGTGGCCCTCGTGGCGGAAGTCGGCGTTCTCGTCGAGCGAGACCTTGCCGTCGAGGGCGAGGATCTGGCCGTCGCCGGTGCGGACCAGCGGGTTGACCTCGACGAGCGTGGCGTCCTCGCCCGCGAACACGTCGTAGAGCTTCACGAAGACGTCCGCCACCTGGTCCTGCAGCTCCGCCGGGAAGTTCGCCTGGCGCGCGATGTCGAGCGCGGCCTCCTTGTTGATGCCCGTGAGCGGGTTCACCTCGACGCGTGCGAGCGCCTCGGGCTTCTCGACCGCGAGCTGCTCGATCTCCATGCCGCCCTCGACGCTCACGAGCGACAGGTACGAGCGGTTGGCCCGGTCGAGCAGCACCGAGAAGTAGAACTCCTCGGCGATGTCGGCGCCCTGGGCGACCATCACGCGCTGGACGGTGTGGCCCTTGATGTCGAGGCCGAGGATCGCCTTCGCGTGCTCGTACGCCTCGTCGGGGGTCTTCGCGACCTTGACGCCGCCGGCCTTGCCGCGTCCGCCGACCTTCACCTGCGCCTTGACGACGACCACGCCGCCGATCCGCTCGGCCGCGGCCCTCGCCTCTTCCGGGGTGTCGGCGGTGATGCCCTGCAGCACAGGGACGCCGTAGGACTCGAAGAGGTCCCTGGCCTGGTACTCGAAAAGATCCACGCTGTTCTTCTTCCCGCACGGTTCGTGCGATCGGCATCGGTCATCGGGTCGCACTCACCATCGAGGGTCGCTCGATGTCGAGACAACGGCCGCGCCCACCATACTGCCGCAGCGTGGACGCGGGGTGCGCGGCGGGGAGGCACCGCTCGGGGCCCGGTCCCCGCGGTTGGCCGGGGGACGCAGCGGCCGGGTGATCGGACAGGGAGCACGGGGCACGGTCGACGGGTGCACAAGGAACTCCGTACCCGCGCCGCCGACGTCTTCGGCTGGGACCTCCACCCCGAGCAGGAGCGGGTCGTCGACGCCGTCCTCGACGGCCGCGACGCGCTGGCGCTCATGCCCACCGGGTCCGGGAAGTCCGCCATCTACCAGGTCGCCGCGCTCGCGCTCGACGGGCCGGTCGTCGTCGTCTCCCCGCTCGTCGCGCTGCAGGAGGACCAGGTCGTCGGCATCGAGGACCACCCCGACGCCCCGCGCGCCGTGACCATCAACGCCACCCGGGGCAGCCGGCAGCTCGAGGACGCGTGGGACGCCGTGGCGTCCGGCGAGGCCCGCTACGTGTTCCTGGCCCCCGAGCAGCTGGCGAAGGACGAGGTCGTCGAGAAGCTGCGGGACGCCGGCGTCGCGCTCGTCACCGTCGACGAGGCGCACTGCGTGTCGAGCTGGGGGCACGACTTCCGCCCGGACTACCTCGTGCTCGGCGAGGTCGTCGAGCGGCTCGGGCGCCCGCCGGTGCTCGCGATGACCGCGACCGGGTCGACGCCGGTCCGCACCGAGATCGTCGAGCGGCTCGGCATGCGCGACCCGCTCGTCGTCGCGACCGGCTTCGACCGGCCGAACCTGCGCTTCGAGGTCGTCCGGCACAGCGACGACGAGTCGAAGCACGAGGCCGTCGTCGAGCAGGTCGCCGGGCTCGAGGGCGTCGGCATCGTCTACGTCGCGACCCGCGCCGAGACCCTGGTCTACGCGGACGAGCTCGTCGAGAGCGGCCGCCGGGCCAAGCCGTACCACGCCGGTCTGCGGGTGCGGGACCGCGAGCAGGTCCACCACGAGTTCCTCGACGGCGAGCTCGACGTCGTCGTCGCCACGAGCGCGTTCGGCATGGGGATCGACAAGCCCGACGTCCGCTTCGTCGTGCACGCCGACGTCCCCGAGTCGGTCGACGCCTACTACCAGGAGGTGGGCCGCGCCGGCCGCGACGGCGACGTCGGCCTCGCCACGATGCACTACCGCGCCGAGGACCTCGGCCTCCGACGCTTCTTCGCGTCCGGATCGCCGCGTCCGGCCACCCTCCGCGCCGTGTTCGACGCCGTCCCCACCGAGGGCTCGGTCGCCCGCTCCGAGCTCGCCGAGCGCTCCGGCCTCGCCGCACGCACCGCGGGCCGCGCGGCCAACGCGCTCGTCGACGCGGGTGCGCTCGACGACGGCGAGGACGGTCTCACCCGGCGACCGGACGGTCCCCGCGACGCCGAGGCGGCGGCGGGCCTCGCGAAGGCGCAGGCGAAGGAGCGCGAGGAGATCGAGGAGTCGCGGATCGCGATGATGCGCCGCTTCGCCGAGACCTCGGGCTGCCGTCGGCAGTTCCTGCTCGGGTACTTCGGCGACGAGCTCGCCGAGCCGTGCGGCAACTGCGACACCTGCACGGCCGGGACCGCCCGGGACGTGGACGCCCACGGTGCCGACGGTGCGAACGACGACGCCTGGCCCCCGGAGGCGCCGGTCGAGCACGCCCAGTGGGGTCGCGGCACGGTGATGAGCACGGAGGACGACCGGTTGACGGTGTTCTTCGAGTCGGCCGGCTACAAGACGCTCGGCCTGGCCGACGTCGAGGAGCGGCACCTGCTCGAGCGCGTCTGACGCGCGGCTCCGGCCGCTCCGGCGTCTCGGTCGGGGGAAGGCGCGGTCGCTCGACCACCCGTCGGCGACCGCGCTCCACTCCCCCGAGCACGGCGAGTGTGACCCGCGATCGTGACCCGCAGGTGACGCCGAGGTGAACACGACGCGAAGCCGCCCCGGGAGTGCGCGACCCGGACGATCCGTCAGGCGGACGGCGTACACAGGGAGACCCGACGGCCCGGCGGCCGGACACGACGCCGGAGCCCGACACCCACGGAAGGACTGCACCATGAGCGACCCCGGCATCAGCCCCGTCGACGACTTCGACGCCCAGGAGCGCCGCAACGACGACGTGGACCGCGAACACGTCGGCCCGTACGAGGTCGACGAGTCCGAGGAGTCCCTCGAGACCGTCACGAACGACGCCGTCGCCGGCGAGACCGTGGAGCCCCAGCCGGGCGACGGCTCGGACGACGGCCCCACCGGTGGCGCACCCCGCGAGGGATCCCCCGACCTCTGGGAGCACGACGACGACACCGACCGCCCGGACCTCGGCGGCGACCTCGGCACGAAGCCGCTCTGAGCGTCCCCCGCACCACCTCCGGAGCACGGCCCAGTACGATCGGGCCGTGCTCCGTGGCGTCCGTGACCGTGTCCGGGCCACGCCCGCGCTGACCCGGCTGCTCTCCCTGGCGTCGCTGCTGCTCGTGGCGGCCGCCGCCCACTCGGGTTCGCGCACCGGGACCCTCGCGTGGCTGCCGCTCCTGGTGGCCGGCGTCGCGCTGGCCGTGCTCACGGGGGCGACGAAGCACCTCTGGCCGCTCCCAGCGATCTGGCTCGTCGTGACCCTGCTCGCGGCCGCGAGCGGCACCGTCGCGAGCCCCGGCTGGCTCGTCGCCGCCCTGGTGGGCGGTGTGGTCGCCCTCGCGGCGGCCCTGGTCGCCGACACCGCCTCGGTCCGCCGCACGCGACGGTCGGGACCGCGTCCGTGACGCACCGGCCGGGAGGCGCGCCCCACCCCCGCCCCGTCGGCGGAGGCGTGGAGACGGCCGGTCGGGCATCCGTGGCGGGCCGGACCCGTGCCTCCCGGCCGTCCCGTGGTGACCGTGCCCTGTTCCGTGGTGACCGCGCCCCGTCCCGTGGCGACCGCGCCCTGCGCCGCTGGCTGGCGGACAGCACGCCCGTCGCGGCGGGCGGCCGCGCCATCCTGCTGCAGATCGCCGACCCGGTGGTCGGGGCGGGCGTCCGGCGGCACTCCGACTTCGCGCGCCGACCGCAGCAGCGGCTGGCCCACACCCTGATGTTCGTCTACGCCGTGGTCATCGGGACGGAGCGCGACACCGCCGTCGCCGCCGCGTTCGTGGACCGGGCGCACCGGACGGTCGCCGGGGCCGACGAGGTCGACCGCCAGCGCTGGGTCGCCGCGACGCTCTTCGACTCCGCGCGGGACGCGCACGCGCTCTTCGGCGACCCCCTGTCGGCCGACGACGCCGAGCGGGTGCTCGCGGCCTACGCCCCGATCGCGACGGCGCTGCGCGTACCCCCAGACGGCTGGTTCGCCTCGGTCGCGGCCTTCGACGCGTACTGGGAGCGCACGCTGCCGACCCTGCGCGTGACCGACGACGCCCGCGGGATCGTCCGCGACCTGCTGCACCCGCGGTTCGCGCCGCTGTGGGTGCGTGCGGCGATGCCGCTCGTCCGGGTCGTCACGGTCGGCATGCTGCCGGAGGCCCTGCGTCGGCAGTACGGGTTCCCGTGGGGCCCGCGCGAGCGACGGCGCTTCCGGCGGGTGGTCCGGCTCGTCCGCGGGCTGCGGGCGCTCGTGCCGGGGTGGGTGCTCCGCCTGCCCGGGCCGCTGCTCCTGCGGGCGATGCACCGGACCGCCGCGCGGTACGCGCACCGAACCTGAGCGACGACGCGGACGGGGCGGTTGGGTGGGACCATGTCCAGTTCGCTCTCCGGTGACGACTCCCTGCACCTGCCCGAGTTCGACGCGCCTCCCGCGTCGCCGTTCGACGTCGCGCACGCGTGGCTCGACGGTGCCGCCGACCGTGACGTGTCCGAGCCCATGTCGATGACGCTGGCGACCGCCGGCTCGGACGGCCGGGTCAGCGCCCGGACCGTCGACGTCAAGCGGCTCGACGACCGCGGCCTCGTGTTCGGCACCTCGACGCTCAGCCCGAAGGGGCGCCAGCTCGCCGACAACCCGCACGCGGCGCTCCAGGTCTACTGGCGCGAGAGCATGCAGCAGCTCCGGTTCGAGGGCCGGGCGGTGCAGCTGTCCGACGAGGAGTCCGACGCGCTGTTCGCCGACCGTTCGCCGAAGTCGCGCGCCGCGACCGCGATCGCCGACCAGTCGGACGTGCTCGAACCCCGGACGCTGCAGGACCTGATCGACGACGCGAACGTGCTGCTGTCCGACACGGACGACGACGTGCCGCGACCCGAGGGCTGGGTGGCGTGGCGGCTCGAGCCGGACGTGGTGGAGTTCTGGCAGGGCAGCCGCGACCGGATGCACCGGCGGTTGCAGTACGTCCGCGCGGGCGACGGGTGGGACGTGGCGCGGTTGCAGCCGTAGGTGCTGGCGCTCGGCAGGGTCGCGTGCGCAGCGCTCCCGCACAACGGGAAGCACGTCGAACCAGGGGTTCTCGTGGCGCGACGCGCTCGGAGTTGTGCGAGGCGCCGTCGAACCAGCCGCGGACCGACGTCCGCGGTAGCGTCGACGGATGGGGACCCCGCACGCGCTCACCGTCCGGACCGCCGACGTGCAGGACGCCGACGCGATCGCCGCGGTGCACGTGCAGGCCTGGCGTGAGGCGTACGCGCACCTGCTGCCGGCCGAGTTCCTCGCGGCGCTCGACGTCGGGGGCCCGAGCGGCACGCTGGCGCGGCATCATCGCCGAGCCCGCCGTCGACGTCCTCGTCGCCGTCGTCGAGGGCAGCGTCGTCGGCTGGGCCAGCGCGGGACCAGGACGCAGTGGTCGCGGTGACACCCCGCGTGACCGCGAGCTCGAGGGCATCTACGTCCTTGCCGCACAGCACGGCACCGGCGCTGGGCAGCGTCTGCTCGACGCCGCCGTCGGGTCGGCACCCGCGTACCTGTGGGTCGCCGAGGGCAATCCACGAGCCGAGGCCTTCTACCGCCGGAACGGATTCCGGCGGGACGGCGCCGTGCAGCACGAGCAGATCGGGCCGACCGGCCTCGACGCGGTGCGGATGGTGCGCTAGAGCTTCTCGATCGGGGCGATCTTGATGAGGAGCTTCTTGCGACCCGCGGCGTCGAACGCGATCTCGGCGATGCGCTTCGCGCCCTGACCGGTCACCGCGGACACGGTGCCCTCGCCGAAGTCGACGTGCTTGATCCGATCGCCGGCGACGAGTTCCATGTCGCCGTTGTCGCGGACCTGCCCGGACACCCGGTTCGCCCACTCGGTCTTCGGGCGGGTCTTCGCCGCAGCGGCCGCACGGTCGTACGACCCGCCGCCGAAGCCGCCACCGCCGCGGTACCCGCCACCACCGCCGGAGCCCGCACCGCCGAAGCCGCCAGGGCCCCCGCCGCGACGGGCGTTCAGCGCGCGGGGCTCGGTGCCGCCGCGGCTGTTCGCCATGCCCGGCGACTGCTTCCAGTCGATGAGGCCCTCGGGGATCTCCTGCAGGAAGCGGGAGGGCATCGCGACGTTGACGTCGCCGAACTGCGCGCGGGTCATCGCCAGCGACAGGAAGAGCGACTTCTTCGCACGGGTGATGCCGACGTAGAACAACCGGCGTTCCTCCGCGGGGCCCCCGGGCTCGTTCGCCGACATCCGGTGCGGGAGCAGGTCCTCCTCGACACCGGTGAGGAAGACCGCGTCGTACTCCAGGCCCTTCGCCGTGTGCAGGGTCATGAGCGAGACCGTTCCGGACGAGTCGTCGAGCTCGTCGGCCGCTGCGACCAGGGACACCTCGGTCAGGAAGTCGGACAGCGTGCCCTCGGGGTTGTTCTTCTGGAACTCGCGCGTCACCGCGACGAGCTCGTCGATGTTGTCCGCGCGTGCGGCGTCCTGCGCGTCCGGCGACTTCCGCAGGTTCTCGAGCAGGCCGGAGCCGTCGAGCAGCTGCGTGAGGGTGTCGACGACCGGCTGCGTCGGGGCCTTCTCGGAGACCGAGTCGAGCAACTCGGCGAACGCCGTGATCGCGTTCCGCACCTTCGGGCCGAAGCCGAGCTCGTCGGCGTGCCGCAGGGCGTCGCGCACCGAGGTCTCGTGCTCGTCGGCGTAGCGCTGCAGTGCCGTCTCGGTGACGGCACCGATGCCGCGCTTCGGCACGTTGAGGATGCGGCGGAGCGACAGCGGGTCCGCCGGGTTGGCGACGGTGATCAGGTACGCCATGGCGTCCTTGATCTCGGCGCGCTCGTAGAACTTCGTGCCGCCGAGCACCCGGTACGGGATGGCCGAGCGGATGAAGATCTCCTCGAGCGCACGCGTCTGCGAGTTGGTCCGGTAGAACACGGCGACGTCGCGGTAGGACGTGCCCTCCTCGTGCAGCCGCTGGATCTCGTCCGCCACGAACTGGGCCTCGTCGTGGCCGGTGTACCCGGTGAAGCCGACGATCTTGTCGCCGGCGCCGACGTCGGTGAACAGGTTCTTCGCCTGACGGTCGAAGTTGTTCGCGATGACGGCGTTCGCGGCGTCGAGGATGGTCTGCGTCGACCGGTAGTTCTGCTCGAGCAGGATCACCTTCGAGTTCGGGAAGTCCCGCTCGAACTCGACGATGTTGCGGATGTCGGCACCGCGGAAGGCGTAGATCGACTGGTCCGAGTCACCGACGACGGTGAGCGACGCCGGGGCGATGGACCCGTCGGCCTCGCGCATCCGCTCGACGTGCTGGCCGGCGTCCTCGAGCTTGTCGACCTGCTCGACGGGCACCGGACGGGTGAGCTCCCGGATCAGGGCGTACTGGGCGTGGTTGGTGTCCTGGTACTCGTCGACCAGCACGAACCGGAAGCGGCGCTGGTAGAGCGCGGCGATCTCGGGGAAGGCGCGGAACAGGAAGACCGTCTGCCCGATCAGGTCGTCGAAGTCGAACGCGTTCGCGCGACGCAGCTCGTTCGTGTACCGCCGGAACACCTCGGTGAACATGACCTCCTGCGGGTCGTTCACGTTGATGTTCCGGGCGTAGGTGTCGATGTCCTGCAGCTCGTTCTTGAGCTTCGAGATCTTCGACGCCGCGGCACCCACGGTCAGCCCGAGCGAGTCCGCCTCGAGCTCCTTGATGATCCGCTTGAGCAGCGCCCGCGAGTCCGCCGAGTCGTAGATCGTGAACGACTGCGGGAAGCCGAAGCGCTCGGCCTCGCGCCGGAGGATCCGGACACACGCCGAGTGGAACGTCGAGATCCACATGCCCTCGGCGGCCTGGCCGACCAGGGCCTGCACGCGCTCGCGCATCTCGGCGGCGGCCTTGTTCGTGAAGGTGATCGCCAGGATCTGCGACGGCCAGGCCTCACGGTTGGCGAGCAGCAGGGCGATGCGTCGGGTGAGGACGCTCGTCTTGCCGGAACCCGCACCGGCCACGATGAGCAGCGACTCGCCGCGGTACTCGACGGCCTCCTTCTGCTGGGGGTTGAGACCCGCGGTGAAGGGGTCGTCGTACCCGCCGGCGCGGTTGCCCGCGCCCGGCTCGGGGGACTGGTCGAAGGGGTCGAGCACGATCGTCATGACCGGGTCAGTCTAGGCGCGGCCCCCGACAGCTGCCGAGGTCGTGGGTCCGGGGACACAGCGCCGGGCGCGAGGGCAGGGGCCTGGCACCCACCCGTGCAGGCTGTCGGCATGAGGACGTGGACCGCAGGCGATGCCGTCGAGCTCGTCGAGCGGAGCTGGCGCTGGATGTCGTTCGTCACGACGCCCGTGACCATCACGGTCGGGGCCGGCTGGTCCTTCCTCGCCGACGGGGGCATCGGGGCACCCGACGGCCCGCCCGCGCTCGCCCTCACGATCCTCCTCCTCGCCGTCGTCGCCGGGCTCGTGACCATCGGCGGCGCGATCGTGGCGCTCCCGTGCACGTACGCACTCGGGTGGGCGCTGACTCGTTTCGCAGCTCGCCTCGGCGTGCACGTCGTCGCGCACGCCCTGCTCGCCGGCGCCCTGGCGGCGCTCTGCGTCTGGCTGCTCGAGACGTACTGGTCCCACGCCTGGGCACCCCTCCCGGGCCTCCGCCTGCTCATCGCGCTCTCGGCGGCCGCTGCTGCCGCGATCGCCACGTGGCGGACCGCGGCGGTGCCGCGACGGCGACCCCGCCGCGTGCCGACGTGCGGAGCTGACGGATCAGCCGGTCGCACCCTCGACGAGTGACCGCGCCCGCACCGCCAGGTCCGGGTGGTCCGCGAACACCCCGTCGACGCCGGTGCGCACCACCGACGTGAACCACCGCTCCCAGTCGCCGTGCGCCGCGACGTCGCCCCCGCGCCGCAGCGGAGCCGGCAGGAACCGGTTCTCCGGCCGCAGCGTCCAGGTGTAGACGGCGAGCCCGACCGCGTGCGCCCGGTCGACGACCACGCTCCGCACCGGCCGCGCATCGTCGACGGAGACGGTGTCCGCCCCCGCCATCAGGGTCCGCAGGTCGACGCTGATGCCGTGGAACTCCCCGGCGAACGCGGCGAGCGCCTCGTCGGTCCGTTCCGAGGCCCACGACGGAGCCGCCGACCCGTGGGCGGCGACCTCGTCCGCGGCGCTGCCACGGGCCTCCTGGAGGTACACGAGCCGACCACCCGTGCCGCGCGAGCCGAGCCGCCGGAGCACGGTCTTCTCGAACGACTCGACGGTCAGGCGCTCGTCACCGCGCCAGCCGGCGTCCCCGAGCGCGTCGTCGAGCAGCTGCGCCATCGGGAACCCGGCCCGGTCGAAGAAGGTGGCGTGCTTGACCTCGGCCACCAGCCCGACCGCGCGCGGGGCGGCGTCGAGGATCCCGAGGAGGTCCTCGAGGCGCAGCACCGTCCCCTCACCGTCGTGGGCCGCGGAGGCGGGTCGCAGCTCGGGCAGGCGCTCCCGGACCCGGAGCGTCCGGACCTCGTCCCACGTCATGTCCTCGGTGAACCACCCGGTGACGCTCTGCCCGTCGACGGTCTTCGTCGTCCGCAGGTGCGCGAACTCCGGACGCTCTGCGACGTCGGTCGTCCCGGACACCTCGTTCTCGTGCCGGAGGACCAGGACGCCGTCCTTCGTGGGCACCAGGTCGGGTTCGATCGCGTCGGCACCGAGCTCCACGGCCAGTTCGTAGGCGCCCCGGGAGTGCTCGGGCCGGTGTCCGGAGGCGCCCCGGTGGGCGATCACGCGCGTCATGGGCCGACCGTAGCCGCTCGCTCCTGCCGCCCGGTGACCCGCAGGTGTACCTGTGGACACATCCGCTCAGCCGGACGGCGCCGTTCCCAGCGGGGACACGGATCGTCGGCGGCGTGACCGTCCGACACCTCTCCACCGCCGTCGAGGCCCGCATCGACCGCACCGCACGCCGGCTGCTCGACGCCGGGCACCAGCCGCACCGCCCCGTCCGGCTCGCCGTCACCGAGTTCCTGGTGTTCGGGGCCAAGCAGGCCTGGGCGTGCGCGTTCGGGGCGCTGCTGCTCGCCACGATGGCCGTCGTGCACCTCACCTGGCCGGCCGGGGCGCCGGTCGCCCGCAACGACGTGCTCACGCTGGCCGCGGTCGCACTGCAGGTCGGCATGCTCGTGTTCGGCCTCGAGACCGTCCGGGAGCTCCGCGTCGTCCTCGTCTTCCACGTGGTCGGCACCGTCATGGAGGTCTTCAAGACCCACGTCGGCTCGTGGGAGTACGGCACCGGCGGGTGGCTGGTCGTGGCGGGCGTCCCGCTCTTCTCCGGCTTCATGTACGGCGCGGTCGGCTCGTACATGGTGCGGGTCGTGCGGCTGTTCGACCTGCGGTTCGACCGGTACCCGCGACAGTGGCTGCTCGTGGTGGTCGCGGTGGGCATCTACGCGAACTTCTTCGGTCACCACTTCGTGTGGGACCTCCGCTGGCCGCTGCTCGCGCTCGTCGTGGCGCTGTTCGCCCGGACGACGATGCACGTGCGCGTCCACCGTGCGACGCTGCGGATGCCGGTCCTGCTGGCGATGTCGCTGGTCGCACTGTTCATCTGGCTCGCGGAGGACGTCGCCACCTGGGCGGGTGCGTGGTCCTACCCTGCGCAGGCCGCGGGGTGGCAGCCGGTCGCACCGACGAAGATCGTCGCCTGGCTGCTCCTCATGGTGATCTCGGTCGCCCTGGTCTCGTGGCTGTACCCGCAGGTGCGCTGCGGTCCCGACGGACCCCGAGCCGGCCTGGAGGCACGGCCCGACCCCGCCGCCTCGGCTGCGGCAGACGGTCGGCTGGTTCCCCACCGGCTCGGGGCGCGCACGCAGACCACGCCCGTAGGCTCCGCGGGTCGGGACCGTCAGGACCCGCTTCCGCTCGCCGCGAATCCTCAGCCTTCCGCGGTGCAGCGCCCCTAGGCTGAGAGGACTCGAATCTCCAAGGAAGAGGACACCATGGCCTTCAAGCCCGGTTTCGACCAGTCCCCCGCCTTCAACGACCAGGGCCGTGGCGCCTGGGGCGCCGGCGCTGGTCAGCAGCAGGCGGGCTGGGGACGCACCCCACAGCAGGGGCAGTACCCGCAGCAGGGCGGCATGACGCCCGAGCAGCTGCAGTACATGTACGACCGCCCGACGGCGAACCCGGTCGACACCGACCGGATGTCGTACGAGGACACCATCGTCAAGACGCTCCTGGCGTTCGGCGTGCTCCTCGTCGGCGCCGTCGCCGGCTGGAACCTGCCGCCCATCGTCTGGATCGTCGGCGCGATCGTCGGCTTCGTGCTGGCGCTCGTCAACACGTTCAAGAAGAAGCCGTCGCCGGGCCTGGTCCTGGCGTACGCGTTCTTCGAGGGCCTGTTCGTCGGTGGCATCTCGGCAGCGTTCAACGCGCAGTCGGACGGCATCGTCGCGCAGGCGGTCTTCGGAACGCTCGGCGTCTTCGCCGTGACCCTGCTGCTGTTCTCGTCCGGCAAGGTCCGGGCCACGCCGAAGCTCACCCGCTTCTTCCTCATCGCGATGGTCGGGTACCTGGCGTTCTCGCTCGTCAACCTGGTCCTGATGCTCACGGGCGTGACCACCGGGGCGCAGGGGCTCCGCAGTGAGCCGAGCTTCCTGTTCGGCATCCCGTGGGGTGTCCTGATCGGCGTCTTCGTGGTCCTGATGGCGGCGTACTCGCTGATCCTCGACTTCGACCAGATCAAGACCGGTGTCCAGCGCGGCGCCCCGCGCATCTACGCGTGGACGGCGGCGTTCGGTCTCATCGTCACCCTGGTGTGGCTCTACATCGAGATCCTGCGCATCCTCGCCCTGCTCGCGAGCAACCGCGACTGACCCGCACCCGCTCGTCCGAAGGGCCCCGGCACACGCCGGGGCCCTTCGTCGTTCCCGGGAGACTGCCGCCCCGCTCCCCGTCGCCGAGCGGGCCCGATCCGTCACCCTCGGCGCCGCCGAGCGACGGACTCCGCCCGCTCGGCGGCGACCGCGCGGCGTGTCCTGCCCGCTCGCTGCCGTGCGCACCGCTCGGCGTCCGGCACGTCCTGCCCGCTCACCGGCACGCCCGGGACCGCTCCCCCGGGTTCCAGGACTCGCCGCGCAGGCGTCGTAGCGGTTCCAGGAGTGGGCGGGCGGAGCGCCGAGATGCCGCAGTTGTGGAACCTCGAGCGAGGGGTTCCGGAGCGCCCCCGCACGCACGAGGGCCCGGCACGCCGTGCGTACCGGGCCCTCGGGGCGTCAGGGAGTGATCACTCCCACTCGATCGTCCCCGGCGGCTTGCTCGTGACGTCGAGCACGACGCGGTTCACGTCGGGGACCTCGTTCGTGATGCGGTTCGAGATCTTCGCCAGGGTGTCGTACGGCAGGCGCGTCCAGTCGGCGGTCATGGCGTCCTCCGACGAGACCGGACGGAGCACGATCGGGTGCCCGTACGTGCGGCCGTCGCCCTGGACGCCCACGGAGCGGACGTCGGCGAGCAGGACGACCGGGCACTGCCAGATCTCCTCGTCGAGGCCGGCCGCGGTGAGTTCCTCGCGCGCGATCTTGTCGGCCGCGCGGAGCAGCTCGAGACGGTCCTTGGTGACCTCGCCGACGATGCGGATGCCGAGCCCCGGTCCGGGGAACGGCTGGCGGCCGACGATGACCTCGGGCAGCCCGAGCTCGCGACCGACCGCACGGACCTCGTCCTTGAACAGGGTGCGCAGCGGCTCGACCAGCTCGAAGGTCATGTCCTCGGGCAGGCCGCCGACGTTGTGGTGCGACTTGATGTTCGCAGTGCCCGAACCACCGCCGGACTCGACGACGTCGGGGTAGAGCGTGCCCTGCACGAGGAACTTGACCTCGCCGGCGTCGTCGTCACCGCGTGCCTCGAGCACCAGGGCCTCGGCCGCCGCCTCGAACGTGCGGATGAACTCGCGCCCGATGATCTTGCGCTTCTGCTCGGGGTCACTCACGCCGGCCAGGGCGTCGAGGAACTGCTGCTCCGCGTCGACCGTGACCAAGCGGACACCGGTGGAGGCGACGTAGTCCTCCTCGACCTGCTTGCGCTCGTCGGCGCGGAGGAGCCCGTGGTCGACGAACACGCAGGTGAGCTGGTCACCGACGGCCTTGTGCACGATCGCCGCGGCCACGGCGGAGTCGACGCCGCCGGAGAGTCCGGCGATGACGCGTGCCGAACCGACCTGCGCGCGGATCCGTTCGACCTGCTCCTCGATGACGTTCGCGGAGTTCCAGTCGCCGGGGAGCCCGGCGGCGCGGTGCAGGAAGTTCTCGAGCACGGCCTGGCCGTACGCGGAGTGCTTGACCTCCGGGTGCCACTGCACGCCGTAGAGCTTGCGCTCGTCCGAGGCGAAGGCGGCGACGGGGGTCGAGGCGCTCGACGCGAGGACGTCGAAGCCCTCCGGCGCCTTGGCCACCGAGTCGCCGTGCGACATCCAGGTGACCTGGGAGGCCGGCTGGTCGCCGAGCAGCACGCTGTCGGTGCCCGAGACGGTCACGTCGGTCGCGCCGTACTCGCGCTGACCGGTGTGCGCGACCTCGCCACCGAGCGACTTCGCCATCGCCTGGAAGCCGTAGCAGATGCCGAGCACGGGGACGCCGAGGTCGAGGATCTCGCCGTCGAGCGACGGGGCGCCGTCCTCGTAGACCGACGAGGGACCACCGGACAGCACGATGGCCGCCGGGTCCTTCTCGCGGATCTCCTCCGCCGTGATCGAGTGCGGGACGATCTCGCTGTAGACGTTCGCCTCACGCACACGACGTGCGATCAGCTGCGCGTACTGGGCGCCGAAGTCGACGACGAGGACGGGTCGCTGTTCGGTCTCGCTCACCGAGCGGCCTCCTTCTCACGCTGCTGCGCAGCGGTCAGCTCGTGGTAGGTGTCCATGGCCCGCTTCTGCATGCGGTGCTCGACCACGAAGGACATGAACGGGATGATGCCGCCGAGGGCGATGAGCAGGAAGCGGGTCGGCCTCCAGCGCATGATGCTCCACAGGCGGAAGTCGGTGAAGAGGTAGAGCACGTAGAGCCACCCGTGGGCGATGAGGATCGCGATCGACAGGTTGAACGTGCCGGGGGCCTCGCCCGCCGTGCCGTTGGGCACGAAGAACGGTCCGTTGCCGAGCTGCATCTCGAGCTGCAGCGGCGTGTACTTGATGATGACCTCGATGACGAGGGCGAGCAGCAGCACACCGGTGATGTACGCCGAGACCCGGTACCACTTGACGGCTCCCGGGATCTTGGGGATGTCACGGGTGCGGACGGTCAAGGCCATGCGGTCCATCCTACCGTCGGTCGACCAGGGCCCCGTCGACGCTGAGTGCGGCCTCACGACGCTCTTCTTCCTCGCGCTCGAAGGCGTCCTTCACGAAGCGGTACCAGAGGAACACGGCGAAGCCGGCGAAGACGACCCACTCGATCGCGTAGAAGAGGTTGAGCCAGTCGAACTGGATCTCGCGCGTCGGGGCACGGTCGGCGATGGTGCCGAGGTCGGCCGCCTGCGCCGTGGTGCCGTCGGCGACGACGTACCCGATGTACATCCGGTCGTCGAATGCCTTCCAGGTGTTCACGAAGCGCGCGGGCGCGACCGCCGAGAACTCGCCCTTCGTGTAGGCGTCCTGGTCGGGTGACTCCGCCGGGTAGTACCGTCCCTCGACCGTCACCTCGTCGCCGTCGGCCAGGCGGTCGCCGCCCGCGACGGCCGCGTCACGTCGATCGGACCAGCCGATCACGACGGGCAGGCTCGCGCCGCTCTGCGCGTCGACCAGGTGACCGATGGTCTGGTAGGTCCCGCCACCGGAGCGACCGGTCAGGATCGTGGTGTCCCCCGCGACGAAGGTCCCGGTGACGGTGACCTTCTGGCCCGCGATGGTCTCGGGTGCGCCCGCCCCGGGCTGCGTCACGGCGTCGAGGTCGCGGCGCGTCTCGGTCGTCTCCGGCAGCGGCTTGCCGTTCGCGATGCTCCGCTCGAGCTGCCACTTGCCGAGCCCCGCGAACACCCCCGCGAGCACGAGCGCCAGCAGGAGCAGCGCGATCCACCTCGGTCGTCGGGCTACGGCCCACATCTGTATCAGTACTCCGGATCGCGCTGGCGGGCCGGGCGCTTCGGACGCTCGGCGGGGATCTCGACCGGCGACGTCACGGGTTCGCCCGTCGTCGGCCCCGGTGACCCATTGTCGCGCTCTTCCCTGCCCGCTGCCTCCACGAGGGCGAACTCCTCCGCGAACTGCCGGTCACGCTCGGCCTTGCGCGCAGCAGCGGCGGCGTCCTGGTCGGCGACGCCGGCCACGGCGGCGGTCTCGATCGCCTCGTCGAGCGCCGGCCCGGCGGGGACGGCACCGGGCCGGCTCGCGCCACCACGGCCGAGCCGTGCGCGCAGGCGCGTGCGCAGCCGCGCCACGCGTGCCGGACGCACCACGAGGCGGCCGATCCGGTCCGAGTTCACGGCGAGCAGCGGACCGAGCACGGCCATCACGAGGACGTAGAGGCCCGCGAAGGCGGTGATCCGCGCCTCCAGGCCGGCGGCAGCCGACAGCGTCGCGAGGATGAGCGCGAACTCGCCGCGGTTCACCAGGATCACCGCGGTGTTGATGCCCTGCTGGACGTCGAAGCCGTTCATTCGTGCGACGAGCTGCCCGGCGACCGCGTTGAGCACGACGGTCATGCCGATCGCGCCGAGGACGGGCCAGAGCACCTCGCCGAACGTCGACAGGTCGAGCCCGAGGCCGAAGTTCACGAAGAAGAAGGCCGCGAACACGTCGCGCATCGGCAGGGCGAGCTGCTCGATGCGGTCCCGGTAGCGGGTCGCGCCGCAGAGCAGGCCGATCACGAACGCACCGATGGCGTCCGTGACCCCGAGCAGGTCGCCGATGCCGCCGAACATGACCGCGAGGCCGAAGAACAGCACCGTGAAGAGCTCGTCGTCGCGGGTCGCGAAGATCTTCGACACCCACTTGCCGGCGAACCGGGCGAGCGTGAACATCACGATGAGGAAGCCGAACGCCAGCCCGAGCTTGCCGACGACCGCCCAGAGGTTCGTGTCACCGGAGAGCACCACGGACACGATCGCCAGGTAGACGGCGATGAACACGTCCTCGATGACGGTGACCCCGAGGATCATCGGCGTCTCGTCGTTCGCGAGCCGTCGCAGCTCGATGAGGAGCTTCGTCACGATCGCGCTCGACGACGTCGCGGTCATGCCCGCGATGATCAGGGCCTCGCGCGTGCCCCAGCCGAGCGAGAACCCGAAGGCGAAGCCGACGCCCATGTTGATCGCGACGTACGTGCCACCGGAGACCAGGAGCTTGCCGGCGTTGCCGTAGAACTCCTCCTGGTCGAACTCCAACCCCAGGTTGAAGAGCAGGAGGATGAGTCCGAACGTCGCGATGAGCTCGATCGTGTGGGACTCGACGTTGAGGCCGATCCAGGGGGTGTGCGGGCTCGCGATGAGCCCGACCACCATGTAGATCGGGATGGCGGGCAGACCGATGGTCTTGCCCAGGCGTCCGAGGACGTAGGCGATGATGAACAGGCCGCCGATGGTCAGCAGCTCACCACCCAGGTGCACCGGCTAGCTCCCGGGCGGCGCCTCGGCGGCCGCGGCCGCCAGCTGTCCGCTGCGGTAGAAGGAGAACGCCTTGGCGACCTTCTCGGGCGAACCGGCGACGACGATGGTGTCACCGGGGAACACGACGAAGTCCGGCGAGGGGGCGGGGTTGGCGCTGTCGCCGCGCACGACGGCGACGACGGTCAGACCGATGAAGCCCGAGTGGTGCAGGTCACCGAGGGGCTTGCCCGCGATGGCGTCCTCGTAGTCGACGCTGAACCAGTCGATCGACAGGCCGGGGATCTCGTCGAGCTTGTCGAGGCCCTCGGTGATCCGGGTGCCGCCGAGCAGTTCGGCGAGGGTGTGCGCCTCGTCCTCGCTCAGGCGCAGCGAGACCTTCTCGGACTTGTCCGCGCCGTCGGAGACGTCGGCGAACGAGATGAGGTCGGAGTGCCCCGACCGGTGCGTGATGACACCGCACTTGCCACCGTCGTCGGTGTAGAAGCTGTGCAGCACGCCGACTCCGGGGAGTTTGACGCGATGGACGTCGACCATGATGGCTCCCTTGGTGAGTACCCCGATGATAACCACGGGGTGGTCCGGCGCATTCCGCGCGCTACGGTCGTCCCATGGGGAACACTCGGGGGTCCGTCCGCATCGTCGTCGCCGTCGTCGGGGTGGTGGTCGTCGCGGCGTACGCGGCGCTGCTGGCCGTGAACGCGCTCGTGCTCGATCCGCTCGCGGCGGTACCCGGGCGGTCGCTGGCGCAGATCTACGCCCGGGTCGACGTCAGCAACGACGTGACGCAGGACGTCGTCGGGGTGATCGTGGTGGCGGGCATCGGGATCGGGTTGGCCGTGACCGCGGCGGCCGTCGGGCTCGCATCGCGGTTGCCGGCGACGGTCATCGCGGTGCTCCACCTCGGCGTCCTCGCCGCCGGAGGGCTCGCGACGTTCCAGTCGGGCTTCTTCCTCGGCATGGACGTGGCCGACTCGTGGCCGACCGACGGCGCCGCCCACACGATCTGGGCCGGCGTGCTGTACCTGACCAGCCTCGCCGCGCTCGTCGCGATCCCGGGTGTGCTGTTCGCGACGATGATCCGGACCCGCAACACGCAACGTCGGCAGCAGCTCGCCGCGGGGTAGCGCTGCGAGGAACCGCCGAGGTCGCGCCCCGCGAACGGAGCGGGACCGAGTGACGGACGGGAGGCGCGTGGCGGGGTCGCCACGCGCCTCCCGTCCGTCCGTCCCTACTTCGGTTCGCTCGTCTTCTCGCCGACGACCTGCTCGTCGGACGCCTTCGCGCCCTCCGCGCCGCTGGAGCGGCCGCCGCCGACCACGACGTCGTCCTCGTCGAAGCCGAACGCGATGTCCGGCGCCTCCAGCCGCACCCGGTCGGCGGACTGGTCGTCGGGCTGCAGCTGCGACTCGCGCTCCGCGGCGACGCGCTTCAGGTAGTTCGCGACCTCGTTCTCGGTGGTCTCCTGGTCCCAGCCGAGCACACCGGCCATGAGCTTCGCCGCGACCGGGGCTGCCTCCTCACCGCGGTCCCACGCCTCGATCGAGATGCGGGTGCGGCGGGCGAGGACGTCCTCCAGGTGCAGGGCACCCTCGTGCGAGGCCGCGTACACGACCTCGGCGCCGATGTAGTCGTCCGCCTGGGGCAGCGGCTCGGCGAGCGACGGGTCGTCCTTGACGAGCTGCAGGACCTCGGTCGCGAGCGTGCCGTACCGGTTCAGCAGGTGCTCGATCCGGACCTTGTGCACGCCGAACGTCCGCGCGGTGCGGCTGCGGCGGTTCCACGCGGCCGGGTACCCCTCGGCGCCGAGCAGCGGGATGTCCTCGGTCGTCGACCCGGGGATCTTGCCGTCCATCGCGGCCACCGCCTCGTCGATGGCGTCCTTGCCCATCACGCGGTAGGTCGTCCACTTGCCGCCGGCGACGACCACCAGGCCGGGCACGGTGTGCGCGACGACGTGCTCGCGGCTCAGCTGCGAGGTCTGGTCGGACTCCCCGGCGAGGAGCGGTCGGAGGCCCGCGTAGACGCCCTCGACGTCCTCCCGGGTCAGCGGGACCGCGAGGACCTTGTTGACGTGCTCGAGGATGTAGTCGATGTCCGCCGCGGTCGCCGCCGGGTGCGCCTTGTCGAGGTTCCAGTCGGTGTCCGTCGTGCCGACCAGCCAGTGGCGGCCCCACGGGATCACGAAGAGCACGCTCTTCTCGGTGCGGAGGATCATGCCCGTGTTCGACTGGAAGCGGTCGCGCGGGATGACGAGGTGCACGCCCTTCGACGCCCGCACCTTGAACTGACCGCGGGTGCCGACCATCGCCTGGGTGTCGTCCGTCCAGACGCCGGTCGCGTTGACGACCTGCTTCGCCCGGATGTCGAACTTCTCGCCGGTCTGGATGTCGTGCGCGTGCGCGCCGACGACCCGCTCCCCGACCTTGATGAAGCCCTCGATGCGGACCCGGCTCGCGGCGAGCGCACCGTACGACGCCGCGGTCCGGACGAGCGACGCGACGTAGCGGGCGTCGTCGACCTGGGCGTCGTAGTAGGTCATGCCACCGACGAAGGCGTCCTTCTTCAGACCCGGCATGTTCCGGAGGACCTGCTTGCGGCTGAGGTGCCGGTGGTGCGGGACGCCGGGCGGACGGCCGCCGGACCAGCTGAACACGTCGTACATCGCCATGCCGATGCCGATGTAGAAGCGCTCCCACACGCGGTGGTTGAGCGGGTAGAGGAAGCGCACGGGCTTCACGAGGTGGGGGGCGATCCGCTGCAGGAGCAGACCGCGTTCGATCAGGGCCTCGCGGACGAGGGCGAAGTTGAGCTGCTCGAGGTAGCGGATGCCGCCGTGCACGAGCTTCGACGAACGGCTCGACGTGCCCGAGCCCCAGTCGCGGGCCTCGACGATGCCGACGCTCAGGCCGCGGGTGACCGCGTCGAGCGCACTGCCGCCGCCGACGATCCCGCCGCCGACCACCAGGACGTCGAGCTCGCGGGTCTTCAGCGCCTCGATCGTCGCGGCGCGCTCGTCCGGGCCGAGCTTGGCGGACGGGTCGAAGCCGACCCCGCTGCCCTGGGCCGCGTGGTCCTCCTGCGGGTCCTGGACGGTGCTCGCGGCACCCGCGGTCGTCGCGTCCGTACTGGTCTGCGTGCTGCTGCTGGCTGGCTTGGCCATCGTCGCCTCCGTGCGGGTTGCGCGCACGGAGCCGGCCTCCGCGCACGGTCGGCACCGAAGGCGTCACCCGCGCGGGAGCACGGGTGCCACCGTCACTGCTGGTGGTACGGCGCCACGACCACTTCTACTCGCTGGAACTCCTTGACGTCGGAGTATCCGGTGGTGGCCATCGAGCGACGCAGGGCACCGACGATGTTCGCCCGGCCGTCCCAGGTCGGGGTCGGGCCGTTCAGCACGTTCTCGAGCGGGGCGATCGTGCCCACCTCGACCCGGCGGCCGCGGGGCAGCTCCGGGTGGTGCGCCTCGGCACCCCAGTGGAAGCCACCGCCGGGCGCCTCGGTGGCGCGGGCCAGGGCGGTGCCGAGCATGACGGCGTCCGCGCCCATCGCGATCGCCTTGACGACGTCGCCGGCGGTGTCGAGGCCGCCGTCCGCGATGACGTGCACGTACCGGCCGCCGGACTCGTCCATGTAGTCGCGGCGGGCGCCGGCGATGTCCGCCACCGCGGTCGCCATCGGCGCGTGGATGCCGAGGGCGGCACGGGTCGTGGACGCCGCACCACCGCCGAAGCCGACGAGCACGCCGGCGGCACCGGTGCGCATGAGGTGCAGGGCCGCGGTGTAGGTCGAGGCACCACCGACGATCACGGGGACGTCGAGCTCGTAGATGAACTTCTTGAGGTTGAGGGGCTCGGTCTCCTGCGACACGTGCTCCGCCGACACCGTGGTGCCGCGGATGACGAACAGGTCGACACCGGCGTCGACGACGGTCTGCGAGAACTCCTGCGTGCGCTGGGGGCTGAGCGACCCGGCGACAGGGACCCCGGCGACGCGGATCTCGGCCAGGCGCGCGGTGATCAGCTCCGCCTTGACCGGCTCGGCGTAGATCTCCTGCATGCGCTTCGTGACGTTGCCGTCGGTCAGCGTCCTGATCTCGTCGTAGAAGGGCGTCGGGTCCTCGTACCGGGTCCACAGCCCCTCGAGGTCGAGCACGCCGAGGATGCCGAGCCGGCCCATCTGGATGACCGTGGCGGGCGAGGAAACCGAGTCCATCGGTGCCGCGAGGATCGGGGCCTCGAACGTGAAGGCGTCGATCGACCACTGGACGCTGACGTCCTGCGGGTCGCGGGTGCGCCGCGAGGGGACCACCGCGATGTCGTCGAACGCGTACGCCCGACGTCCGCGCTTGCCTGCACCGATCTCGACTTCAGTCACCGGGCAAGCCTAGCGGGCGGCCCCCAGGAGTGGGACGGGTGGACGGTGCAGCAGCGCCGGTCACCGAGGGGGTCGGACGCGCCGCTTCCGGATCGCCCGCAGGACCAGGCCGAGCAGGAGCGCGAGCACGACGAGCGCGGCGAGCAGGGCGGCCGCGACCTTCACCAGGAGTGCGGCGCCGACGAAGAGCACGGCGAAGACGACCCAGACGAGGGCGTCGAGCACGAGGGGGCCGGGGGTGCGCACGGCGTCACGCTAGCCGACGGGCGGAGGCGGGCCGTGCCTCCAGGCCGGGGCGCGCGCAGGTGGCGGCAGTGGGACGCCGGCGTCGACGCGAGACGCACCGGACGGCGCGAGACGCACCCAGATCCGGCGACGTCTCGGCCCGATCGAGGCGTCTCGCGGACACTCCGGCGTCGCCGTCACGTGAGGACGGAGCCGCGCGGCGCATCAGCAGCCAGCGCGGCTCCGTCGGGTGCGGGTACCACCCCCACAGCAGTACCCGCGGGCCGACCCCGCTCAGCGAGCGGAGTCGACGTCCTTGGCGAGCGTCCCCAGGTAGAGCTCGATGACCTTGGGGTCGTCGGCGAGCTCACGCCCGGTGCCCGAGTACGCGTTCCTCCCCTGGTCGAGCACGTACCCACGATCGCAGATCTGCAGACAGCGTCGCGCGTTCTGCTCGACCATGATGATCGACACCCCGGCCTTGTTGATCCGACGCGTCCGGATGAAGGTCTCGTCCTGCCGCACCGGCGACAGCCCCGCGGAGGGTTCGTCGAGCAGCAGCACCTTCGGGTCCATCATGAGCGCGCGCGCCATCGCGACCGACTGCCGCTCACCACCGGACAGGGAGCCCGCCCGCTGGGTGCGCCGCTGCCCGAGCACCGGGAACAGGTCGTAGATGACCTCGAGCCGCTCGGCGAACTTCTTCGGGCGGAGGTACAGGCCCATCTGCAGGTTCTCCTCGATCGAGAGCGAGGGGAACACGTTGTTCGTCTGCGGCACGAAGCCGACACCGGCCTGCACGAGCTTGTTCGCCTTGAGGTTGGTGATGTCCTCGCCCTGCAGGCTCACGGAGCCCTCGCGGATGGAGACCAGGCCGAACAGGGCCTTGAGCAGCGTCGACTTGCCGGCGCCGTTCGGGCCGATGATGCCGATGAGCTCGCCCGGGTAGCAGTCGAGGTCGCAGCCGTTCAGGATGTTGACGCCGGGCAGGTAGCCGGCGACGAGGTTCTTCGCGGTGAGGACGGGTTCGACGGTTGCGGTGGCGGTGGCGGTCGCGCCCGTCGCGCCCGTCGCGTCCGTCGCGTCCGTCGTCGGACGGGAGGCGCGGCTCGCGTCCGCTGCGTTCGTTGCGTCGGTCATCGGGTCGCCTCCTGCTCGTCTTCTTCCTTGACCTCTTCGGCCAGCTCCTCGTAGGTCTCCTCGTTGAGGAGCGAGTCGTCGCCCAGGTCGGTGTCGTGGTGCGCGCCGAGGTACGCGTCGATGACGGCACGGTCGTCCATCACCGTGTCGGCCGGCCCCTCGGCGACGACCTTGCCCTCGGCCATCACGACGACCCAGTCCGAGATGTGCCGGACCATGTGCATGTCGTGCTCGACGAACAGCACGGTCATGCCGTCGTCGCGCAGGGACTGGATGTGCCCGAGGAGCGACTGGGTCAGCGCGGGGTTCACGCCCGCCATCGGCTCGTCGAGCATGATCATCGTCGGGTCGGACATGAGCGCCCGCGCCATCTCGAGGAGCTTCCGCTGGCCGCCCGAGAGCGATCCGGCGTAGTCGTCCTGCTTCTCGAGGAGCTTGAAGCGGGCGAGCAGGTCCTCGGCCTTCGCGGTGATCTCCCGCTCGCGCTTCCGCCACAGTCCGGGGACCAGGCCGACGAAGAAGTTCTCCCCCGGCTGGTCGCGGGCGCCGAGCAGCATGTTCTGCATCACCGTCAGGCGGCTCAGCGCCTTCGTGAGCTGGAACGTGCGGACCATGCCCTTGTTCGCGATGTGGGTCGCGCTCGTCTTCTGGAGCGTGTCGCCGTTGAAGCGGGTCGTCGCGCCGGGGCTCGGCTTGTCGAAGCCGGTCAGCAGGTTGAAGAACGTCGTCTTGCCGGCGCCGTTCGGACCGATGAGGGCGGTGATGGTGCCGCGCTGCACCTCGAGGTGGTCGACGTCGACGGCGGTCATGCCGCCGAAGTGCCGGGTGACGCCGTCGACCGTGAGGATCGGGTCGGACTTCGTGTGGGTGTACGTCTCAGACACTGAACGACAGCTCCTTCTTGTTGCCCAGGAGTCCCTGTGGCCGGAACACGATGAGGAGCATGAGCGCGATGCCGACGAGCACGTAGGAGAACTGCTCCGCCTGCTGCGCGTTCATGATCGAGTCGGGGATGAAGTCCCCGGCCAGGGTGCGGACGAAGAGCCGCACGACGAAGAACAGGATCGCCCCGAGCACCGGACCGAAGACGGTCGCGGCACCACCGAGGATGAGTGCCGTCCAGATGAAGAAGGTCATCGAGCGGCCCATGGCATCCGGTTGCACGGAGCTCGGCAGGACGTAGATGACCCCGGCGAGCGCACCGAGCGCACCACCGAACACGAGCGCCTGCATCTTGTACGAGTAGACGTTCTTGCCGAGGGACCGCACGGCGTCCTCGTCCTCGCGGATGGCCTTCACGACACGACCCCACGGGCTGCGCATGAGCAGGAAGAGCACGAGGGTGAAGAGCGCGACGAGGCCCCAGGCGGCGATGCGGATCCACCAACCGTTGACGCCGTTGTTCGAGTAGGTGAACCACAGGATGCTCGTGGTGCCGTCCGGCAGCGGGCTGAGGGCGTTGAACGGGTCGCGGTAGGCCGAACCAGCGATGCCGTTCGAACCGCCGGTGGTGTCCGTCAAGAGGCTGGAGCGACCGACCATGCGGATGATCTCGGCGCCGGAGATCGTCACGATCGCCAGGTAGTCGCCGCGCAGCCGCAGGGTCGGGATGCCGAGGATGACCGCGAAGACGATCGCCACCGCCAGCGCGACGAGCACCGCCATGACGAAGGGCAGGCCGTTCGTGATCGAGATCGCGAAGCCGTAGGCGCCGAGCAGCAGGAACGCCGCCTGGCCCATGTTGATCAGGCCGGTGAGGCCGAAGTGCACGTTGAGGCCGATGGCGGCCAGGGCGAACGCCGCCGTGGTGGGGGCGAGGGCCTCCTGCGTCAGTGACGACAGCAGGCTGAGGATGTAGTCCATGTCGGTGCTCCCTTAGCCGATGCGCTCGGCGCGACCGAAGATGCCCTGCGGCCGGAACAGCAGGATGAGGATGAGGATCACGAGGGCCGTGGCGTACTTGAAGTCACCCGGCAGCACGAGGTTCGTGAGCTCGACGACGATGCCGATGATCATCGAACCGACGAGGGCGCCGTAGGCCGTGCCGAGACCGCCGAGGGTGACGGACGCGAACATGAGCAGCAGCAGCTGGAGGCCGGTCTGCCAGTTCACGCCGTTGAGGACCAGGCCGAGCATCACGCCCGAGAGCCCCGCGAGGCCGGCCGCGAGCGTCCACACGAACCGGATGACCCGGTCGACGTCGATGCCGGACGCCGCGGCGAGCGCCGGGTTGTCCGAGACGGCGCGGGTGGCCCGGCCGAAGCGGGTCTTCGCGAGGAAGAGCCCGGTGCCGACGAGCACGACGAGCGCGATCGCCATGGCGACGTAGGACTGCACGGTCAGCGTCAGCCCCGCGAAGGTCACCGTCTCCGGGTTGCCCTGCTGGATGCGGACGGTCGAGGCGCCGAAGAAGTACTGGAACGCGTACTGCGCGGCGATCGAGAGCCCGATCGTCACGATCATGAGCTGCGTCAGGCTGATCCGCCGACGCCGCAGCGGTCGCCAGATCGCGGCGTCCTGCAGGTACCCGGTGGCCGCGCAGAGCAGCGTGACCACGATCCCGGTCACCCAGATGTTCCACCCGAGCTGGTTCGCGAACACGTAGGCGAGGAGACCGCCGAGCGTGACCTGCTCGCCGTGCGAGAAGCTCGACAGGCCGGTCGTGCCGTAGATGAGCGACAGGCCGACCGAGGCCAGGGCGATGAGGAGCCCGAGTCGGATGCCCGACGCGAGCTGCTGCCAGGCGCGGGCGGCGCTGACGCTGCTCGTGTCCGCGGTGGTGGTCGCGCCCTGCTGGTCGGAGAGCTGGAAGATCTGCCCGACGTTGGCGTTGAGCGTCGCGTTCACCTTGCGCTCGGCATCGGCTGCGTTCGTCAGGTACTGCCCCCGCGGCAGCGACGACTGGTCGACGCTGACCGTGTACTGCCCGGCGGTCGTGACCGAGACGGACCAGCGGCCGGAGTCGTCGGTGGTCGCGGTCTGGGCGAAGCCGCCCGCACCCGCCACGTCGACGTCGATGCCGGCGGCCGGCTTCCGGTCGGAGTCGAGGATGGTGCCCCGGATGCAGCCGTTCGTCGGACTGACCGTGCAGGGCCCGGTCGCGGCCCCGCTGCCCGCGGGGCTGCTGCTCGCGGGGGTGCTGCTGGCGGACGGGGCGCTCGTCGCCGCCTCGGCCGAGGGCGACACTGCCCAGTCGACCGCGAAGGTTGCGAGGAAGGCGAGGAAGAGTACTGCGGCGAGGACCAGGCGGTTGCGACCTGGTGCCCCACGGCGGAGTCGGCGCATGAGCGCTGACCCCGGCGGAGTGATGGAACCCACGGATGAGCCTCTCGTTCGGATAGTCGAGGACCCTAGGGATTTTTTGTGTCCCCCGTGTTTCCAGCACGTCTCCTGCACAAATCGTGCTGCTTTCGTGACCGACCCCGCGCAGATCCGCACGAAACCGCCCGTCCAGCCGGTACACGGACTCTCAGGGACCGGATCTCGCCCCGACCGCGGCTCCGCGTGCCGCGACGGCTCGGGGGACAGCGGAATGGCCGGCGGGTCGCGCGCGTTACCATGGCCCATCGGGAACCCGACGTTGCGCCCCGGTGCCGACCACTTCACCTCGCCCACGAAGGGGACCCATGGACCAGCCGGATCCGTTCGGATTCATCGGACTCACCTACGACGACGTCATGCTCCTGCCGGGGCACACCGACGTCATCCCGAGCGAGGCGTCCACGACGTCCCGGCTCACCAAGCGCATCGACGTGCACGTCCCGCTGCTCTCCGCGGCGATGGACACCGTCACCGAGGCCCGGATGGCGATCGCCATGGCGCGCCAGGGCGGCATCGGCATCCTGCACCGCAACATGTCCATCGAGGACCAGGCCGCCTACGTCGACAAGGTCAAGCGCTCCGAGTCCGGCATGATCACGAACCCGGTCACGACCACCCCCGACGCCACCGTCGCCGACGTCGACGCCGTGTGCGGTCAGTTCCGCGTCTCCGGCCTGCCGGTCGTCGAGTCGGACGGCACGCTCGTCGGCATCATCACGAACCGGGACATGCGCTTCGTCGCCCCGTTCGAGATGGCGACCACGCTCGTCCGCGACGTCATGACCAAGGCGCCGCTCATCACCGCGGCCGAGGGCATCGACCCCGAGGAAGCGGTCGCGATCTTCGCGCAGCACAAGATCGAGAAGCTGCCGCTCGTCGACGCCGACGGCAAGCTCCGCGGGCTCATCACCGTGAAGGACTTCGACAAGAGCGAGAAGTACCCGGACGCCACGAAGGACGACGAGGGCCGGCTGCGCGTCGGCGCCGCGATCGGGTTCTTCGGCGACGCCTGGCAGCGTGCCGAGGCCCTGCGTGACGCGGGCGTCGACGTGCTCGTCGTCGACACCGCCAACGGCGAGAGCGAGGGCGTGCTCGACATGGTCCGTCGCCTGAAGGCCGACCCGTCGTTCGCCGGCATCGACGTCATCGGCGGCAACGTCGCGACCCGTCAGGGCGCCCAGGCGCTCATCGACGCGGGCGTCGACGCGGTCAAGGTCGGCGTCGGCCCGGGCTCCATCTGCACCACCCGCGTCGTCGCCGGCGTCGGCGTGCCGCAGGTCACCGCCGTGTACGAGGCGTCGCTCGCCGCGCGCGAGGCCGGCGTGCCGGTCATCGCCGACGGCGGCTTGCAGTACTCCGGCGACATCGCCAAGGCCCTGGTCGCGGGTGCGGACACCGTCATGCTCGGGTCGCTCCTCGCGGGCACCGACGAGTCCCCGGGCGAGCTCGTGTTCGTCGGCGGCAAGCAGTACAAGGCCTACCGCGGGATGGGCTCCCTCGGCGCCCTGCAGACCCGCGGCGAGAAGACCTCGTACTCGAAGGACCGCTACTTCCAGGCCGACGTCCCCTCGGACGAGAAGCTCATCCCCGAGGGCATCGAGGGGCAGGTGCCCTACCGCGGCTCGGTGGCGAACGCCGTCTACCAGCTCGTCGGCGGGCTGCGGCAGTCGATGTTCTACGTCGGCGGCCGGACCGTCCCGGAGCTCAAGGCCCGCGGCAAGTTCGTCCGCATCACCGCGGCCGGACTGAAGGAGTCGCACCCGCACGACATCAAGATGGTCGTCGAGGCCCCGAACTACCGAGGCTGACCCGCTCGCTGAGACGCCCCCGACGCGTCGAGACGCCACCGAATCCGGCACCGTCTCGACGCGGCGGGGGCGTCTGGCGTTCACAGGTGCGTCTCGCGGCGTCCTGCACACGAAGCGCTGGCCGGGAGGCACTCCACAGCTGCGAACATCGGCCTCCGTCCGGCGCAGCGGTGTCGCCAAGCTGCTCACCATGACCTCCTCGCTCCCGCCGGTGATCGCTCGGCGGCCCGCCGACCTCGATGATCCGGTCCGTCTCTTCCCCGGGAGCGCCGTCGAGCGCAGCGAGTGGGTCGCCCTCGACGCGCCCGACCGACGTCGCCTGGTCGTGCGGGCGCGCGCCACCGCGCTCCGGCGCCCGGCCGTCGTCTCGCACCGGTCCGCCGGCGCCCTCTGGGGCCTCCCCGAACTCGGGACCTGGGACTGGCGGTTGCACGTCGTCGACCCCGGACTCACGAAGACCCACGTCGGTCGCGGAGTCGTGCGGCACGCCGGGATGCTCGCGACGACGGACGTGGCGGACACGGGCGGGATCGCGGCGACGTCCCTCCTGCGGACGGTCGCCGACATCGTCCACGGGGTGTCCCTGACCCACGCTGTCCTCGTGCTCGACCACGTGCTCCGCCGGGGCGAGGTCGGAGCCGACGAACTCGAGCGCGCGTTCACTGTCCGTGCCGGCAGCCGGGGGTCCCGCGTCGCCAGGACGGCACTCGACCTCGCCGATGCGGCGTCCGAATCCGCAGGCGAATCGATCAGCCGCGTGACGATGCGCGACCTCGGCGTCGCCGCCCCGGTGCTGCAACACGGGTTCGTCACCGATGCGGGCCGCTTCCGCGTCGACTTCTGGTGGCCCGGTGCCGGGGTGGTCGGCGAGTTCGACGGTCGAGTGAAGTACGACGATCCCGGAGCCCTCTGGGCGGAGAAGCGCCGCGAGGACGCGATCCGACGCCTCCCGCAGGTCGTCGGCTTCGCCCGGTGGGGGATGCGGGAGGCCGTCTCACCGCGGCTCCTCGCACCGGTCCTGCTCGCGGCCGGGCTGCCGCTCGGGCGCGGCTGGGCCGAACGCGTCCGTTGAGCACGTGCACGCGCGGTCCGTGTACCGAGACGCCGGCGTCACCGCCGGACGCCGCCCGAGAGGCGAGACGCCGCCGGAACCGACGGCGTCTCGCCGAACAGACGGCGTCTCGCTGAACGGACGGCGTCCCGGCCGCCCTCCCGCCCGCCGCCGGCCCCTACGCGCTCCGCCAGTCGTCGCTCGTGATGTGGCTGCCGCCGTGCGGGCCCATCTGCAGCATGCCACCGTCGACCGGCAGGGACACCCCGGTGATGTACGACGACGCCGGCGAGGCCAGGAACGCCACCGCGGCCGCGATCTCCCACGCGTTGCCCGGACGACCGAGCGGCACCCCCGGGCGGTCGATGGTGTGCGGGTCCTCGTCCTCGGCACCGGTCATCCGGGTCGCGATCTCCCCCGGTGCGACCGCGTTGGCGGTGATCCCGTGCTGCGCGAGCTCGATCGCGATCGTCTTGAGCAGCCCGCCCAGCCCGTGCTTCGCGGCGTCGTACGCGCTCGACCCGTACCGCGGCTGGTGCTCGTGCACGCTCGTGATGCCGATGATCCGCCCGCCGGTGCCCTGGTCGACCATGCGTCGTGCAGCCGCCTGGATCGTGACGAACGCGCCGTCGAGGTCCGTCGCGACCGTGTGCCGCCACTGCTCGAGGGTGATGTCGAGGAAGGGGGCGTTGTCGCCGGTCCCGGCGTCCGCCACGATGACGTCGACGCCGCCGAGCTGCGCCGCGAGGTCGTCGATGACCGCACCGGCCCGGTCCAGCTGGGTCACGTCGATCTGCGCGACGAACGCCCTTCGTCCGGCCTGCCGGATCTCCGCGGCGGTCTCCTCGGCGCGCTCGGGTTCGGACAGGTAGGTGATGCCGACGTCCATGCCGGCGGCGGCGAGGGCCACGGCGGTGGCCTTGCCGATGCCGGACTCGGCGCCGGTGACGATGGCTCGGGTCGGACGGAACGTGGTCTCGGAAGCTGCGTCGCTCATGCCCGGGACCGTACGCGCGGCCGGCGGGGTGCCCGCACGGGTCCGTCGGACGTCGGATCCGGCGCCGTCCAGGGAGCGCTCCAGACCTCGGAGACCGTCCGGACGGACTCCTCATCAGGCCTTCCCGTGCGCCTGCTCAGTTTCGTCACGGGTGTGTAACGAAACGTCCAGGTGTCGATCCTGGACACACACGCGAAACACTTCGGCCCTAGTTTTCTCGGCAACCCACGCGGAGGTGACCGCGCTCGACCCGATGCGGTTGGGCCTCCGCGCAGAGAAAGGGCTCCACGGATGACCAGAACCACCCGTGCCACCACGGCACTGGCAGTGGCGGGAGCGGCAGCGCTCCTCCTCGCCGCGTGTTCCACCGGCGGCAGCGCCGAGTCGACCTCCTCCGCGTCGGCAGGCGGTGCGAAGAAGGACCCGGCAGCCAGCTGCAAGGCACCCGACACCCCCGGTACCGACGCGCTGAAGATCGGCACGATCCTGCCGCTCACCGGCACGCTGTCGTACCTCAACCCGCCGGCCGAGTCCGGTGTCGGCCTCGCGGTCGAGGACATCAACGCCGCGGGCGGCGTGCTGGACAAGGACGTCAGCATCGACCCCGCCACCGACTCCGGTGACAGCAACGACATGACCGTGTCGAGCTCCGCGGCGACGAAGCTCGTCAACGCCAAGGTCCCCGTCGTCATCGGCGCCGAGTCGTCCAGCGTCACGCTGAACGTCATCGACCAGCTGACGAGCAACTGCATGGTGCAGATCTCGCCGGCGAACACCGCGACCGACCTGTCGGGCTACTCGTCGCACTACTACCGCACCGCTCCGCCGGACTCGGTCCAGGGCTCGGCGCTCGGTCAGCTCATCACCGGTGACGGCAACGCCACGGTCGCGTTCCTGGTCTTCAACGACACCTACGGCACGGGTCTCCGCGACACCGTCCAGAAGGCGGTCGAGGACTCGGGCGGTCAGGTCGTCTACGGCGGCAAGGGCAAGGGTCAGGAGTTCCCGCCCGGACAGACGACGTTCTCGTCCGAGGTGACGGCGGCCCTCGCGGCCAAGCCGGACGCCATCGTGGTGCTCGCCTTCGACGAGACGAAGTCGATCATCCCCGAGCTGAAGTCGCAGAACGCCGACATGGCGAAGATCTACATGTCCGACGGCAACACGGCGGACTACTCGAAGGACTTCGACCCGGGCACCCTCGAGGGCGCCCAGGGCACCATCCCCGGTGCGAGCCCGAAGGACGAGCTGAAGCAGCGCCTGGCGGACTTCTACAAGAAGTCGTCCGGCAAGGAGCTCGCCGACTACTCGTACGCGGCCGAGTCCTACGACGCCACCACCCTGGCCGCGCTGGCCGCGGTCAAGGGCAAGGGCACCGACTCCGGGACGATCCAGGCCAACATGGCCGCGGTCTCCGGTGCGGACGGCGGCACCGAGTGCTCGACCTTCGCCGACTGCAAGAAGCTGCTCGACTCCGGTGAGGACATCCACTACACCGGCCCGTCCGGCATCGGTCCGTTCGACAGCAAGAACGACCCGTCGAGCGCCTACATCGGCATCTACAAGTTCGACGGCGACAACAAGCCCGTCTACCAGACCGCGATCCAGGGTTCGGTCTCGAAGTAACACCGCTCGACGTCGGCCCCGGACCTCTCGCAGGTCCGGGGCCGACGTCGTTCCCGCGAGACTCGCGTCCGCGGACAGTTTCGCGGGCGCGGTACCGCGAAACTGCCCGCATGGCCGAGTCTCGGCACAGCGCTCCGGACCGCGCGCGGGCACCGAGGCGGACGGGAGGCGCGCCCCGCCTCCGTCAGGCCGGCTCGACCGCCGCAGGTGCGGACGTCCGGCGCCGCGCTGCCCGGGCGGCCGCGAAGCTGTCGACCGTGAGCACCACGAGCGCCACCCAGACGATGCCGAAGCCGATCCACCGGGCGGGCGGCATCGCCTCGTGCTGCACGACGACGCCGACGAGCAGCTGCAGGACCGGCGCGAGGTACTGCGTCAGCCCGAGCGTCGACAGGCTGACCCGCCGCGCGGACGACGCGAACAGCAGGAGCGGCACCGCCGTCGCCGGGCCGGTCAGCACCGTGACGACGGCGTGCGGCCACCCCTCGCTCGTGAACGTCAGGCCTCCCCCGAGTCCCGTGACCCCGAGCACGACGAGCGCACCGACCGCGATCGGCAGCAGCCACGCGGTCTCGAGCGTCAGCCCGCTCAACGCGTCGACCGTCCCGCCGACGCGCTTCTTGACGAGGCCGTACAGCCCGAACGAGAACGCCAGCACGAGCGAGATCCACGGCACCTGCCCGTAGCCGATCGCGATCACGACGACGGCCGCGACGCTGATGCCGACCGCCGCCCACTGTGCCGGCCGCAAGCGCTCGCGGAGGACCACCACACCGAGCGCGATCGTCACGAGCGGGTTGATGAAGTAGCCGAGCGCCGCCTCGACCGTGTGGCCCGTCGTCGTCGCGGCGACGTACACGGTCCAGTTCACCAGGATGAGCACCGCGGCGAGGCCCATGACGAGCACCACCCGACGCTGGGCGAGCAGGGAGCGCGTTCGGAGCCAGGAGCGGGTGACGGCGATCGCGACCGCGCAGAACACCAGTCCGAAGACGATGCGCCAGGCGACGATCTCGAACGCGCCGGCGGGGCTCATCGCCGCGAAGAGCAGGGGCATGAGGCCCCAGAGGCCGTACGCCACGATCGCCTGGACCACGCCGACGGACGCCTCGCTGCGGACCGGTCGGGCCGGCGTCGGTTCACTCACGGAACCATCCTAGGAAGGCGGTCGGACGCTGCGGAGCGGCACCGCGCCTCCCGGCCGTCACCGGACGCAGGAACGCCCCGCCGGCTGGGAGCCGGACGGGGCGTTCGTGGGGCGTGAGCTCAGTGCTCGATGACCGCGAGGACGTCGCGCGCCGAGAGGACGAGCAGGTCCTCGCCGGAGTACTTGACCTCGGTGCCGCCGTACTTCGAGTAGATGACCTTGTCGCCGACGGCGACGTCGAGCGGGACGCGGTTGCCGTTGTCGTCGATGCGACCCGGACCCACGGCGACGACCTCGCCCTCCTGGGGCTTCTCCTTCGCGGTGTCCGGGATGACGAGACCGGAAGCGGTGGTCTGCTCCGCCTCGACCTGGCGGATGACGATGCGATCCTCGAGCGGCTTGATGGTGACGGCCACGGTGACCTCTTCTTTCTCGGTACTGACTCGGTACAGATGGGAACCGGTTGGCACTACGCACAGGAGAGTGCCAACGCGAGTCTAGGGACAGTCTGGCACTCGGTCAATCCGAGTGCCAGCACTCGGCCGGGCTCCCGGCGACCTGCGAGGATCGTAGGGTGGAAGCCGCCGATCTCGCCCAGTTGCTGACCCCCGAGGGGATGGCCCTGCTCGACCGTACCCCCGGTGTCTCGGACGGGGGCGAGATCGTCCGCGTGGTCTCGCGGCTGCGCGCCGAAGGGCACGACCCCGGTCTCGTGGCCGCCGTCCTCACGCAGGCGAAGCTGCGACAGAAGGCCCGCGGGAAGTTCGGCGACTTCGCCGGGCGCATGCTCTTCACCGAGGCCGGACTCGAGCAGGCGACGCGGCTGCAGGTCGCCGCACAGCACGCCGGACGCTTCGCCGCCGCCGGCCTGACGCGGGTGGCCGACCTCGGCTGCGGCATCGGCGGAGACGCGATGGCGATGGCCGCGCTCGACCTCGACGTCACGGCGGTCGACCGCGACGAGGTGACCGCGGCCGTGGCGACGCACAACCTGGCGCTCTGGCCGAACGCGCGCGTCGAGCTCGGTGACGCCGCCGAGTTCGACCTGTCCCGCGTCGACGGCGTGTGGATGGACCCCGCGCGTCGGACGGCCGGGCACGCGAACACGAAGCGCCTCGCCGACCCGGACGACTGGTCGCCCTCGCTCGACACCGTCTTCGCTGCGGCCACGACGACCCCGACGGGCGTGAAGCTCGGCCCGGGCATCGACCGCGACCTGATCCCCGACACCCTCGAGGCGCAGTGGGTCTCCGTCGACCGCGAGGTCGTCGAGCTCGTCCTCTGGTCGGGCCCGCTCGCCCGCGCCGGCGTCCGGCGCGCGGCGACCGTCATCGGTGCCCACGGGATCGCCGAGCTCACCGGTCCCGCCGACGCGGAGGACGTCGAGGTCGGCCCGGTCGGCACCTACCTGTACGAGCCCGACGGCGCCGTCATCCGCGCCCGGCTCATCGGCGACCTCGCCCGGTCCCTGGACGGCCGGATGCTCTCGGACGGGATCGCCTACGTCACCTCGGACCGGGCCGTCACGACACCCTTCGCACAGGGGTTCCGGGTGCTCGACACGATGCCGCTCGACGTGAAGCAGCTCGCCGCCCGCCTGGCCGCCGAGGACGTCGGCACCGTGGAGATCAAGAAGCGCGGGGTCGACGTCGATCCCGCGCAGTTCCGGAAGCGGTTGCGGCTGCGGGGGCGCCGGTCGGTCACGCTGGTGCTCACCCGCCTGGAGGGACGGCACACCGCGGTCCTGTGCGAGCGGCTCGCCGGGGTGGCCGGGTAGGGCGCGGGAGCGAGACAGCGCGGGTTTCGAGACGGTGCGGGTCCGGCGTCGGTTGCCGGGTCGGTCGCCGTGTCTCCTCCGCAGGAACGACAGGACCCCGCGAACCGTTCGCGGGGTCCTGTCGTTCTCGCGGAGTGGTCAGCCGATGAAGGCGCCCGAGTCGTAGTCGTACGAGTCGGAGTAGCCGTGCGACGAGGCGATCGCGATGATGAAGACGACCGCGAACAGCACGTACAGCCCGGTCAGGACCCACCCGCCGATGATCCCGGCGAGCGCCAGGCCGCGGCCGGCCTCACCGGACTGCTTGATCTTGCCGAGGGCGATGTGGCCCATGATCGCGCCGGCCGGGCTCGACAGGATGACGAGCGGCCAGATGATGATGCCCGCGTAGGCGAACACGATGGACAGGATCGCCAGCGTGTTCGTCCGCGGACGCTGCGCGTAGGGCTGGTACCCGCCGGTGGCGTAGGGGTTGCCGCCCTGCTGCTGCGCGTACGGGTTGCCCTGGGGCTGCGCGTACGGGTTGCCCTGGGACTGCTGCGCGTACGGGTTCGCGCCCGCCTGACCGTAGGGCGCGCCCGTCGGCTGCTGCCCGTACGGCGTCTGCTGGCCCTGCGGCGCCTGCCCGTACGGGGCCTGCTGCCCCGGCTGGGGCTGCTGCCCGTACGACGACGGGCCCTGCTGCCCCTGGGGCGCGGTGGAGCCGCCGGTGACGCCCTGGGCCGCGGTGCCCTGACCGGACCGCGACCACGGGTCCTGCGCGCTGCTCGACGGCGCCGACATCGGGGGCTGGTACGCACCCGACTGCTGCCCGTCCTGGTGCCGGGCGTCGGGCTGCTGGCCGTCGCGCTGTTGGCCGTCGGGCGACCCGTTCGACTCGCCCGGCTTCGGCCACTGGTTCTGATCGGACACCGTCCACCCCTCCTCGGCGCCCGGTCGGCGCCCGAGAGGATCCTCCCACAAGCGCCTCCGCCCGGTCTCGGCAGCCCGGCCGGGCCCGCCGGTCAGACCTGGACGGTCGTCACCGGCAGGGTCGAGTCGGCGGCGATCCCGAGGTCGCTCGGCGCGTGCCCCTCGGCCACCAGACGCGCACCGATCGCGGCGATCATCGCGCCGTTGTCCGTGCAGAGGTCGAACGGCGGGATCCGCAGCGCGACGCCGGCGGCAGCGCACCGCTCCTCGGCGACGGCGCGGAGCCGGGCGTTCGCGACGACCCCGCCGCCGAGCAGCAGCCGGTCGACGCCGGTGTCCCGGCACGCGGCGAGCGCCTTCGTGAGGAGGACGTCCACGACGGCCTCGCGGAACGACGCCGCGACGTCCGCGACCGGCACCTCGCGGCCCTCGTCGCGGCACTTCTCGACCCAGCGCGCGACGGCCGTCTTGAGTCCCGAGAACGAGAAGTCGTACCGGTGCGCCGCCATGTCCTTCGGCAGCGTGAGGCCGCGGGGGAAGCGGATCGCGGTCGGGTCGCCGTCGGCAGCCGCCCGGTCGATCTGCGGGCCGCCGGGGTAGGGCAGGCCGAGCAGCCGCGCGACCTTGTCGAACGCCTCGCCCGCGGCGTCGTCGATGGTCTCGCCGAGCAGTTCGACGTCGCCGACCAGGTCGCGCACGAGCAGCAGCGAGGTGTGCCCGCCGGAGACCAGCAGCGCCACGGTCGGCAGCTCGATCGCGGTGTCGTCCGCGCGCAGCACGTCCGCGCCGACGTGCCCGACGAGGTGGTTCACCCCGTACAGCGGCTTGCCGGTCGCGACCGCGAGCGCCTTGGCCGCGCCGACCCCGACCATGAGCGCACCGGCGAGCCCCGGTCCCGCGGTCACCGCGACCGCGTCGAGCTCGTCGAGCGTCACGCCCGCGCGCTCGAGGGCCTCGTGCAGGGTCGGGGTCATCGCCTCCAGGTGGGCCCGCGCCGCGACCTCGGGCACGACCCCGCCGTAGCGCGCGTGCTCCTCCATGCTCGACGCGATCACGTTGGCCAGCAGGGTGGTGCCGCGGACGATGCCGATCCCGGTCTCGTCACAGCTCGTCTCGATGCCGAGCACCAGGGGTTCAGTCGCGCTCACCGAGGGTCTCCTGTCCGATGGGTCCGGGGCCGGTCGGCGCGGGTGCGAGCGTCGCCCGCATCACCCACGCGTCGACACCGTCCGGCTGGTAGTAGCGGGGGCGGACGGCGATCTGCTCGAAGCCGGCCGCCGTGTACATCGCCTGCGCGACGGGGTTGTCGGCACGCACCTCGAGGAACACCTCGTGCACCCCGCGCCGACGGGCCTCGTCGAGCAGTTCCGTGAAGAGCGCCCTGCCGATCCCCCGCCCCCGCTGCTCGGCAGCGACGGCGATGGTCTGCACGTCGGCGACGGGGTTGCCGGCGAGCGAGGACAGCCCGGCGTAGCCGACGACCGTCGGGGCGCCGTCCTCCGTGGTCTCGACCACGACGTAGTACCCGTGCGGCGACCACAACTCGCCCGCCATCTGCGACGCCGACCAGGCGTCCGTAGGGAACGAGGCGTGCTCGAGCCACATGATGTCGTCGAGGTCCTGCGGGACCGCCCGGCGCATCCGCAGTCCGTCCGCCGACGGTCCGGTCACCGGACGACCCGCTTCGGGGCTCCCGGCACCGTCACGTCGGGGTCGCGCAGGTACAGCGGGGTGTCGTCCGCGAAGGGCGCGCCGGAGGCGAGCCGGTCTGCGGCGATCGCCCCGAGCCTCCCGGCCGGCACCGTCGCGACCGTCACCCGGTCCCAGCCCACCGCGTCCGGACGGGAGGCACGGATCGCCTCGTCCAGGTCCGCCGGCCTGGCGAGTCCCGGACCCGCCACCCGTGTGCCGGTCCGGTCGTACGCGCTCCAGTAGACCTCGCGCCGACGCGCGTCCGTCAGGACGACGAACGGGCCGTCCTGGGCCTGGTCGGCCGCGATCGCGTCGTGGCTGACGAGGGGCAGGACGGGGACGCCGAGGGCGGCGGCGAAGGTCCGCGCGGCGGCGATGCCGACGCGCAGCCCGGTGAAGGGACCGGGGCCCGTGCCGGCGACGACGCCGGTGACGTCGGCACCGGTGATCCCGGCCTCGGCGAGGACCTCGGCGAGGAACGGCCCGACGACCTCGGCGTGACGGCGGGAGTCGTCGGTGCTGCGCTCGGCGACGGTCCGGCCGGTCGTCGGGTCGACGACCGCGACGGAGGTACCGGCGGACGTGTCGATGGCGAGGAGCACCCGTCCATCGTAGGTGGGACCGCGCCGCCAGGTTTGTGAGCAAGCGTTTGCAGAATCACCGTCGGTCGAGTAGGAATACTCTCCGGTGATGTTCTGCCGGACACATGCAGAGCACACGCGACACGAACAGGAAGGACACCCGATGCCCTGGACCCCTCGTACCGCCGTGCACCGAGACCCCGACCAGTGGCGCCGTCGCGGGCTGACCCCGCCCGCCGAACTCGAGGCGCTCGTGCACGCCCGGGTGGGGTGGCTCCCCGTCGCCGAGCCGAGCTACGCCGACTTCTTCATCGATCCGACCGCTCGCCTTCCCGGCGAGTGACCACCGCGGGACCCGTCAGAGTGCGGTGTCGGCCCACCGCGCGCCGGTGGCGGTGACGACGACCCGCCGGGGCTCGTCCGGCACGTCGTCCGGGTCGAGGTCGTCCGTCGACGCGTCCGCCCCGGTCGCGCGGACGATCTCCACGTCGAGCACGGCGTCGGAGATGCCGTCGACGAACCCGCGGCCCCACTCGACGACCACGATCGCGGCGTCCCAGTCGAGGTCGAGGTCGTCGAGCTCGACCGGGTCGCTCAGGCGGTAGGCGTCGACGTGCACCAGGTCCGGCCCCGCCGAGGTGGGGTGGGTCCGGGCGAGCACGAAGGTCGGGCTGGAGACCTGTCCGCGTGCGCCGAGCGCCGCGCCGAGGCCGCGGGTCAGCGTCGTCTTGCCGGCTCCGAGCGGCCCGGTGAGGACGACGAGGTCCCCGGCACGCAGGACCGCGGCGAGCCGGGCGCCGAGCGCGCCCATCTCGTCGGTCGTCGACACCGTGGTGTCGAGCAGCACGCGGGGGGCGTCCGTCACGGCTGCTCCCGCAGGTAGTCGCCGACGCGCCCGCCGACCTCGTGTCCGACGACCTCGCGCGGGACGCGGGCGCCGATGCGGCACGTCACCTCCTCGCCGATCGTGCCGAGCGCCTCGCCCCACTCGAGGACGGTCATCTCGCCGTGCTCCCCCGTGCCGAAGAGCACGACGGGGTCACCGACCCGGACCTCGTCGTCGCCGACGTCGACCAGGAACTGGTCCATGGCGACCCGACCGGCGATCGGGTACCGCTTGCCGGCGATCGTGACCTCGATCCGCCCCTGCGCCAGGCGCGGGACACCGTCCGCGTAGCCGACCGGCACGAGGGCGAGCGTCGTCTCCGCGCTGGTGCGGTACGTGTAGTCGTACGAGACGCCGGTGTCGACGGGCACGCGCTTCGTCTTCGCGACCGAGGCCGTCAGCGTCATCACCGGCTCGAGCCCGAGGTCCGCGGCGGAGACACCGTCGGCACCGGGGATGCCGAACAGGTTGGCGCCCATCCGGACCATGTCCTTCCGGAACTCCTTGCGCTCGAGCCCGGCGAGCGACGCCGCGACGTGCTCCATCGGCAGGTCGAGCCCGAGGTCCTCCGCCGCCTCGACGGCCCGGTCGAACACCGCCACCGCGGCGCTGTCGTCGTCGTCGGAGGACTCGGCGAGGTGCGTGTACGCGGCGACGACCTCGATCCGACCGGCACGCTGCGCCTGCACGGCCAGGGACACCAGGTCGGGCCAGACGTCGGCCGTCGCGCCGTCGCGGTGCAGACCGGAGTCGACGCCGAGGTGCACGCGCGCGGGACGCTGGTCGACGGCGTCGACGACCCGCTGCAGCTCGGCGACGTTCGAGACGCCGAGGTCGATCGCCGAGTCGATCGCGTCCCGGAAGTCGAGCCCGGGGTCGTGCTGCCAGGTGAAGAGATGGACGTCCTCGCCGATGCCGATCGACCGCAGTCGCAGCGCCGCGGGCACCGTCAGCACCCCGATCCACCGGACCCCGGCATCGACGGCGGCGAGGGCGATCGGCTCGAGGCCGTGCCCGTAGGCGTCGGCCTTCATGATCGCCATGACCTCGACCGGTGCCATCCACCCGCGGACCAGGTCGAGGTTCGACCGGTACGCGTCGAGGTCGATCCGGGCCCGGCGCAGCGGCGCGTTCACGTCGTCCTCCGTTCCACGCTGCGGCCGACCCTCGCGACCACCTCGTAGTTGATCGTGCCGATCGCGGCCGCCCACTCCTCGACGGCCGGGTCGCCGTCGGCGGGGTCACCCCAGAGCACGGCCTCGTCGCCGACCCGGACGTCCGCGTCACCGATGTCGATGTGCATGGCGTTCATCGCGACGCGTCCGACGACGGGGAAGCGACGGTCGCCGATGCGGACGGACACCCGGTTGCCGAGGTCACGGTCGAAGCCGTCGGCGTAGCCGAGCCCGATCACCGCCAGGCGCGTGTCCGTCTCCGCCCGCCAGGTGTAGCCGTAGCTCACGCCCTCGCCCGCGGCGACCGGGACGGTCCGGAGCACGGCGGCGGTCACGCGCATCGCCGGGCGCAGCCCGAGGTCGGCGGACGAGCGGTCGGCGAACGGGCTCAGGCCGTACAGCGCGAGCCCGACCCGGGCGGCGTCGTGCCGCGTCTCGGGCACCGCGATGCTCGCCGCGCTCGCGGCGAGGTGCACCACGTCCGGCACGATGCCGTTCGCCGCGAGCCCGTCGAGGGCCCGCTGCAGCGCGGCGTCCTGGTCGAGGTCGTCCGCGCGCGAGGCGTTCGACAGGTGCGACATGAGCCCCTCGACGCGCGTACGCCCACCGGACCGGGCGATGCGTCCGGCGGTCGCGAACAGCTCGGCCCACTCGGACTCCACGGCGCCGTTGCGGCTCAGGCCGGTGTCGACGCAGACGTGCACGGCCGGCACCTCCGAGTCGGCTGCCGCAGCGAGCTGGGACACGCTCGAGACCGCCGGGGTGACGTCGTACTGCGCAGCCCGGCGGAAGTCCTCGTCCGGGGCGTGCAGCCACGAGAGGATCCGCACGCCCTCGTCGATCCCGGCGCGGCGGAGCGCGATGCCCTCGTCGACGTCCGCGACCCCGAGCCACTCGGCGCCCGCGTCGACGAAGGCCCGTGCGGCGTGGAGCGCACCATGGCCGTACGCGTTCGCCTTCACGACCGCGATCACCCCGGCGGGCGCAACGCGCTCGGACACGGTCACGTAGTTGGCGATCAACGCTTCGCGGTCGACCGTGATGCCGGTGAACGCGGTCATGCGCTCCCCCCTTCGATGACGACGAACGCCGTCGCGATGCCGCCGTCGTGCGACAGCGACAGGTGGACGTCCGTGACGCCGCGGCCCGCCGCCACCCGACGGGCCCCCTCGTGCAGGGTGAGCGACGGGTTCCGCTGGTCGTCGGCGACGACCTCGAGCTCCTGCCAGCTCAGTCCCGCGCTCGACCCGAAGGCCTTGATGAGCGCCTCCTTCGCCGCGAACCGCGCGGCGAGCGACGACACCGGACGCGGTTCGCCGTCACGCAGCAGCTCGGCGGGGGTGAACAGCCGGGTGCGCAGTGCCGGGGTGCGTTCGAGCACACCCCGGAACCGCTCCGTGTCGACGACGTCGACCCCGATGCCGATGATCACGTCCGACCTACTCGACGGTGACCGACTTCGCCAGGTTGCGTGGCTGGTCGACGTCGAGGCCCTTGGCGGCGGCGAGCTCCATGCCGAACATGTGCAGCGGCGCGACGGCGAGCAGCGGCTCGAACAGCGGCGTGGCGAGCGGGATGCGCAGGACCTCGTCGGCGAAGGGCAGCACGGCGGCGTCTCCTTCTTCGGCGATGGCGATCACCCGGGCGCCGCGGGCGCGGATCTCCTGGATGTTCGAGACGACCTTCGGGTGCAGCGAGCGCGGGTCGCGCGGCGACGGCACGATGACGAAGACGATCTGCCCGGGCTCGATCAGGGCGATCGGACCGTGCTTGAGCTCACCGGCGGCGAAGCCCTCGGCGTGGATGTAGGCGAGCTCCTTGAGCTTGAGCGCACCCTCGAGCGCGATCGGGTAGCCCACGTGGCGACCGAGGAACAGCACGCTCCGGGTGTCCGCCATCCACTTCGCCAGCTCGGCGATGCCGGATGCGTCGTCGATGGTCTGCTGCAGCTTCGGCGCGAGTCCCTCGAGCTCGGCGACCTGCTCGGCGACCTGCTCGGCCGTCAGCGTCCCGCGCAGCGTGGCGAGGTGCAGCCCGAGCAGGTACAGCGCCACGCCCTGGGCGATGAACGCCTTCGTGGACGCGACGGCGACCTCCGGCCCGGCGTGCGTGTAGATCACGGCGTCGGACTCGCGCGGGATCGTCGCGCCCTGCGTGTTGCAGATCGAGAGCACCTGCGCGCCCTGCTCGCGGGCGTACTTCACGGCCATGAGCGTGTCCATGGTCTCGCCCGACTGGCTGATCGAGACCACGAGGGTGCGCTCGTCGAGCACCGGGTCGCGGTAGCGGAACTCGTGCGCGAGCTCGACCTCGACCGGCACGCGGGCCCACTGCTCGATGGCGTACTTGCCCAGGGTCCCGGCGTAGGCCGCGGTGCCGCAGGCGATCACGATCACGCGGTCCACCTGCTGCAGGCGCTCGGCGATCGGGTCGAGGTCGGTCAGCGTGACGGCACCGTCGTGCACACGGCCGAGGATCGTCTTCGCGACGGCCTCGGGCTCCTCGCTGATCTCCTTCGCCATGAAGGAGCTCCAGCCGCCCTTGTCGGCGGCCGACGCGTCCCAGCTGACCTCGAACTCGTCCGGGGTCGCGGGGCTGCCGTCGAAGTGCACGACCTCGACCCCCTCGGGACGGATCGTGGCGATCTCGTCCTGCCCGATCGCGAGCGCGCGCTGCGTGTAGGCGACGAACGCGGCGACGTCCGAGCCCATGAAGTTCTCGCCGTCGCCGAGGCCGACCACGAGCGGGGAGTTGCGGCGGGCACCGACGACGACGCCCGGCTGGTCGGCGTGCACGACGAGGAGCGTGAAGGCACCCTCGAGCCGCTGCACGGCCTGCTGCATGGCGGCCGTCAGGTCGCCGGTCTCGCGGAAGGACCGCGCGACGAGGTGCGCCGCGACCTCGGAGTCCGTCTCGCTGGCGAACGTCACACCCTCGGCGAGGAGCTCCTCCTTCAGCGGGGCGAAGTTCTCGATGATGCCGTTGTGGATGAGGGCGAGCTTGCCGCCGTCCGCCAGGTGCGGGTGCGCGTTGCCGTCGGTCGGACCGCCGTGCGTCGCCCAGCGGGTGTGCCCGATGCCCGTGGCACCGTCGGCGACGGGGTGCGCCTCGAGCTCGTCGACGAGGGCCTGGAGCTTGCCCGCCTTCTTCGCCGAGACCAGGTCGCCGGTTCGGTCGACGACGGCGATGCCGGCAGAGTCGTAACCGCGGTACTCGAGCCGACGGAGGCCCCCGAGGAGGACCTCCTGGCTGCTCCCGGTGCCGACGTAGCCCACGATTCCACACATGCGGACGATCCTACGGTCTGGCTGACCGCCGACCCTGCGAAGCCGCGGGTGGCGGGGATAACGTTCCGATCATGGGACGCTTCGACGACATCGCGATCACGACGCTGCACGGCGAGCAGACGACGTTCGGGCAGTACGCCGACAAGGCGGTGCTCGTCGTGAACGTCGCCTCGCGGTGCGGGCTCGCACCCCAGTACGAGCAGCTCGAGGCCCTGCAGAAGGCCTACGCCGAGCGCGGCTTCACCGTCCTCGGCTTCCCGAGCAACCAGTTCCTGCAGGAGCTCGGTTCGTCCGAGGCGATCGACGAGTACTGCTCGACCACGTGGGGCGTGACGTTCCCGATGTCCGAGAAGGTCAAGGTGAACGGCAAGGGGGCCCACCCGCTCTACCAGGCGCTCAAGGAGACCCCCGACGCCTCCGGCAAGGCCGGCCGGGTGAGCTGGAACTTCGAGAAGTTCCTCGTCGCCCCCGACGGCTCCGTCACGCGCTTCCGTCCCACCACGAAGCCGGACGCCCCCGAGGTCGTCGCCGCCATCGAGGCGGCCCTGCCCGCCTGACCTCCGGTCCACGTGCCGGGTCGCGTCCTGCGGACAGGCACCGTGCCCCGGACGGGAGGCGCGCACCACCGCGGCCCGTCCGCTCACCTGCTCCGCGCCTCCCGTCGGTACGCTCGTGCCCATGCCGATCACGGAGACCGCCGTCGCGCACCCGACCCCGTTCGTGGAGATCCCGCGCGACGAGTGGTCCCAGCTGGCGCCGAGGGAGCACCTGTCGCTCACGGAGACCGAGGTCGTGCAGCTGCGCGGCCTGGGCGACCGGCTCGACATGCAGGAGGTCCAGGAGGTCTACCTGCCCCTCTCGCGGCTGCTGACGCTGTACGCGGCGGGGGCGCGGGACCTGCACGCGGAGACGAGCCGCTTCCTCGGCGAGCGGGCCGGTCGGACACCGTTCGTCATCGGTGTCGCCGGATCGGTGGCCGTCGGCAAGTCGACCGTCGCCCGACTGCTCCGCGAGCTGACGAAGCGCTGGCCCGACACCCCGCGCGTGGAGCTCGTCACGACCGACGGCTTCCTGTACCCGAACGCCGAGCTCGAGCGCCGCGGGATCATGGACCGCAAGGGCTTCCCGGAGTCGTACGACCGCCGGGCCCTGCTGCGGTTCGTCAGCCAGGTGAAGAGCGGCGCGACCGAGGTCCGTGCGCCGTTCTACTCGCACCTGGTCTACGACATCGTGCCCGACGCGGAGATCGTCGTGCGGCAGCCGGACGTCCTCATCGTCGAGGGGCTCAACGTGCTCGCGCCGCCGGTGCACGGGCGGCTCGCGCTCTCCGACCTCTTCGACTTCACCATCTACGTCGACGCGAAGACGAAGGACATCGAGTCCTGGTACGTCGACCGGTTCCTGGCCCTGCAGGAGGAGGCGTTCTCGAGCCCCGACTCGTTCTTCCACCGGTTCGCCTCGTTGTCGCGCGAGGACGCGGTGCGGACGGCGACCGAGGTGTGGCGGGCGATCAACGAGCCGAACCTGCTCGAGAACGTGCTGCCGACGCGCTCCCGGGCGACCCTCGTGCTCAAGAAGGGCGCGAACCACAAGGTGTCGTCGGTGCTGCTCCGCAAGATCTGACGCGGGGGCGTCGGCGCGACGCCGTGGTCCTCCGCGCAACCGAAAGCACCCCGCGCCACGCGATCACGTGGTTCGGGGTGCGTTCGGTTGTGCGGAAGCAGCCCGCGCCGCCATCCGTCGATGCCGCGGCAGCGCGCCGGAGCGCGGCGCTCATGCCGCGATCGCCAGCCGGTCACGCACGACGTCCGCGAGCTCCTCGGCGACGCGCTCGGCGTCCTCCTGCGAGGCGGCTTCGACCATCACGCGGACGACCGGCTCGGTGCCGGACGGACGCAGCAGCACCCGCCCGGAGTCCCCGAGCGCCGCCGTGGCCGCGGCGACCGCGTCCTGCACGCCCTGGTCCTCGAGCCCGTGGCGGTCGACGCCCCGGACGTTCAGGAGCACCTGCGGGAAGACGGTCATGCACGACGCGAGCTCCTGCAGGCTCTTGCCCGTGCGCGCCATCTCGGCAACCAGGTGCAGCCCGGTCAGGACCCCGTCGCCGGTGGTCGCGTAGTCGTTGAAGATGATGTGGCCGGACTGCTCGCCGCCGAGCGAGAACCCGCCCTCGTTCATCTTCTCGAGCACGTAGCGGTCACCGACGCCGGTCTCGAGCACCGTGATGCCCGCGTCCGCCATGGCGCGCTTGAGGCCCAGGTTCGACATCACCGTCGCGACCAGCGTGTCGTCCTTCAGGTGGCCGCGCTCCTGCAGCGACAGCGCGAGGATCGCCATGATCTGGTCGCCGTCGACCGCGTTGCCCGCGGCGTCCACCGCGAGGCACCGGTCGGCGTCGCCGTCGTGCGCGATGCCCACGTCGGCGCCGTGCTCGAGCACCGCCCGGGCGAGGTTGTCGATGTGCGTCGACCCCACGCCGTCGTTGATGTTCATGCCGTCCGGCTCGGCGCCGATCAGGGTCACGCGGGCACCCGCGTTCACGAACACCTCGGGCGAGACGCCGGCGGCCGCACCGTTCGCGCAGTCGAGCACGACGTGGAGACCGTCGAGCCGGTGCGGCAGCGTGCCGAGCAGGTGCACGACGTAGCGGTCCTCGGCGTCGGCGAACCGGGTGATCCGGCCGACCTCGCCGCCCGTGGGGGTGGGCGCGGACTGGTCGTGCATGGCCGCCTCGATGCGGTCCTCGACCTCGTCGGGCAGCTTGCGGCCGCCCGTCGCGAAGAACTTGATGCCGTTGTCGGGCGCCGGGTTGTGCGACGCGGAGATCATGACGCCGAAGTCGGCGTCGATGTCCGCCACCAGGTACGCGGCGGCGGGCGTGGGGATGACCCCGGCGTCGAGCACGTCGACGCCGGCGGAGGCGAGCCCGGCCGCGACCGCGGCACCGAGGAACTCGCCGGAGACGCGCGGGTCGCGCGCCAGGACCGCACGGGGGCGCGGTCGACCGGACGCCCGGCGGGCGTCCGCATGGTGTCCGTGCGTGAGCACGGCCGCGCTGGCCTGGGCGAGACCCAGAGCCAGCGCGGCCGTCAGCTCGCCGTTGGCGAGTCCACGAACACCGTCGGTACCGAACAGACGCGGCATTGCGATCGGGTTCGTCGCGCGACTAGCGCTTCGAGAACTGCGACGCCTTGCGGGCCTTCTTGAGACCGGCCTTCTTGCGCTCGATGACGCGGGCGTCACGGGTGAGGAAGCCGGCCTTCTTGAGGGTGGCGCGGTTGTTCTCGCGGTCGATCTCGTTCAGCGCACGCGCGATCGCGAGGCGGAGCGCACCGGCCTGACCCGAGGGGCCACCACCGGTGATGCGGGCGACGACGTCGTAGGCGCCGAGGAGCTCGAGCACCTTGAACGGGTCGTTGATGAGCTGCTGGTGCAGCTTGTTCGGGAAGTAGTCCTCGAGCGTGCGGCCGTTCACCGTGAAGGAGCCGCCACCGGGGACGAGGCGGACGCGCGCGATGGCCTCCTTGCGGCGCCCGACGGCACCGCCCGAGACGTTGAGGATCTGGCGGGGAGCGGCCTCGGACGCGACGGGCGCGCTCTCGGTGGTGAAGCTCTCCGGGGTCTGGTCGAGGGAGTCAGCGATCTGAGCCATGAGTTTTATCAGTCCTTGAAGTCGTCGTGGCCGGAACTACTGTGCGACCTGGTCGAAGGTGTACGCCTTGGGCTGCTGCGCGGCGTGCGGGTGCTCCGGGCCGGCGTAGACCTTGAGCTTGCCGAGCTGCTCACGGCCGAGCGTGTTCTTCGGCAGCATGCCGCGGATCGCCTTCTCGACGGCGCGGGTCGGGTGCTTCTCGAGCATCTCCGGGTAGGAGGTCGCCGTGAGGCCGCCCGGGTAGCCCGAGTGACGGTAGTAGACCTTCTTCGCGAGCTTGGAGCCGGTGAGGGCGACCTTGTCCGCGTTGATGATGATGACGTAGTCACCCATGTCCATGTGCTGGGCGAAGGTGGCCTTGTGCTTGCCGCGCAGGAGCGCCGCGGCGTGGGTGGCGAGACGGCCGAGGACGACGTCGGTCGCGTCGATGACGATCCAGTCGTGCTGGACGTCTGCCGGCTTCGGGGAGAACGTACGAGTCACAGGAGTGCTGCTTTCGTGTCGAGGTGAGGAGTCCGTGAATCCCGCTCCGGTGGGTGTTCCGCGGGCGATGCTCGTGGAACTGCCCGGTGGAGGGCTCATCTGACTGTCCGGCGCACGGGGCGCACAGACCAAGGTGAGAGCCTACCCGACGCGGCTCGCCTTGTCGAACGCCCCTGACCGACGGACGGGAGGCACGGTGCGGGGCCGCCACGCGCCTCCCGTCCGTCCGGTGGTCACCACCCCGGGGAACGCGACACCGCACCCGTCGATCGACGGGTGCGGTGTCGCGTTCGACGTGCGTTCAGCGCGTCAGGCGGCGCGGGCCGCCCGACGACGACGGGTCACGATCAGCCCGGTGCCGGCAGCGAGCAGGAGCAGCGCGGTGGCGAGGCCACCGGTGAGCTCCGCGCCGGTGAACGCCAGCTCGCCCGTCGCCGGGTCGATCCGGATGTCGGTCCAGCCGACGAGCGACCCGTCGGCGGCGGTGACGGCGAGGCGGTGCGACCCGGTCGTCGTGCCGACCGGGATCGTCACGCGGACGGTGCCGTCGGCGGCGACCACCTCGGTGCCGAGGAGCACCGCGTCGGAGTACAGCCACACCGAGATCCGCTGCCCGGCGAGCGCCGAGCCGACACCGACCGTGATGGTCTCGCCGGCACGGGCCGAGGCCGGCGCGGTGATGCTGCCACGGTTCGCCTCGGTCAGCGACGACCCGGCGGGAGCGACGGGCGTCTGGCCGGCGCCGGGGGTGGTGCCGGTGCCGTTGCCGTTGCCGTTGCCCGGAGCGGGCGTCTCGCCGTCACCCGGAGCGGGCGTCTCGCCGTCACCCGGAGCGGGCGTCTCGCCGTCACCCGGAGTCGGGGTCTCGCCGTCACCCGGGGTCGGGGTCTCGCCGTCACCCGGGGTCGGGGTCTCGTCCGCTGCCAGGTCGAAGCCGACCAGGATCGGGTCGTGGTCGCTCGCGCGGTACACGTCGTCGCGGTACAGGTCCGTGACGTTGTAGTCGTAGCGGCTGTACTCGAGGCCCACCGACTCGGTCGAGTTGATGTTCCAGATGTCCACGCCCGTGACGGCTGCGAGTGCGGCCGGGGAGGCGAGCACGTGGTCGAGCGAACCGCTCAGGCCGCTGAAGACGTACGAGTACTCGGTCGAGTCCTTCGCCGGACCGAGGTCCGTGTAGCCGGCGTCACGCAGGACGACCATCGGGTCCTCCTCGCTGTACGCGTTGAAGTCGCCGAGCATGAACACGCGGTCCGTGCCGTACTTCTCCTGCTCGGTGGTCGAGAAGGCGGCGAGCGCCTGGGCCTGCCGGACGCGGTCGGCGTTCGAGGCGCCCTGGCCGTCGCCCTGGTCGGCGTTCTCGCCCGTGCCCGACCCCTTCGACTTGAAGTGGTTCGCGATCACGAGGAAGTCGTCGGCGGCCGTCCCGCCGAGCGGGCGGAAGGCGTCGGCGACGGGCTGCCGGGCGTTCACGAACGCCGGGTCGTCGAGGATGGTCGACTCGCCGACCGGTGCGACCCGGTCCTTCTTGTAGATGAGCGCGAGACGGATGACGTCCTCGCTCGCCGGGACCTTCGCCGGGGAGGGGACGTACGCCCAGGTGTCCTGGCCGGTCGCGGCGTTCAGCGCGGCCACCAGGGTCGCCACAGCGGCGTCGCGGTCCTGACCGAAGCGCTTCGAGTTCTCGATCTCCTCGAGCGAGACGACGTCGGCGCCCAGGGCGTTGATCGCCTTCACGATCTTCACCTGCTGGCGCGCGAGGTCGTCGGCGTTCGCCGCACCGCGGGCGTCGCAGCCGCCGCGGACGGTCACGGGGTCGCCGTCACGGTCGGTGTAGTACGTGCAGCCGGTGAGCTGGTCGCCCGTGGTCGGGAAGTAGTTCAGCACGTTGAACCCGGCGAGCTTGAGGTCCCCGCCGACGTTCTCCGGCGCCGCGGTGCGGACGTTCGAGAACGCTGCGGGCAGGTCCGCCGCCGGGGTCGCGCCGGTGATCGGCGTCGTCGGCTGGAACTTCCACGCGTCGTTGCGGTAGTCGAGGACGACCGGCTCCGAGAACGTGGCGGCGGCACCGACGGTGACCGGGCCCTGGGTGAGCCAGGACACCGGCACCGACTGGTTCGCGGCGCTGAGGAAGTTCGTGCTCGCGCCGTCGTCGAGGACGACCTTGCGCGCGGCGTTGTCGGCGACGACCGCGGCGTACTCGGCGCTGCCCGGGCGGGCGACCTCGGTCGGCTGGATCAGGCGCTTCGCCCCCGCGGCGAGCGCGATCTCGCCGTACTGGTTCGTCGTGTAGTTGTCGGCGACCGTGTAGTCACCCTGCGGTGCGACGAGCATGCTCTCGAGCGACTCGCGCTGGGCGTCCGTGCGCGGCAGGGTCAGCGTCGCCGGGACCGGCTGCACGACGCCCGCGGCGGGGAGCTCCTCGACGTCGGCGGTCGAGGCGACCTCGAGCTCGGTGAGGCCGTTGTACTCGGCGACCGTGCCCGTGAGGCGCACGGCGTCACCGATGGCCACGCTGCCCGCGGTCGCGGCGGAGAACACGAACACGGCGTCCGACGCGGTGTGCGTGGCGAGGTCGACCGCACCGCCGGTGCCGGCGGTCTGGATCGTGTAGCCGTTCAGGCCGCCCGTGGCGTAGACCGCGGTCACGACACCGTCGGTGACGACCCGCTTGCCGACGTACGGCGAGGCGGTGCCGGTGCCCTGCAGCTGCGCGATGGTGACGGCCTCGGCGGGGCCGGCCGGCGTGCCGGGGTCGGTCGGCTCGGGGTCGGTCGGCGTGGTGCTGCCCGTCTCGCCCGCGGCGTTCGTCGGGGTCAACGACTCGGTGACCGTGAAGTCGGTGCCGTTGACGTCGGTGTCCGTCGCCCCGGCCCGGGTCAGGCCGTTCGGCACGTTGTTGGCACCGGTCACGGACCGGACTGCACCCTCGTACGTGTTCGACGCACCGTAGCCGAGCAGGTCCACGACACCGGGCGTACCCGTCGCGACGGGGCCGGCGGGGAGCGCGAGCGCAGCCGTGGTGTTCGACAGCGCGAGGGTCCCGGTGGTGCCCGAGGGGTTGATCGAGGCGGTGTCGTCCGCGGTCGGCAGGTCGGCGCCCACCGCGGTCGCGCCACCGTTGCCGGTCATCGACACCAGGAACGTGCCGTTCGCGGGCACGGTGCCCTCGAGCGCGCTCGTCGAGAAGTTCCCGGTGCTGGTCGCCGCGCGGTACTGGAGCGACCAGCCGGCGAGCGACACCGGCGACGCGGTGGGGTTCGTGATCTCGACGAACTTCTCCTTGTAGAAGGCGTTCGCGCTGCCGCCCTTGAGGTACGCCTCGCTGATGACGAGGCCGGTACCGGCGGGGTCCGCGAGGGCGGTGGAGACGGAGACGAGTGGGGCGGCGACGAGCGTCGCAGCGACCGTGGCGCACAGCACGGTGCGCCGCAGGAGATTGGGCATGCTGACCTTCGGCAGGAGGAGGGGGACTGCACCACGCTAGACACCTGATCGGTCGCTCAGGTTTCCGGCAGGTGAACGATCCGGTCCACCCCCGTCGTGGGCACGGTCAGCCGCCGACCGGCACCCACTCGCGCCCGACCCGGTGCACCGCGGGACCGTGCCCCGGCAGCACGACCTCCGGGTACGGCAACGCCCGCGCCGACGCGAGCGCCGCGTCCTGGTCCGCCGTGAAGAACGGCGTGATCATCCGCGGCCGGGGCTGCCAGGACCGCGGGAGCGTGTCGTGGTGCGTGACGACCGCGTCGCCCGTCACGATCGCCCCCGCGGCGGGGAGCAGGTACGCCGTGGAGCCGGCGGTGTGCCCGACGGCGGGGAACGGGGTCACGGCACGCTCGGCGAAGTCGGCGCCCGTGAACGCCCGCGCGGTCGGCACGGTGACCGGTCGCAGCGCGTCCGAGCCGATCGCCCGCGCGAGCCACCGGAGCGTCCGGGGTGCCGCCAGCCGCCCGCCGATCTCCGCGGGCGTGACCTGCTGCCGCCCGGGCCCGCGGACGTTGTCGAGCTCGTCCGCGTGGGCGAGGACCTCGACGTGCGGGAACCGCTCGAGGATCCCGGGGAGGCCGCCGACGTGGTCGACGTGCCCGTGCGTGACGTAGACGCGTCGCAGGTCCCCGAGGTCGTGTCCCGCCCACCGCACGGTGTCGAGCACGAGGTCGGTGTCGGCCGGGTAGCCGGCGTCGATCAGCGCGACGCCGTCCTCCTCGGCGAGGACGACCCAGTTCGACACCGGTCCCTCGACGAAGACGACCCCGGGGCCGACGGAGACGACGGAACGCGGCCTGCGGGAACTCATCCCCCGACGGTACCGGCGCCCGGCTCGTCGTCCGACCGGCGCGCACGGGTCTGCGTCGCACGTGCCGCGAGCTCGTCGTCCGCCGGGTAGCCGACCTCGGTGAGCGTGAGCCCGAGGGCCGGCGCGACCGCGAACGCGCTGGTGCGCTGTTCGGCGACCCGGAGTTCCTCGAGCCGGTCCGGGCCGAAGCGGCCCTCCCCCACGGCGATGGTCGCGCCGACCATCGCACGCACCATGGAGTGGCAGAAGGCGTCGGCCTGGAGGCGCGCCACCAGTACGCCGTCCGGCTCGCGGTCCCAGCGGAACTCCTGCAGCGTCCGGATGGTCGTGGCACCCTCGCGCGGCTTGCAGAAGGTCGCGAAGTCGTGCAGCCCGAGCAGCCGGAGCGCACCGCGCTCCATCGCCGCCGGGTCCAGACGCGTCGGGTGCCAGAGCGTGTGCCCACGACGACGGGGATCGCGCGGGGCGTCGGCGTCCGCGACCCGGTACTCGTAGCGCCGCCAGAGCGGGGAGAACCGCGCGTCGAACCCGTCCGGCGCGACCGAGGCCCGCCGCACGACGACGTCGCCCGTCGGCGCCGCGATGCCGTTGATCCTCCGGACCAGACCGTCGAGCGACGTGCGCGGCGGCCCGTCGGGCGAGGACCGCCGCGGGCGGGTCAGGGCGCCCCACTGCTCGGCGGTCAGGTCGAGGTGGGCGACCTGCCCGGTGGCGTGCACGCCCGCGTCCGTGCGTCCCGCGACCGTGAGCAGCGGCGGCGCACCCCAGCGGGTGAACACGGTCGCGAGGGCCGACTCCAGCGCACCCTGCACGGTCCGCAGCCCGGGCTGCCGGGCCCAGCCCGAGAACGCCGCACCGTCGTACGCGACGTCGAGGCGCAGCCGCACCCCGTCCGTGCCCGTGCCCGTGCCCGCAGCACCCGATCCGTCCGTCGCGTCCGTCCCGTCCACGGGAGCGAGCGTACCGGGGGCGACCAGGGCCTCCCGGCCGCCCCGCGCCCCGACCGGGGCCGACCGCCGGTGTCAGCGCGTGTCAGTGCCGCGTCAGTGGCGCGTGAGCGCCCGGCGGCACCATCGACACCGACATCGACGAAAGGACCTCCCGATGACCACCACACCCCTCGCGGTCGAGGCCACCGGCCTCGTGAAGACCTTCGGGTCGAACCGTGCCGTGGACGGCGTCGACCTCCGGGTCGAGGCCGGGACCGTCTACGGCGTGCTCGGCCCGAACGGCGCCGGCAAGACCACCACCATCTCGATGCTCGCCACGCTGCTCGTGCCGGACGGCGGCGAGGCCCGCGTCTTCGGCCACGACGTCCGGCGCGACCCGCAGACCGTCCGCTCCCTGATCGGCGTGACCGGCCAGTACGCCAGCGTCGACGAGACGCTGAGCGCCACCGAGAACCTCGTCATCTTCGCGCGACTGCTCGGGCTCTCCCGCACCGACGCGAAGCGCAAGGCGGTCGAGCTGCTCGAGCGCTTCGGGCTGTCCGAGGCGGCGTCGCGTCCGCTCAAGAAGTTCTCCGGGGGCATGCGCCGCCGGCTCGACCTGGCCGCGAGCCTCATCGCGCAGCCGCCGCTCATCTTCCTCGACGAGCCGACGACCGGCCTCGACCCGCGGACCCGCGCGCAGATGTGGGACACGATCCGCGAGCTCGTCGCGACGGGGTCCACCGTCGTGCTCACCACGCAGTACCTCGACGAGGCCGACCAGCTCGCCGACCGCATCGCGGTGATCGACCACGGCCGCGTGGTCGCCGAGGGCACCGCCGACGAACTGAAGTCGTCGGTCGGCACGGCCTCGTTGCAGCTGCGGCTCGCGGATGCCGACCCGATCGCGATGGCGACCGCCGCCGCGCTCGTCGAGCGGGTGCTCGGCACCCCCGCGGTCGTCAGCCCCGAGGGCGCGCGTCTCACGGCCCCGATGACCGCACCCGACCGCGTCACCGACCTGCTCGTGTCGTTCCGCGACGCGGGCGTCTCCCTCGCCGAGATCAGCGTCCAGAAGCCGACGCTCGACGAGGTCTTCCTCACCATCACCGGCTCGCCGGCGTCCGCGGACGCCGAGACCGAGTCCGAGCGCGCGCTCGAAGGGAGCCTCGCATGACCACCCTCGCCCCGACACCCACCACCACGTCGTCGCCCCGCGTGACCCCCCGTCCCGGCATCGGCGGCACCGGCCTCGCCGCGACCGTCCGGCAGTCGTTCACGATGGCCTACCGCGGGCTCGTGAAGATCCGGCGCACGCCCGAGCAGCTGTTCGACGTCACGCTCATGCCGATCGTCTTCACCGTGATGTTCACGTACATCTTCGGTGGCGCGATCTCCGGTGACGTCGGCAGCTACCTGCCCGTCATCATCCCCGGCATCCTCGTCCAGACGGCGATCACGTCGTCGATCGTCACGGGCGTCCAGCTCCGCGAGGACATGGACAAGGGCGTGTTCGACCGCTTCCGGTCGCTGCCCATCGCCCGCATCGCTCCGCTCGCCGGTGCCCTGCTCGCCGACACCGTGCGGTACGCCATCGCGACGACGATCACCTTCGTGGTCGGGATCGTGATGGGGCTGCGTCCCGCCGGCGGTCTCGGTGCGGTCCTGCTCGCGGCGCTGCTCGTCATCGTGGTCGCCTGGGCGATCAGCTGGGTCTTCGCCTACTTCGGTGTCATCGCCCGCACCGCCTCGAGCGTCTCGGGCATCGCCAACCTCGTGCTCTTCCCGCTGACCTTCCTGTCGAACGCGTTCGTCCCGACGGACACGCTGCCGGCCTGGCTGCGCTGGTTCACCGAGGTCAACCCGGTCTCGCACCTCATCACCGCGGTGCGCGACCTCGTCAACCACGGCACGATCGGCGGGGACCTGTGGCTCAGCCTGCTGGGCGCCGCGGTGATCGTCGCGGTGTTCGCGCCGCTGACCGTCCGGGCCTACATGCGGAAGGCCTGACGGACCGCTCGGGTGGTCATGGGGCGCAGGCGGGCAACCGCGCGTCCTCGAGCAGCGTCCGTACCCGCGAGGCGGCCTCGGTACGGTCCCAGCCGGCCGCGGCCGCCTCGGCGTCGGTCATCGCGGCCTCGCCGACGACCTCGACGAGCAGCCGCCGCAACCGGTCGTGGGAGAGGACCGCGAAGTCCTGCCGCGACCCGATCCTCCTGATCGCGCCCCAGCACGCCGCCGCCGTCGCCGGGCGACCCGTCCGCGCGTATGCGACGGCCAGCCCGGCGAGCGCCGTCCCGATCACCGGCATGTCCCGGCGGGCGTCCCGCAGGCGCAGCTGGACGAGGGCCCCGACCCGGATGCGGCGGGCGACCGCTGCCTCGGCAGCCGGGAGGCCCGTGGCGGCACCGCCGGACCGGGCCGCCGCCTCGTCCACCGCCGCGATCCGCGCGGCCCCCGCCATGAGCGCCCAGTGCGCGGCGCTCCCCCGGCCGGGCTGCACGACGTCCCACGCCTCGGTGTACCCGGCGGCGGCCGTCGCGAAGTCCCCCTCGTGGCGGGCGCACTCGGCGGTGATCGCGACCGCCAGGACCGCGATGAGGCCCCGGTCGTCGAAGCCACCCCGACCGCCGGTCGGTCGGTGCCGCAGGTCCGCGGCGATCGACCGGGCACGCTCGACGTCGCCGACCGCGGCCGATGCGAGCCCGACGCTCCAGCCGATCTCGTACAGGTCGTCCTCGGCCCCGAACAGCTCGAGGTGCTCACGTGCGGTGACGGCCGCGGCGAGCGACTCACGGTAGCGGCCGGACTGTGCGAGCAGCTGCGTCAGGGTGGTCGAACCGGTCCCGGTGGTCCAGACGTCGCCGGTGCCCAGCGACAGCTCCTGGGCCCGGCGGGCGAAGCGGAGCGCCTCGGCGGGCTCGCCGGCGTTCTCGGCGAGTGGCGCGCTGAGCAGGTTCCCGAGGCAGGCGAGCGCCGGGGCCGGGTCGTCTCGGAGCCGGGCGAGCAACGCGGTGGCCGGCCCGGGGCGTCCGACGGTGAGCAGGAGCTCGGCGAGCGCGTCGACCACGGGGTGGTCGGCACGGCCGACCCGGTGCAGGCGCCGGAGCCCGGAGACGGCCCGTGCGGTCGTCCGCAGGTCGGAGAACGCCGAGGTGGCGCCGCACAGCACGAGTCCGGTGACGGCGGCCGTGCGGTCTGCCGGGTCCGGCTCGCGGGACCGCAGCGCCGCGACGACGTCGGGTGCGACGGCGACGACCTCGCGGTGCAGCCCGCGCAGGGTCCAGTAGCCGCCGAGTGCGGCGAACACCTGCGTGACCGTCGGGACGTCGTCCGCCCGGAGGGCCCAGCGCAGCAGCGTCACGAGGTTGTCGGCCTCGCGCCGGACCTCGGTGAAGGCGACGAGCTGCTGCGGACCACCCAGGGCGAACACGTTCCGCGTCGACGAGAGCGCACGGCCCCAGGCGGTCATCGCCGTCCGGACCGTCCCGGTCGTGCCGCGATCGGCCAGGCGCGCGGCCCCGAACTCGCGGACGGTCTCGAGCAGCCGGTAGCGCACGGGCTCCCCCTCGACCTCGACGAGCTGCACGAGCGACTGCTCCACGAGCTCGGCGAGGTCGTCGAGCGCGTCCGGCCGCCGGTCGGGAGCCGCCACGGCCTCGACCGCGTCGACCGCCACGCCGTCGGGGAAGAGCGCGAGCCGCGTGAGCAGGTCCTGCGCCCCCGGGTCGAGGAGCCGCCAGCTCCACTCGATCACCGCGAGCAGGGTGCGGTGCCGCTCCGGCGCGCTGCGGTCGCCACCGCGGAGCAGCGCGAAGCGGTCGTCGAGCCGGCGTTCGACCTCGTCGACGGACATGCCGCGGATCCGGGCCGCGGCGAGCTCGATCGCGAGCGGGCTGCCGTCGAGCCGGGTGCAGATCCGGCGCACCGCGTCGACGGGCAGCACGGCACCGGGGCGGGCGGCACGGGCGCGCTCGGTGAAGAGCCGGACGGCCGCACCGTCGGCCTCGACCGGCAGCGGTCCGAGCGGCGCGACGACCTCGCCCGCGATCGCGAGCGGTGCCCGCGAGGTCGTGAGGACCCGGAGGCCCGGCACGGCGGCGAGCAGGTCGGCGGTGCAGCGGGCCACGTCGTGCAGCAGGTGCTCGCAGTTGTCGAGGACGAGCGCCGTCGGCCCGTCGTCGAGGGCCCGGACCACGCGGCCCCACAGGTCGGTGACGACGGCGTCCTGGAGCATCCGCGCCGACCGGACCTCCGCGATCCCGAGCAGCGCACCGAGCGCGGGCAGCAGGTCCTGCCCGTCGCCGATCGGCGCGAGCTCGCACACGACCACACCCGTGGTGGCCGGCAGCGCTCCGGCGACGGCCTGCGCCAGCCGGGTCTTCCCGAGTCCGCCCGGGCCGAGCACGGTGACCAGGCGGTGCTCGTCGAGGAGCCCCGAGACCGCGGCGAGGTCGTCCTGCCGGCCGACCAGCTCGTTCGGCGCGACGCGGAGGCCGACCCGTCGGACCGGGTCGTCGGCGGCCACGGACCGCCGGAGCAGTTCGGCGTTGAGCCGCACCAGTTCGCCGGACGGGTCTGCGCCGAGCCCGTCCGCCAGGCGTTCCCGGTGCGCGGCGAACACCGCGAGCGCCTCGGCCGTGCGGCCGTCCGCGTCGAGCGCCCGCATCGCCCCCGCCGCCGCGGTGTCGTCGTAGGGCGACGCCTCGGCCTCGGCGACCCAGATCGTGGCCGCCGCACCGGTGTCCCCGTCCGCGAGCAGCAGCGCGCCGAGCCGCCGACGCAGGGCGTGCTCGGTCGTCGCGGCCCGGTCGGTCAGCGCGGTGCCGAGGTCGCCGTCGACGTCGGCGCCCGGGCTGCCGCGCCAGCGGTCCAGGGCGTCGCGCACGGTCGTCGGGTCGGCGTCGTGCACGGCCTGTTCCGCGGCCACGAGGTCGATGCCGTCCGGGTCGCCGCCGAGTGCGTACCCCGTGCTCGTCGAGACGACCAGGCCGTCCGCGGTCGTGCGGCGCAGGCGCGAGACGAGGGTCTGCAGCGCGGCCCGGGCGCCCTTCGGCCGGTCCTCGCCCCAGAGCTCGTCGATGAGCGCATCGGTGCCGAGGGCGTGCCCGGGGGCGAGCACGAGCGCCGTCAGGAACGACCGGGCGAGCGCTCCCGGTACCGGGAGCGCGGTGCCGTCCGGACCCGCGACCGTGACCGGTCCGAGGACGGCGACACGGGAGGCGACGGGCACGGCCCGATCCTAGTGAGCGTGGCCGCCGGTCGAGCGGCCGAACGGCCCGGTCTTCGTGTCGACGTCCTCCGTCGCCCGCTTCTCCGACTCGAGGATCCCGCGCAGCGCCACGATCGCACTCGCCGTCACGGTGACGTGCGACGGGTTCGAGCGGCTGGCGTCGAGCGCCTCCTCGAGCCGTGCGATCGCCTCGTCGCCCTCGTCCTCCGGGCAGTCCCCGCGCACCACGCAGGCGACCTGACGCAGCGCCCCGGCCATCGGCTCCGCGAACGCCGGGTCCGGCCGGCCGATGTTGTCGGCCACCGGACCGGACCGTGCCACGAGCTCGGTGAGGTCCGTCGTGTACCAGGCCGCCCGTTCGAGCGCGCGGAAGCGTGCCCCGTCCGTCGCCAGCCGGGCGCGGGAACCACGGAGGGCGCTGCGCGGGTTCATCCGACGACTCTCCTGCGCCACCGAGACCCGGTCCCGGACGTCGGCGATCGCCTTGTCGAGGCGCCCCTGCTGCCGGTCCCAGGCCGCGGTGTCCGGCTCCCCCTTGTCGAGCACGTCCGCGAGGTCGTCGAGGTGCTGCGCGAGCACCGCGTTCACCTGGTCGATGCGACGTTCGGCGTCCCAGAAGTGCAGCGGCGGCACGATCGCGAAGTTCACCGCGAGGCCGATGGCGATCCCGATGGCCATCTGCACGACGTACGCGAACGAGTAGCCCTCGGCGTTGCCGCCTCCGATGAGGAGCACGAACAGCGCCGCCATCGGCACCCAGGAGTACCCCTCGCCGAGGATCCGGAAGCCGCTGACGAGGACACCGAGGCCCACGACCAGCGCCACGGCGACGACCCCGGGGGCGTCCACGAGCATCGTGAAGCCGGCGATCAGGATGCCGAGCGTGATGCCGACCAGCGTCTGCACGCCCGCGCGGATGCCGGCGAACACCGTCGTCCGCATGGCGACGATGGCCCCGAGCGGTGCGTAGTACGGGTACTCGGCGGCGACGCCGGGCGCGTACTTCGCGAGGGTCCACGCGATCACGGCGGCGACCGCGGCCTTGGCCGCGAGGAGCAGGCGCGGTTGCGTCCCCGAGTCGCGGCTCCACTGCCACAGTCGGCGCCCCGCGCCGGTGATCCGTTCTGCTCGTGCCATGACGGGATCACCGTAGGCGCGGTCGGCTGTGAGGGCGGACGGGAGGCGCTGCGCACGACCGGCGCGCGCCTCCCGTCCGCCCGTGGTCGCCTCCGGACGCGACGGAACCCCCGCGACGTGCGTCGCGGGGGTTCCGTCGTGTGGTGGTGCTGGACCTACTTGGCTGCGTCGTCCGACTTGGCAGCGGCGTCGGCCTCGACCTCGGCGGCAGCCGGGGTCTCGGTCTCGGCCTCGACGGGAGCGGACTCCTCGGTCGTCTCGGTCTCGTCGACCGGGGTCTCCTCGGCGGGCGTCTCGTCCGCGACCGGCGCAGCGGCAGCGGCCGGGGCGGCGTCGCGCTTGACCGGGGCGGGCCCGCCCGAGACCGGCTCGAGCACGAGCTCGATCGAGGCGAGCGGCGCGTTGTCACCCTTGCGGAAGCCGAGCTTCGTGATGCGGGTGTAACCGCCCTGGCGGTCCTCGACCTGCGGCGCGATCTCCGTGAACAGCGTGTGCACGACGGACTTGTCACGCAGCTGTGCGATGACGCGACGGCGCGCGTGCAGGTCGCCACGCTTCGCGAACGTGATGAGACGCTCGGCGACGGGACGGAGGCGCTTGGCCTTCGTCTCGGTGGTGGTGATGCGGCCGTGCGTGAACAGGGCGTTGGCGAGGTTGCTCAGGAGCAGGCGCTCGTGGGCGGGGCCGCCACCGAGGCGGGGGCCCTTGGTGGGCTTCGGCATGTCAGTTCTCCAGTGGTGATGGTGGTGCGCACCGACTCATCGGTGCGCGTGCGCGTGAGCGCGAGGTCAGTTGTTGGACTCGTCCTCGTCGTACCCGCTGTAGAAGTGGGCGCCGTCGAATCCGGGGACGGTGTCCTTGAGGGACAGGCCGAGCTCGGTGAGCTTGTCCTTGACCTCGTCCACCGACTTCTGACCGAAGTTGCGGATGTTCATGAGCTGCGTCTCCGACAGGGCGACGAGCTCGGACACCGTGTTGATGCCCTCCCGCTTGAGGCAGTTGTAGCTGCGGACCGACAGGTCGAGGTCCTCGATCGGGGTCTGCAGCTCGTTCGAGAGCACCGCGTCGACCGGCGCGGGGCCGATCTCGATGCCCTCGGCCGCCGTGTTCAGCTCGCGGGCGAGACCGAACAGCTCGACCAGCGTGCGGCCTGCCGACGCGATGGCGTCGCGCGGCGTGATCGCCGGCTTCGACTCGACGTCGACGACCAGGCGGTCGAAGTCCGTGCGCTCACCGGCACGCGTCGCCTCGACGCGGTAGGTGACCTTGAGGACCGGCGAGTAGATCGAGTCGATCGGGATCTGACCGGCTTCGCTGAACTCGGAACGGTTCTGCGTCGCCGACACGTAGCCGCGGCCACGCTCGATCGTCAGCTCGAGCTCGAACCGCGCGGTGTCGTTCAGGGTCGCGATGACGAGGTCCGGGTTGTGGATCTCGACGCCGGCCGGGGCGGAGATGTCCGCCGCGGTGACCTGACCGGCACCCTGCTTGCGCAGGTACGCGGTGATCGGCTCGTCGTGCTCGCTGGAGACGACGAGGCTCTTGATGTTGAGGATGATCTCGGTGACGTCTTCCTTGACACCGGGGACGGTGCTGAACTCGTGGAGGACGCCGTCGATGCGGATGCTGGTGACAGCCGCGCCGGGGATCGAGGAGAGGAGCGTGCGGCGCAGCGAGTTGCCGAGGGTGTAACCGAAGCCCGGCTCGAGCGGCTCGATGACGAAGCGCGAGCGGTACTCGGAGATCGACTCCTCGGTCAGGGTGGGGCGCTGTGCAATGAGCACTGTGGGATTCCTTTCGGCGGAGTGTCCGCTATATGACACTCGGCGGTACGACGGGGCCGACCGGGCCCCGACGGGTCTGTTGAGTTGTGATCACGCGGACGGGCGGACCGGAACGGCCCACCGCCCGCGATCGAACGACCAGGAATGGCCGGCCCCGCTCGCCCCGGTCAGGGGACGAGCGGGGAACGGCCGGTTGCTCCTCGCGTCAGACGCGGCGACGCTTCGGCGGGCGGCAGCCGTTGTGCGCCTGCGGGGTGACGTCGTTGATCGAACCGACCTCGAGGCCGGCGGCCTGCAGGGAACGGATCGCGGTCTCGCGACCCGAGCCCGGGCCCTTGACGAAGACGTCGACCTTCTTGACGCCGTGCTCCTGCGCCTGACGCGCAGCGGACTCGGCGGCGAGCTGCGCCGCGAACGGCGTCGACTTGCGCGAACCCTTGAAGCCCACGGCACCCGAGGACGCCCAGCTGAGGACGGCACCCGACGGGTCGGTGATGCTGACGATGGTGTTGTTGAACGTGCTCTTGATGTGGGCCTGGCCCACGGCGACGTTCTTCTTCTCCTTGCGACGCGGCTTGCGCGCGGCAGTCTTGGGGGTAGCCATGATGATCTCCTATCGGGCCTTCTTCTTGCCTGCCACGGTGCGCTTCGGTCCCTTGCGGGTACGCGCGTTGGTCTTGGTGCGCTGACCACGCACCGGGAGACCACGACGGTGGCGGAGACCCTCGTAGCTACCGATCTCGACCTTGCGGCGGATGTCGGCGGCGACCTCGCGGCGGAGGTCACCCTCCACCTTGAAGTTGCCCTCGATGAAGTCACGGAGGGCGACGAGCTGGTCGTCGGTCAGGTCCTTGACGCGGATGTCACCGGAGATACCGGTCTCGGCGAGTGCCTGGACCGCGCGGGTACGGCCGACGCCGTAGATGTACGTGAGTGCGATCTCCACGCGCTTCTCGCGCGGGATGTCGACGCCTGCTAGACGTGCCATGTGCTGGCTGCTCCTGTTGTCGATGGAGGTCTGGCGCAGTACCGGTGCCCGGGCCTCCGCCCCGAGGTGTCCCCCGCGGCCGGAGCCACGGGATCTGGTACTGCGTGTTCAGTGTTGAGTTGTGGGTCCTGCTGGGAGCTCAGCCCTGGCGCTGCTTGTGGCGCGGGTTGCTCTTGCAGATCACCATGACGCGGCCCTTCCGGCGGATCACTCGGCAGTGCTCGCAGATGGGCTTGACGCTGGGGTTGACCTTCATGGTTGTTTCCTCGTGCTCGCTGGCTTCGTGCCCGGCGGGTTCGCCGAGCCGTTCCTTTCCAGCTCGCGGATCACTTGTAGCGGTAGACGATCCGGCCGCGGGTCAGGTCGTACGGGCTCAGCTCCACGATCACGCGGTCCTCGGGGAGGATGCGGATGTAGTGCTGGCGCATCTTCCCGGAGATGTGCGCGAGGACCTTGTGTCCGTTGGTCAGCTCAACGCGGAACATCGCGTTGGGCAGAGCTTCGAGCACCGAGCCCTCGATCTCGATGACGCCGTCTTTCTTGGCCATAGCCTCACTGTCGCTTGGTTGGATTACCGGTGTGATCCCCGAGCCGGTCTGCGGGTCGGGCGCCACGCCGAAGGGCATGGCACACCAAAGGTCGATCCTATGTGATGGCGGCGGTATTGCCAAGTGCCGGCTCCCTCCGGCCGCGCGCCACGAGGCTGAGTGTTCCCCAGTGGACCGTCGGCGACTTCCCGGTTCCCCGCTCCGGGTCCGCCCGTAGCCTGGCGATCGACGTCCGTCCCCCGCGCCGGACCACCGATCGGAGTCCCCGTGCCCCACGCACCACGCCGTCCCCTCGCCCGTCACGGCCGCCTGCGCCGCCACCGCGGCTGGGGCACCGCACTGGGCCTCGTGGCATCGGCCCTGGCGGTCGTCCTGGTCAGCGGGACGAGCGTCGCGGCGATCGCCGGCGCGCAGCTCGCCGCGGCACCGCACACGGTCGAGCTGAGCTCGGACGACCAGGACACGGCGAAGACCGCCGACATCACCGCGATCAAGGGCGGCGCGAACATCCTGATCGTCGGGAGCGACACCCGGATCGGGCAGTTCGACTCCGACGAGAAGGTCGAGGGTGCCCGGAACGACGTCACGATCCTCGTCCACATCTCCCAGGACCACCAGCAGCTCACGGCCGTGAGCTTCCCGCGCGACCTCGAGGTGCCGATCCCGGCCTGCACGAACCCCGAGACCGGGACGACCTACCCGGCCTCCGACGGCGAACTGCTCAACGAGTCCCTCGGCCACGGCGGGCTCTCCTGCGTCGTCGACACCGTCGAGAACCTGACCGGCCTCACGATCCCCTACGCCGGGCTGATCACCTTCGACGGCGTCGTCTCGATGTCGAACGCCGTCGGCGGCGTGGACGTCTGCGTGGCCAAGCCCATCGACGACACGTACACCGGCCTCCAGCTCTCGGCCGGGCAGCACACCCTCGCCGGGCAGGACGCCCTCGCCTTCCTGCGCAGCCGTCACGGTGTGGGCGACTCGAGCGACCTCGCCCGCATCAGCTCGCAGCAGGTGTTCCTCTCCGCCCTGCTGCGCAAGGTGACCTCGGACGGCACCCTGTCGAACCCGGTCACGCTCTACAAGCTCGCCGGCGCCGCCCTCGGCAACATGACGCTCTCCGACGGGCTCGCGCAGACCCGGACCCTCGTCGGCCTCGCCTCCACCCTCCGCGGGATGAGCACGGCGAACATGCTGTTCGTGCAGTACCCGGTGGTCGACGACCCGCAGGACAGCGCGCACGTGCTCGTCTCCACGGACCCCGCGCACGCGCTCAACGTGGCGCTGCAGGAGGACCGGAGGACGTCGTTGTCCGACTCGACGACCGGGCGGGCCTCGGAGGAGTCCCCGACGGCCGGCAGCACGCCGACGCCGAGCACCGGCACCGCTCCGTCCACCGGCACGGCACCGTCGAGCCAGTCGCCGGCGACCGGCACCGCGCCGTCGAGCAGCACGGGGTCGGGCGGCAGCGGGACGACGACGACCGCTCCGAGCGCGACGCCGCTGCCGTCGAGCATCTCCGGACAGGCCGCGTCCGAGCAGACCTGCACGGTCGGGAACTGACACCTTGCGGAGGGTCCCCGCCGTTCCACGGCGGGGCGCGCCTCCAGGCCGGTGCGACCGGGGGGACTCGCGCTACGTGATCGGGACGGGCGTGACGCCGAGCGGCACGAGGCCGGAGGCCCCGCCGTCGGTGGCGGTCAGGACCCAGATGCCGTCCGCGTGCACGGCGACCGAGTGCTCCCAGTGCGCCGCGTCCGAACCGTCGAGCGTGCGGATCGTCCAGTCGTCGTCGTCCGTCGAGCTGTCGATCGTGCCGGCGGTGATCATCGGTTCGATCGCCACCACCAGACCGGGCTTCACCGCCGGACCCGCACCGCGGACCCGGTAGTTGAAGACCGGCGGCTCCTCGTGCATCGAACGGCCGATACCGTGCCCCGTGAAGTCCTCGACGATGCCCCACGCACCGGTCTCGTCGACGGCGTCCTCGACGACCGCGCCGACCTCGTTCAGGGAGCGCGCGTGGGCGAGGGCCGCGATGCCGTGCCACAGCGCTCGCTCGGTCGTGTCGGAGAGCGTCTGGCGCGCCGCGGCCAGCGGGGCGTCACCACCGGGCAGCACCGTCGTGAACGCGCTGTCGCCGTTCCACCCGTCGACCTCGGCACCGGCGTCGACCGACACGATGTCTCCCGGCTGGAGCACGCGGTCGCCGGGGATCCCGTGCACGATCTCGTCGTTCACCGAGACGCACAGCGTGTGCCGGTAGCCCGGCACGAGCTGGAAGTTCGGGATGCCGCCGCCGTCGCGGATCGTCCGCTCGGCGATCGCGTCGAGCTCACCCGTGGTGACCCCCGGCCGGAGCGCCTCCCGGACCGCGGTGAGGGCGGCCTCGGTCAGCAGCCCTGGACGGACCATCGCCCGGAGTTCCTCGGGGGACTTGTAGATCGACGGCTTCCGACGGCGCACGACGAGGACTCAGACGCCCGCGGTGAGCCCGCGGGACGTCAGGGCCGCCTGGATGCGGTCGCCGACCTCGTCGATGCCGCCGAGGCCGTCGACGTCCACGACGAGCCCGCGCTCCGCGTAGGCCGCGACGATCGGCGCCGTCTGCTCCGTGTACACCTGCTGACGACGACGGATGGTGTCCTCGTTGTCGTCGGTGCGACCCTGGTCCTGGGCGCGCTTGAGCAGGCGCTCGACCAGGGCGTCCTGGTCGGCGACGAGCTGCACGACGGCGTCGATCCCGGTGCCCTGCTCGGCGAGGAGCGCGTCGAGGTACGCCACTTGGCCGACGGTGCGGGGGTAGCCGTCGAGCAGGAAGCCCTGCTCGGCGTCCGCCTCCGCCAGACGGGACTTGACGAGCTCGTTGGTCAGCTCGTCCGGCACGTAGTCGCCGGCGTCCATGATCGCCTTCGCCTGCACCCCGAGCGGCGTGCCCTCGGAGACGTTCTTGCGGAAGATGTCACCCGTGGAGATCGCGGGGACGCCGAAGCCCTCCGCGATGCGACCGGCCTGGGTGCCCTTCCCGGCTCCGGGAGGTCCGACGATGATGAGACGTGCGCTCAACGGAGAAGCCCTTCGTAGTGACGTTGCTGCAGCTGCGAGTCGATCTGCTTCACGGTCTCGAGACCGACACCCACGATGATGAGGATGCTCGCGCCACCGAACGGGAAGTTCTGGTTCGCGCCGAACAGCGCCAGTGCTGCCAGCGGGATGAGCGCGATGAGACCGAGGTAGAGCGAGCCGGGCAACGTCACCCGGGTCAGGACGTAGTCGAGGTACTCGGCCGTCGGACGACCGGCCCGGATGCCCGGGATGAAGCCGCCGTACTTCTTCATGTTGTCGGCGACCTCTTCGGGGTTGAAGGTGATCGCGACGTAGAAGTACGTGAACCCGACGATGAGCAGGAAGTACAGGACCATGTAGAACCAGTTGTCACCCGAGGTCAGGTTGTTCTGGATCCAGGTCACCCACGCGGCCGGCTCGGTGCCGTCGGAGGGCTGGTTGAACTGCGCGACCAGGGCCGGCAGGTAGAGCAGCGACGAGGCGAAGATGACGGGCACGACGCCGGCCATGTTCACCTTGATCGGGATGTACGTGTTGTTGCCGCCGTAGGTGCGACGACCGACCATGCGCTTGGCGTACTGCACGGGGATGCGCCGCTGCGACTGCTCGACGAACACGACGGCCATCATGATCACCAGGCCGACGAGGATCACGAACAGGAAGAGCTCGAAGGACTGCGACTGCTCGATGGCCCAGAGCGCCGACGGGAACTGCGCCGCGATCGACGTGAAGATGAGGAGCGACATGCCGTTGCCGATACCGCGCTCGGTGACGAGCTCGCCCATCCACATGATGAGGCCGGTGCCGGCGGTCAGCGTGACGACCATGAGCATGATCGCGTACCAGCTGTCGTTCGAGATGATCGACGAGCAGGACGCCGAGGCGTTCGTGCCGAACAGGGCGCCGGAGCGGGCGACCGTGATGAGCGTGGTCGACTGCAGCACACCGAGCGCGATCGTGAGGTAGCGCGTGTACTGCGTCAGCTTCGCCTGGCCCGACTGCCCCTCCTTGTAGAGGGCGTCGAAGTGCGGGATCACGACGCGCAGGAGCTGCACGATGATCGACGACGTGATGTACGGCATGATGCCGAGCGCGAAGACCGAGAGCTTCAGCAGCGCGCCGCCGGAGAACAGGTTGATCAGGTCGTAGAGGCCGCCGGAGGACGACGCGCTGGCGAGGCAGCTCTGCACGGCGGCGTAGTCGACGAACGGTGCGGGGATGTACGACCCCAGGCGGAACAGCGCGATGATCGCGAGGGTGAAGCCGATCTTCTTCCGAAGATCTGGGGTGCGCATGATGCGCGCGACCGCTCTGAACACGAGGACTCCGAACTTCTGGGACCGCGCGACCCGACCGGGCGTCACGGTTCGGTCAGCAGCGCCGACCAGGCCGTCGGACGACGGCCACTGTCAAGGAAACCGTAACGGCGGCCCGTGCGCAAACGCACGGGCCGCCGACGGGGGTTACTGGGAGACGGTGCCGCCAGCAGCCGCGATCTTCTCGGCGGCGGACGCCGAGACCTTGTCGACCGAGACCGTGAGCTTCACGCTGATGTCACCCTGACCGAGAACCTTGACCTTCTCGTTCTTGCGGACGGCGCCCTTGGCGACCAGGTCCGCGACGGTGACGTCGCCACCGTTGGGGTAGAGCTCCGCGATCTTGTCCAGGTTCACGACCTGGTACTCGACACGGAACGGGTTCTTGAACCCGCGGAGCTTCGGGGTGCGCATGTGCAGCGGCATCTGCCCACCCTCGAAGCCGACCTTGACCTGGTAACGAGCCTTCTGGCCCTTGGTACCACGGCCGGCGGTCTTGCCCTTGGAGCCCTCACCACGGCCGACACGGGTGCGGTCCTTCTTGGAACCGGCAGCCGGGCGGAGGTGGTGCAGCTTCAGCACCTGGACCCGCTCGTTCTTCTCGTCGCTCATGCGTCGACCTCCTCGACCTTCACGAGGTGCGCGACCGTCGCGACGTACCCGCGGTTCTGGGCGTTGTCCTCACGCAGGACCGTACGGCCGATGCGCTTGAGGCCCAGGCTGCGCAGGGTGTCGCGCTGGTACTGCTTCTCGCTGATAACGGACTTCGTCTGCGTGATCTTCAGCATCGCCATCACGCACCTGCCTTCTCGGTCGCGGCACGCAGTGCTGCGGCCTCGGCCTGGAGCAGACGCGCCGGGACGACCCGGTCGACGTCGAGGCCACGACGGCTGGCGACGGCGCGGGGCTCCTCGAGCTGCTGCAGCGCCGTGACCGTCGCGTGCACGATGTTGATGGTGTTCGACGAGCCGAGCGACTTGCTCAGGACGTCGTGGATGCCCGCGCACTCGAGCACGGCGCGGACCGGACCACCGGCGATGACACCGGTACCGGCAGCGGCCGGACGCAGGAGCACGACACCGGCAGCGGCCTCACCCTGGGTGGGGTGCGGGATCGTGTTGCCGACGCGGGGGACGCGGAAGAAGTTCTTCTTCGCCTCCTCGACGCCCTTCGAGATCGCGGTGGGGACTTCCTTCGCCTTGCCGTAGCCGACACCGACGAGGCCGTTGCCGTCACCGACGACGACGAGCGCCGTGAAGCTGAAGCGACGACCACCCTTGACGACCTTCGAGACGCGGTTGATGGTCACCACGCGCTCGAGGAACTGGCTGTCGCCACCGCGGTTGTTGCGGTCGCGGCCCTGCTGACGGTCACGCCCGCCGCCACGACGGCCGCGCTGGTCGGCGTTGTCGCGGTTGTTCGACGCGGAACCCGCGGCGGTCTCGACCGGACGCTCGGCGACGGCGGCGGTGTCCGCCTCCTTGCCGGTCGTGGCCTTGGCCTCGGTCGTCGCCTCGGCCGCAGGAGCGGTCTCGGTCTCGGCCGCTTCGTTGTTGTTCGCGATGTCGCTCACAGGTTCAGCCCTCCTTCACGGGCACCATCGGCGATCGCGGCGACGCGACCGGCGTACTTGCTCCCACCGCGGTCGAAGACCACGGCCTCGACGCCGGCAGCCTTCGCACGCTCGGCGACGAGCTCGCCGATGCGACGGGCCTTGGCCGTCTTGTCGCCGTCGAACGAACGGAGGTCGGCCTCCATCGTCGACGCACTGGCCAGGGTGTGGCCCTTCGCGTCGTCGATGACCTGGACGAACACGTGACGCGACGACCGGGTGACGGCGAGACGCGGACGCGCCTCGGTGCCGGTGATCTTCTTGCGGAGACGGTTGTGACGGCGCGCCTTGGCGGCCGACTTGCTCTTTCCTCGGATACCGAGAGCCATGATCACTTACCTGACTTTCCGGCCTTGCGGCGCACGATCTCGCCCGCGTAGCGGACACCCTTGCCCTTGTAGGGCTCGGGCTTGCGCAGCTTGCGGATGTTGGCAGCCACCTCGCCGACGGCCTGCTTGTCGATGCCCGACACGGTGAGCTTGTTGTTGCCCTCGACGGCGAAGCTGATGCCCGCCGGCGGCTCGACCGTGATGGGGTGGGAGTAGCCGAGCGCGAACTCGACGTTCGAGCCCTTCGCCGCCACGCGGTAACCGGTGCCGACGACCTCGAGGCCCTTGGAGTAGCCCTGGGTGACGCCGACGATGTTGTTCGCGATGAGGGTGCGGGTCAGGCCGTGCAGGGCACGGGACTCGCGCTCGTCGTCCGGGCGCGTGACGAGGACCTGGTTCTCCTCGACCTTGGCCTGGATGGGCTCAGCGATGACGAGCGAGAGCTCGCCCTTCGGGCCCTTGACCGCAACGGTCGAACCGTCGACGGAGACGGTCACGCCGGCGGGGATGTCGATGGGAAGACGTCCGATACGAGACATTGTCGGTCACCACACGTAGGCGAGGACTTCCCCACCCACGCCCTTCTGCTCGGCTTCACGGTCGGTGAGCAGTCCCGACGAGGTCGAGAGGATCGCCACGCCGAGGCCACCGAGGACCTGGGGGATCTCCGTCGACTTCGCGTACACCCGGAGACCGGGCTTCGAGACGCGCTTGATGCCGGCGATCGAACGCTCGCGCTCGGGGCCGTACTTCAGGTCGATCGTGAGGGTCTGCCCGACGCGGGCGTCCTCGATCTTCCACTCGCTGATGTAACCCTCGCGCTTGAGGATGTCGGCGATGTTCTTCTTCAGCTTGGAGCTGGGCAGCGAGACGGCGTCGTGGTGCGCCGAGTTCGCGTTCCGCAATCTGGTCAGCATGTCTGCGACCGGATCGGTCATCGTCATGATGGTCGTCCATTCTTCGCCTGGTTTCGACACCCGTTCCACGAATGCCGACCTGAGCGATCGGGTGGTCTCCGAGCGGTTCCCGGAGACCTGGAGGCCGGCGGCTCACGCCGACGGCCGGTGTTCGTGCGTGCGGGCCGGAGGACGTGAATCCTCCGGCCCGCAACGCCCGGACTATCTTAGACCGTCTGGTCGGCCGAACGGAACGGGAAGCCGAGCTGGCGGAGCAGCGCGCGGCCCTCGTCGTCCGTCTTCGCGGTGGTCACGACGGTGATGTCGAAGCCACGCACGCGGTCGATGCGGTCCTGGTCGATCTCGTGGAACATCGACTGCTCCGTGAGACCGAACGTGTAGTTGCCGTTGCCGTCGAACTGCTTGTCGCTCAGGCCGCGGAAGTCGCGGATGCGGGGCAGTGCGAGGGTGACGAGGCGGTCGATGAACTCCCACGCACGGTCACCACGGAGGGTGACGTGCGCGCCGATGGCCTGGCCCTCACGCAGCTTGAACTGCGCGATGGACTTGCGGGCCTTCGTCACGACCGGCTTCTGACCCGTGATCGCCGTGAGGTCCTTGACGGCCCCCTCGATGATCTTCGAGTCACGAGCCGCCTCGCCGACGCCGGTGTTCACGACGACCTTGACCAGGCCGGGGACCTGGTTGACGTTCGCGTACCCGAACTGCTCGGTGAGAGCGGTCTTGATCTCGTTCTTGTACTTCTGCTTGAGGCGCGGCTCGACCTTGGTCGCCGGCGCGGCAGTCGTGTCGGTCATCAGAGCTTCTCACCCGACTTCTTGGCGTAGCGGACGCGGACGGTCTTCTTGACGCCGTCCTTCTCCACCTCTTCGATGCGGAAACCGACGCGCGTCGGCTTCTTGGTCTTCGGGTCGACGATCGCGACGTTCGAGACGTGGATCGGAGCCTCGTGCTGCTCGATGCCGCCCGTCTTCGAACCACGCTGCGTCTGGCCGACGCGGACGTGCTTCGTGACGAAGTTCACGCCCTCGACGACGACCCGGTTCTTGTCCTTGAGGACCTCGATGACCTTGCCCTGCTTGCCACGGTCGCCGCCGCGCTCCTGCTTGGCGCCCGTGATCACCTGGACGAGGTCGCCCTTCTTGATGTTCGCCATGGCTTACAGCACCTCCGGCGCGAGCGAGATGATCTTCATGAACTTCTTGTCACGGAGCTCGCGACCGACCGGACCGAAGATGCGCGTACCGCGCGGGTCGCCGTCGGCCTTGAGGATCACTGCCGCGTTCTCGTCGAACTTGATGTAGGAGCCGTCCTGACGACGGGTCTCCTTCTTGGTGCGAACGATGACCGCCTTGACGACGTCACCCTTCTTCACGTTGCCGCCGGGGATGGCGTCCTTCACCGTGGCGACGATGACGTCACCGAGACCGGCGTAGCGACGACCCGAGCCACCGAGCACGCGGATGGTCAAGATCTCCTTGGCACCCGTGTTGTCGGCGACCTTCAGGCGGGATTCCTGCTGAATCACTGCTGTCTCCTATTCCGAAGCAGGCCGGGGCCTACTTGGCCTTCTCGAGGATCTCGACCAGGCGCCAGCGCTTGGAGGCGCTGAGGGGACGGGTCTCGCTGATGACGACGAGGTCGCCGACACCGGCGGTGCCGAGCTCGTCGTGCGCCTTCACCTTGGACGTGCGACGGATGATCTTGCCGTAGAGCGCGTGCTTCACGCGGTCCTCGACCTCGACCACGATGGTCTTGTCCATCTTGTCGCTGGTCACGTAGCCGCGACGCGTCTTGCGGTAGCCGCGGGTCGAGGCGGCGGAGTTGTTCTCTTCGTTCGCCATCAGTTCTCCTCGGCGGTGACGGCCTCGGTCGACTCGGCGGGCTTGTCAGCCTTCTTCGTCGTCTTCTTGGCCTTGGTGGCGGTCTCGACGGGCGCGGGGGTGGCACGGATGCCGAGCTCGCGCTCGCGGAGGACGGTGTAGATGCGTGCGATGTCGCGCTTGACGGCACGGAGACGGCCGTGGCTCTCCAGCTGGCCGGTGGCCGACTGGAAGCGGAGGTTGAAGAGTTCCTCCTTGGCCTTCTTCAGCTCGTCAGCGAGACGCTCGTTCTCGAAGGTGTCGAGCTCCGTCGGACGGAGCTCCTTGGAACCGATCGCCATTATGCGTCGCCCTCCTCGCGCTTGATGATGCGTGCCTTGAGGGGCAGCTTGTGGATTGCACGGGTCAGCGCCTCGCGAGCGATGTCCTCGCTGACGCCGGAGAGCTCGAAGAGCACACGACCCGGCTTGACGTTGGCGACCCACCACTCGGGCGAGCCCTTACCGGAACCCATGCGGGTCTCAGCCGGCTTCTTGGTGAGCGGGCGGTCCGGGTAGATGTTGATCCAGACCTTGCCGCCACGCTTGATGTGACGCGTCATGGCGATACGAGCGGACTCGATCTGACGGTTGGTCACGTAAGCGGGGGTCAGCGCCTGGATGCCGTAGTCACCGAACGACACCTTGGTGCCACCGGTCGCCTGGCCCGAGCGCTTCGGGTGGTGCTGCTTGCGGTGCTTGACTCGACGGGGAATAAGCATGGTTACGCCTCAACTCCTGCGCCGGCCGGCGCGTCCTGCGGGGCCTGCTGCTGACGGCCGCCGCGGTCGCCGCCACGGCGGTCCCCACGGTCGCCGCGCTCGCCACGCGGGCCGCCACGACGCTCGGGGCGCGACGAACGCTGGTTCGCCTGCTCGCGAGCGAGCTCCTTGTTCGTGATGTCGCCCTTGTAGATCCAGACCTTCACGCCGATGCGGCCGAAGGTGGTCCGAGCCTCGTAGAAGCCGTAGTCGATGTTCGCGCGGAGCGTGTGCAGGGGCACGCGGCCCTCGCGGTAGAACTCCGAGCGCGACATCTCGGCGCCGCCGAGACGACCCGACACCTGGATGCGGACACCCTTGGCGCCGGCGCGCTGTGCACCCTGCAGGCCCTTGCGCATGGCGCGACGGAACGCGACACGAGCGGAGAGCTGCTCGGCGATGCCCTGCGCGACGAGCTGGGCCTCGGTCTCGGGGTTCTTGACCTCGAGGATGTTGAGCTGGATCTGCTTCTTGGTGAGCTTCTCCAGCTCGCTGCGGACGCGCTCCGCCTCGGCGCCGCGGCGACCGATGACGATGCCCGGACGCGCCGTGTGGATGTCCACGCGGACGCGGTCGCGGGTGCGCTCGAGCTCGATGCGGGCGACACCGGCGCGGTCGAGGGTCTTCTTCAGGTACTCGCGCACCTTGATGTCCTCGGCCACGTAGTCGGCGTAGCGCTGACCGGCCTTCGTGCTGTCGGTGAACCAGTGCGAGACGTGGTCCGTCGTGATCCCGAGACGGAAGCCGTACGGGTTGACCTTCTGGCCCATTACTTGCTCGCCTTCTTGCTCGTCGCGGCGACCTCGGCCTCTTCCGGCGTCGCGAGGACGACCGTGATGTGGCTGGTGCGCTTGTTGATGCGGAAGGCGCGGCCCTGTGCACGCGGCTGGAACCGCTTCAGGGTCGTGCCCTCGTCGACGAAGACGCGGCTCACGTAGAGGTCGCGCTCGTCGAGGAAGCTGTTCGTGCCGTCCGCCTTGACGCGTGCGTTCGCGATCGCCGAGGCGACCAGCTTGTACACGGGCTCCGAAGCGGCCTGGGGGGCGAACTTCAGGATGGCGAGGGCCTCGTGGGCCTGCTTGCCGCGGATCAGCTCGATGACGCGACGGGCCTTCTGAGGCGTGACGCGGATGTGTCGCACGCGTGCGATCGACTCCACCATTTCGTTCCTCCTCTTCGTCCCCGCGTTAGCGGCGACGGCCCTTCTTGTCGTCCTTCACGTGACCACGGAAGGTGCGGGTCGGCGCGAACTCGCCGAGCTTGTGACCGACCATCGACTCGGTGACGAACACCGGGATGTGCTTGCGGCCGTCGTGCACGGCGATCGTGTGTCCGAGCATGTTCGGGACGATCATCGAGCGACGCGACCAGGTGCGGATCACGTTCTTGGTGTTGGCCTCGTTCTGCGTGACGACCTTGCGGAGCAGGTGCTCGTCGACGAAGGGGCCCTTCTTCAGACTGCGTGGCATCTTCTGAACTCCTACTTGCGCTTCTTGCCGGCGTTACGGCGACGGACGATGAGCTTGTCGCTCGGCTTGTTCGACTTGCGCGTGCGACCCTCGGCCTGGCCCCAGGGGCTGACCGGGTGACGACCACCGGACGTCTTGCCCTCACCACCACCGTGCGGGTGGTCGACCGGGTTCATCGCGACACCACGCACGGTCGGGCGGACGCCCTTCCAGCGCATGCGGCCGGCCTTGCCCCAGTTGATGTTGGACTGCTCGGCGTTGCCGACCTCGCCGATGGTGGCGCGGCAGCGGGCGTCGACGTTGCGGACCTCGCCCGACGGCAGGCGGAGCTGCGCGTAGGGGCCGTCCTTCGCGACGAGACGCACCGAGGCGCCGGCCGAACGCGCCATCTTCGCGCCGCCACCGGGACGGAGCTCGATGGCGTGGATGACCGTACCCACGGGGATGTTGCGCAGCGGCAGGTTGTTGCCGGGCTTGATGTCGGCGCCGGGGCCCTGCTCGATGACGTCGCCCTGCTTGAGCTTGTTCGGCGCGATGATGTAACGCTTCGTGCCGTCCACGTAGTGCAGGAGGGCGATGCGCGCGGTGCGGTTCGGGTCGTACTCGATGTGTGCGACCTTGGCGTCCACGCCGTCCTTGTCGTGACGACGGAAGTCGATCACGCGGTACTGGCGCTTGTGGCCACCACCGATGTGACGCGTGGTGATGCGGCCCGAGCTGTTGCGGCCACCGGTCTTCGGCAGCGGACGAAGCAGCGACTTCTCCGGCGTCGAACGGGTGATCTCAGCGAAGTCGGCGACCGACGAGCCGCGACGACCAGGGGTCGTCGGCTTGTAGTTACGAATAGCCATGATTAATCCCTTAAGGTCCTCAGCCGACAGCCGTGAAGATGTCGATCGAACCGGACTTGAGCGTCACGATGGCACGCTTGGTGTCCTTGCGCTTGCCCATGCCGAACTTGGTGCGGCGGGTCTTGCCCGGGCGGTTCAGCGTGTTGATGCTCGCGACCTTGACGTCGAAGATCTTCTCGATGGCGAGCTTGATCTCGGTCTTGTTCGAGCGGGGGTCCACGATGAACGTGTACTTGCCCTGGTCGATCAGGCCGTAGCTCTTCTCCGAGACGACCGGCGAGATGATGATGTCGCGCGGGTCCTTGTTGAAGCCGCTCATGCGGAGATCTCCTTCGCGGTCTTCGACGCGATGAAGGCGTCGAGTGCGCTCTTGCTGAAGACGAGGGCGTCGGCCTTGAGCACGTCGTAGGCGTTGAGCTGGCCGTACGACAGCGCGTGGACGTTCGCCAGGTTGCGGACCGACTTGAGCGTCAGCTCGTCGTCCGACTCGAGCACGACGAGCACGTGCTTGACGGGCGCGACCTTCTCGATGAGCGTCCGGGCGGTCTTGGTCGACGGCACCTCGGCCGCGACGAAGGACTCCACCGCGGAGATGCGGCCACCGCGGGCGCGGTCCGAGAGCGAGCCGAGCAGGGCTGCGGCGATCATCTTCTTCGGGGTGCGCTGCGAGTAGTCGCGCGGGGTCGGTCCGTGGACGACGCCACCGCCGGTGTGCTCCGGAGCGCGGACCGAACCCTGACGGGAGCGGCCGGTGCCCTTCTGCTTGAACGGCTTGCGACCGGCACCGCGGACCTCGCCGCGGTTCTTGGTCTTGTGCGTGCCCTGACGCGCGGCGGCGAGCTGCGCGGTGACGACCTGGTGGATCAGCGGGACGTTCGTCTCGACGTCGAAGAGCTCGGCGGGCAGCTCGATGCTGCCGGCGACGGCTCCGGTCGCGTCGAGGACGTCGATCGTGGTTGCGGTCTCGGTGGCCATGATCACTTACCCTTCACGGCGGTGCGGACGAAGACGGAGCGGCCACGAGCACCGGGGACGGCGCCCTTGACGAGCAGCAGACCCTTCTCGGCGTCGACGGCGTGCACCGTGAGGTTGAGGACGGTCACACGCTCGCCACCCATGCGACCGGCCATGCGCATGCCCTTGAAGACACGCGACGGGGTCGACGAAGCACCGATCGAACCGGGCTTGCGGTGGTTGCGGTGGGCACCGTGCGAAGCGGACACACCGGCGAAGCCGTGGCGCTTCATGACACCGGCGAAGCCCTTGCCCTTCGACGTCCCGACGACGTCGACCTTCTGGCCGGCCTCGAAGGTGTCGACGGTGAGCTCCTGGCCGAGGCTGTACTCGGCGGAGTCGTTGGTGCGGATCTCGGTGAGGGTGCGACGCGGGGTCACACCGGCAGCCTCGAAGTGGCCGGCGGCCGGCTTGTTCACCTTGCGCGGGTCGATGGCGCCGGCGGCGATCTGGATCGCCTCGTAGCCGTCGCGCTCGACGTTGCGGATCTGGGTGACCACGTTCGGGCCGACCTCGATCACGGTGACGGGGATGAACTTGTTGTTCTCGTCCCACACCTGGGTCATCCCGAGCTTCTTGCCGAGGAGGCCCTTGACGGTCTTGGTTGAGTTCGCCATTGGTCGGTCCCCCTTACAGCTTGATCTCGATGTTGACGTCGGCCGGGAGGTCGAGTCGCATGAGCGAGTCGACGGCCTTCGGCGTCGGGTCGACGATGTCGATGACCCGCTTGTGCGTGCGCTTCTCGAAGTGCTCGCGCGAGTCCTTGTACTTGTGAGGGGAACGGATCACGGTGACCACGTTCTTCTCGGTGGGGAGCGGCACCGGGCCGACCACGGTCGCACCGGCACGGGTCACCGTGTCGACGATCTTCCGGGCCGACGTGTCGATGACCTCGTGGTCGTACGACTTGAGCCGGATGCGGATCTTCTGTCCCGCCATGTGTCTCTCTGTCCTCTCTGCGCCGCGCACCCTCGGGCCGCCTGACGCCGCCGTCACCGTGCATTCCTGCAGGGCTTGGCTGTTTTCCTGAACCAACCGGCCGCATCCTCGGGGGATGACCGCTGTTCTCCTGTCAACCGCGCAGGGCGACCGTGGCCGTCCAGCGTGGGCATGTCGCTTCCCCCGCACCCGGACACAGCAGTGGCCAGGCGCTCACGAGGGACTCGATCGTGTTCTGCTGCCTGCGGCCCAACCCAGCTCCGCTGGACGGAGGGGTTGTGCACTGCCAGAGCAGTGATCCTGCGCGCGCGAACGCCCGCGGAATTCGGAACCGGACAAGTCTCGCACAGGCACGGCCATCCGTGCAACCCGGGCGTGTCGCGGTCCGGTGGGACCCCGGACCGCCCCGCTTCCCCGGAACCACGCGGTTCCGCCGGCCTGGAGGCCCGGGCCACCCCGGGCGCGTCGGCTGCGGTCGCCGAGGCGGTCGGCTGGGGCGGATCCAGCCCGCTCGGCGGAGCACCGTGGGACGGAACGTGCCCGCTCGGCGAGGCCGGGCGGGCACGGTGTCGGTTCCGGAACGGTCCGGGGTCAGAACTCCTCGGAGAGCGGCGGCACGAACCACGGCGGGAACACGGCGACGCGCGGCGCGTGCCCACGGTGCTCGGCCAGGAGTGCCTTGACCTGCTGCCGGACGCGGTCGTTCGGCACACCGACCACGGCGACCGAGGAGAACGGCACGCTCGGGCCCGCGAGGAGCTCGAGGTCGTGCATCTCCGGGTCGGTGAAGTCGGTCCGGCGGATCAGGTTCGTCGCCGCATCCGGGCCGACGGCGAAGCGCACGTCCTCGGCCTCGGCGTCCTGGTCGGCGACGATGACGGACGCCCCGAACGCCGTCACCGGCACGACGAGCACGACGTACTCGGTCGCGCGGGTGCGGCGGGCGGCGTCCGACCACCGCTCCCCCTCCGCACCGTGGCGGAGCTCGTCCCACCGGGTCGCGTCGGGCGACAGGGTGAACGGGACGTGCCCGGAGACGGGGCCACCGTCGGGAGCGGACGCCTCGGCACGGGCGGTCCGCGTGGCGGTGGAGCTGACGTCGACGACCGGGGTGGCCGTGTCGGCCGCCAGGATCACGCCGTCGGTGACGATGGACGCCAGGTTGTCGACGTGCGTGGCGTGGTGCGCGCGGAGCGACGCCCACACGCGGGGCTCGGGCAGCTCGGGCGCGGCCGGTGACCGCAGGGACGAGGAGCCCCGGGGCGGCGCGGGGGTCGAGCGCAGGTCGGTGGTGATCCGGGTCCGGCGCGGAGCCGGGGTGGAGGTCGCAGGCACCTCGGCCTGACGGGGGGAACAGATGTCGCAGAGCTCGGTGGGGAAACCGTGGATGCACTCGTCGGTCACGACTGGGAGGGGTCCTTCCGTGCCCGTGTGGGGGTGGTCGGGCACGGTGACCAACCGTACGTCATCTCCCGCCTCCCCGCGGTCACTGTCGGTAGAGCAGGGCACGGACCTCGGACTCGGCCGCGTGCAGCCGCTCCGGGTCGATGGTCTCGCCGTGCTCGTAGGCATCGAGCAGGCGCGGGTCGATGTAGCTCTGGCGGCACACCGTCGGCGTGTTCCCGAGCTCCTCGCTCGCGGCCTTGACGGCGTGGGACACCGCCTTCTTGCGCTTGGCCTGGGTCGGCTGCGGCCCGGTCTTCGCCAGGTCGACCGCCGCGGAGACGGTCCCGTGCAGCGTCCGGAAGTCCTTCGCGGTGAACTCGTCACCGGCGCGCTCCTTCACGTACTCGTTGATGTCCTCGGCCGCCAGCGGCTCCCACTCCGCGCCACGCTCGGCCCGGAACGACAGCAGCCGGGCGTTGGGCCCGCGCCGCTTCATGCCGGCGATCACGCGGGCCAGGTCGTGGTCGTGGATCGTCGAGGACCACTCCTGCCCGCTCTTGCCGGGGAAGTCGAGCTCGATGTCGTCGCCGGACACGTGCGCGTGCGCACAGAGCAGCGTGGAGAGTCCGCGGCTGCCGTGCTCGGTGGCGTACCGCTCCGAGCCGACCCGCAGCGACCCCTGGTCGAGCATGCGGAAGGCGGCCGCGAGTGCACGGCGGCGGTCGGGCTCCGGCCGGCGGAGGTCCTGCGTCACCATGCGGCGCGCCGACGGCAGCGACTCCGCGAGGGCGAGCGCTCGGTCGTACTTGATCCGGTCCATGCGCTCGCGCCAGCCCGGGTGGTACATGTACTGCCGCCGACCGGCACCGTCGATGCCCGTCGCCAGGATGTGCCCGTTGTCGTACGGCGAGATCCACACGTCGTCCCACGCGGGAGGGATGACCAGCTCGTCGAGTTTGTGCCGGACCTCCTTGTCGGCGACGGTGGCGCCGTCCGGGTCGCGGTACGAGAACCCCTTGCCGCTGCGGACACGGTGGTACCCACGGCCGTTGGTCGCGGAGCGGCGGAGACGAGTCACCATGACGATGGTGCCCGGTCGCACCTGTGACCGACCCCCGGGAACGACGAAGCGGGGCCGAGCCCGAAGGCCCGACCCCGCTGACGCAGTGTCTTCCGGAGAACCGGGAGTTACTTGACGATCTCCTCGACCGTACCGGCGCCGACCGTACGACCACCCTCACGGATGGCGAAGCGGAGGCCGGCCTCCATGGCGATCGGCTGGATCAGCTCGACCGACATGGCGACGGTGTCGCCGGGCATGACCATCTCGGTGCCCTCGGGCAGCGTGATGACGCCGGTGACGTCCGTGGTGCGGAAGTAGAACTGCGGACGGTAGTTCGCGTAGAACGGGTTGTGACGACCGCCCTCTTCCTTGGTCAGGATGTACGCGTTCGCCTTGAACTCGGTGTGCGGCGTGACCGAACCGGGCTTGACGACGACCTGGCCGCGCTCCACGTCCTCGCGCTTGAGGCCACGGATGAGCAGACCGGTGTTGTCGCCGGCCTCGGCCTTGTCGAGCAGCTTGCGGAACATCTCGATGCCCGTGACCGTGGTCTTCTGCGTCGGGCGGATGCCGACGATCTCGACCTCGGAGTTCAGGTCGAGCGTGCCACGCTCGACACGACCGGTGACGACCGTGCCACGACCGGTGATCGTGAAGACGTCCTCGATCGGCATGAGGAAGGGCTGGTCGGTGGCGCGCACCGGGTCCGGCACGTTCTCGTCGACGGCGGACATCAGGTCCTGGACGGACTTGACCCACTTGTCGTCGCCCTCGAGCGCCTTGAGCGCCGAGACCTGCACGACGGGGGCGTCCTCGTCGAACTCCTGCGAGCCGAGGAGCTCACGGACCTCGAGCTCGACGAGCTCCAGGATCTCCTCGTCGTCCACCATGTCGGACTTGTTCAGCGCGACGACGATGTAGGGGACACCGACCTGGCGGGCGAGCAGGACGTGCTCACGCGTCTGGGGCATCGGGCCGTCGGTGGCGGCGACCACGAGGATCGCGCCGTCCATCTGGGCCGCACCGGTGATCATGTTCTTCACGTAGTCGGCGTGACCAGGAGCGTCGACGTGCGCGTAGTGGCGCTTCTCCGTCTGGTACTCGACGTGCGAGATGTTGATCGTGATGCCGCGGTCGCGCTCCTCGGGAGCGCTGTCGATCTGAGCGAAGTCACGGGCCTCGTTGAGGTCCGGGTACTGGTCGTGCAGAACCTTGGTGATCGCCGCCGTGAGCGTGGTCTTGCCGTGGTCGACGTGACCGATGGTTCCGATGTTGACGTGCGGCTTGGTCCGCTCGAACTTGGCCTTGGCCACTGTGGGTCCTCCTCAGGACTCGGAGAGCATGCCCCCGGTACTCGACCGTTGGCGTGCAGGGTGTGTGTCTAACTGTACTTGGTGGCGAGGGGCCCGTCGCCGGGCACCCTCGCCTGTGGAGAGAACGCCGGAGCGTTACTCTCCGCTGTTCTTCGCGATGATCTCCTCGGCGACCTTGGCCGGGACCTGGCTGTAGGTCTCGAAGGTCATCGAGTAGACCGCACGACCAGAGGTCTTGGACCGGAGGTCCCCGACGTAGCCGAACATCTCGGACAGCGGAACGCTCGCGCGGACCACCTTGACGCCCGAGGCGTCCTCCATCGAGGCGATCTGGCCACGACGGGAGTTGAGGTCACCGATGACGTCGCCCATGTACTCCTCGGGAGTACGCACCTCGACGGCCATGATCGGCTCGAGGATGGCGGGACCGGCCTTGCGGGCGGCCTCCTTGTAGGCGATCGAACCGGCGATCTTGAACGCCATCTCGGACGAGTCGACGTCGTGCGCCGCGCCGTCCTTGAGGATGGCCTTCACGCCGACGGTCGGGTAGCCCGCGAGGATGCCGACCTGCATGGCGTCCTGGATACCGGCGTCGACCGACGGGATGTACTCACGCGGGACGCGACCACCGGTGACGGCGTTCTCGAACTCGTAGACCTTCTCGGCCGTGACTTCCATCGGCTCGAGGGCGATCTGCACCTTCGCGAACTGGCCGGAACCACCGGTCTGCTTCTTGTGCGTGTAGTCGTAGCGCTCGACGACCTTGGTCAGCGTCTCGCGGTAGGCCACCTGCGGCTTGCCGACGCTGGCCTCGACCTTGAACTCGCGCTTCATGCGGTCGACGAGGATGTCGAGGTGGAGCTCGCCCATGCCCTTGATCGTCGTCTGACCGGTCTCGGCGTTGAGCTCGACGCGGAACGTCGGGTCCTCTTCGGCGAGCTTCTGGATGGCCGTGGAGAGCTTCTCCTGGTCGGCCTTCGTGTTCGGCTCGATGGCGACCTCGATGACCGGCTCCGGGAACGTCATCGACTCGAGGACGACCTGGTCCGACGGGTCGCACAGGGTGTCACCGGTGGTGGTGTCCTTGAGACCGATGACCGCGTAGATGTGGCCGGCGGTCACGTTGTCGACCGGGTTCTCCTTGTTGGAGTGCATCTGGAAGATCTTGCCGATGCGCTCCTTCTTGCCCTTGGTCGAGTTGATGACCTGGGCACCGGACTCGATCGAGCCGGAGTACACGCGGACGTAGGTCAGACGACCGAAGAAGGGGTGCACCGCGACCTTGAACGCCAGGGCCGAGAACGGCTCGGTGGCGTCGGGCTTGCGGATGATCTCCTTCTCCTCGTCCTTGACGTCGTGGCCGATCATCGGCGGCACGTCGAGCGGGGACGGGAGGTAGTCGATGACCGCGTCGAGCATCGGCTGGACGCCGCGGTTCTTGAAGGCCGACCCACAGAGGACGGGGTAGACCTCGGAGGCGATCGTGAGCTTGCGGATCGCGCCCTTGATCTCGTCCTTCGAGAGCTCCTCGCCACCGAAGAACTTCTCGAGCAGGGCGTCGTCGGTCTCGGCGACGCGCTCGATCAGCTTCGCGCGGTACTCCTCGGCGCGGTCCTTGAGGTCCGCGGGGATCTCCTGGACCTCGTACTGGGCGCCCATGGTGACGTCACCCTTGGCATCGCCCGGCCAGACCTTGGCGTGCATCTCGATGAGGTCGACGATCCCGACGAAGTCGTTCTCGGCACCGATCGGGAGCTGGAGCACGAGCGGCTCCGCACCCAGGCGGTTCACGATCGTGTCGACGGTGAAGTAGAAGTCGGCACCGAGCTTGTCCATCTTGTTGACGAAGCAGATGCGCGGGACGTCGTACTTGTCCGCCTGACGCCACACGGTCTCGGACTGGGGCTCGACGCCCTCCTTGCCGTCGAACACGGCGACCGCACCGTCGAGGACGCGGAGCGAGCGCTCCACCTCGACCGTGAAGTCCACGTGACCGGGGGTGTCGATGATGTTGATCTGGTTGTTGTCCCAGAAGCAGGTCGTCGCGGCCGACGTGATCGTGATGCCGCGCTCCTGCTCCTGCGCCATCCAGTCCATCGTCGCGGCGCCGTCGTGCACCTCACCGATCTTGTGCGTGATGCCCGTGTAGAACAGGATGCGCTCGGTGGTCGTGGTCTTGCCGGCATCGATGTGCGCCATGATGCCGATGTTGCGGACCTTGTTCAGGTCGGTGAGCACGTCCTGTGCCACAGGTTCCTCCGGAAGAGTTGTAGGAGAGGTTGGCGGCCGGGCGGGCGCCGACGGTTCATGACCGCCGACGCCCGACCGGTGCCGGGACGACCAGCGCCGGACTTACCAGCGGTAGTGCGCGAAGGCCTTGTTCGACTCGGCCATCTTGTGCGTGTCCTCGCGGCGCTTGACCGCGGCACCGAGACCGTTCGACGCGTCGAGGATCTCGTTCATGAGACGCTCGGTCATCGTCTTCTCGCGACGGGCCTTGGCGTAGGAGGTCAGCCAGCGGAGCGCGAGGGTGTTCGCGCGGTGCGGCTTGACCTCGACCGGGACCTGGTAGGTCGAGCCACCGACGCGGCGGCTGCGGACCTCGAGGGTCGGACGGACGTTGTCGAGCGCCTTCTTCAGCGTCGCGACGGCGTCCTGCTGGTTCTTGGCGGTGACACCCTCGAGTGCATCGTAGACGATGCGCTCGGCGAGGCCCTTCTTGCCGTCCAGGAGGATCTTGTTGACGAGCTGCGAGACGATCGGCGCGCCGTACACCGGGTCGGCGACGACGGGACGCTTCGGGGCGGGACCCTTACGAGGCATCTACCTCAACCCTTCTTCGCGCCGTAGCGGCTGCGAGCCTGCTTACGGTTCTTGACGGCCTGGGTGTCCAGGGCACCACGGATGATCTTGTAACGCACACCGGGGAGGTCCTTCACACGACCGCCGCGGACGAGCACCATCGAGTGCTCCTGCAGGTTGTGGCCCTCACCGGGGATGTAGGCCGTGACCTCGGTGCCGTTCGAGAGCTTGACACGAGCGACCTTGCGCAGGGCCGAGTTCGGCTTCTTGGGGGTGGTGGTGTAGACGCGGGTGCAGACACCACGCTGCTGGGGGTTCGCCTTCAGTGCCGGCGCCTTGGTCTTGACGACCTTGGGCGTGCGACCCTTGCGAACGAGCTGCTGGATGGTAGGCAACTGTTCTCCTGGTTCTTCGCTCGTGCTCTGGCCGACGCGGTCCGTCGGCTTCCTCATCCCACGCTGATCACCGCCTGACGGCGGAGGAGAGACGGTGGGATGGATGGACCCCGGTACGGTCTCGTCGAGGTCGACGAGCGTGGGCCGGGATTCCGGGCGCGCCCGAGGGCGCACACCCGGTAGAGACTACCCGCGTCACAGGGCGAAATCAATCCGGGCGCGTCGCCCGTGGAGGCCCGTGGTGACGCCACGGGCGGACACCCACCCGGTGCGGGCGGGCCGACCCCCGACGGGCGACCGGCGACCCCCGACCGGTGAGCGACGTGCGGCGACCACCGACCGGCTCAGGACCCCGAGTCGGACGCGCCGTTGCCGATCGCCGACTGGAACGTGGCGCCGGAGTCGGAGAAGCCCGAGATGTACCCGCTGGCGTTGACGTTCATCGGTCCGGCCGAGGCGGTGCCCACGCCACCCGGTCCCGAGATGTCCGCGGTGTAGGTCGCCCGGCCCGCCTTCGTGGTCGAGACCGCCCAGCCACGTGCCAGCCAGCCGCCGACCGTCACCTCCGGTCGCTGCTCGAGGGACCACTTCTGGTTCGAGTAGGTGTACGCGGGGTCCTCGCCGTAGGCGTAGAAGCTGCACCCCGCGGGCGCCGCATCCGTCGACGCGACGCACCCGTCCACCCAGCGATCGACGGCCTGCTGCGCGGCCTGCTGCCCCGCGTCGGTGAGCGACGTGGTCATCGCCACCGGCGCGGACCCCGCCGCACCGAAGCCGGCCACCCGCGCCGAGCCGTCCTCGGCCGTGAACCACTTCCCGCCGTCGACCGTGACCGGGTAGGTCCCGGGCAGTGCCGCGAGCCGGGCGGTTCCGTCGCGGGAGGTCTCCACGCGCTCCCCCGCGACCTCGACCGCGGTGCTCGCCGGCCCCTCGACCGACACCTCGACCCGACCGAGCTCCGGCGCCTCGAGCTGCCACACCGGGAAGACGCCCCAGTCGGTGTCCGTCCGGTCGAGCGTGAAGGTCGTCGGCACGTCACGCCCGTCCTGCCGCAGCACCGCCTGGACCGTCGCGGTGTCGCCGTCCGTCCGCGTTCCCGCGATGCGGTACCCGGTCACGTGGTCCGAGGCCTTCGCGTACGCCGCGTCGGTGAGCAGGACGTCCTGGTCGTCGTGGTCGATCCCCGCCGCGTCGAGGGCGTCGGTCACCCGACCCGCCGTCAGGTCGTCGAGGAAGGCCCGGACCGGCCGGTCCGCGGCGTGCGACGACGACTGCACGGTCCACCCGACGACACCGGTCACGGCGAGCAGGAGCACGACCGCGCCACCCGCGACGATGCCGACGAGCGTGCGCCGACGCAGTCGCCGGCGGGGCCGACCGGTCGCCGCGGGGGTCGGGACGGGGGCCGCGGGCTCGCGGGTGCCGCGGATGCCGTCGACGTGCGGGACCGCGGCCCACCCGTCCGGATGCTGGTCGGTCATGGGTCCCCCGTCGTGCTGCGTGCCTGCTCCGGGATCCTACCGCCGGCGGGGGTTCCGGTCCGGTGGCGAGGGGTCGCCGGTCGGCGCGGGATCGCCGGTCGGCGCCGGATCGCCGCTCGGGCGCGGAGTTCGCCGGTCAGGCGCGGAGTTCGCCGGTCAGGCGCGGTCGTGGTCCGGAGCCGTCCCCGCGGTCGACGTGTCCCGGGCCTGGTGCCGCGCGGCCGCGATCCCGCCGACGACGCACAGGAGCGCGACCACCACGGAGCCGACCACGAACGGGCTGAGGGCGGAGCCCGCGGGGAAGACGAGCAGCTCCGTGCCGTCGCCCCGGACGATCGCGTACCCGATGGACCCGACGCCGAGCATGACGAGGTACGTGCCGGCGGCGGCGACGAGGCCCGTCACGCCGGGGTTCCCCTCGCGGATGCCGGCGGCCGTGGCCAGGAACACGACCACCCCGGCGCCGACCACCATCGCGGGGCCGAGGTAGGGGCTCGCGTCGGGCTGCGGGATGGCCTCGACGTCGGCGAGCAGGGCCTCGAAGCCCGTCACGGCGATGACGAGCGCGATGAAGAGCACGGACGTCATCGTCGCCACCAGCCATCGGGACATGGCACGAGCGTACTGCCGGCGGGGGCGTGCGGGCCGGACGCCGCGGTCGGTCGCCCGTTCGCTGGCGCTGCTGCCCCGCCAGCGCGCTGGCTTGCTGGCTTGCTGGTCAGCGCTGCGCGGCGTCCTCGCGCTCGGGTGTCGGTTCCGGGTGCTCTTGCGTCCCGTGCTCCGCGTGCTGCTGCGCGGCGGCCACGAGCGCGAGCGCGATCGTCGCCGTGATCACGGGGACGGACTCGGTCATCGGTGCGGCCGGGGCGGCAACGGCGTCGGTGTCGGTGACGGCCTGGAGGCGCGGCGCGGACCCGGCGATGTCGGTCACCTCCGCCTCGTGGTCGCGGAGTGCGGGGCCCACCACCGGCAGGACCGCGGTCGTCGCCGGCGGCTCGGTGTGCAGGACGACGTGCTCGGCAGCCGCGGGCACCTGCGTCGCACCCTCCCTGGTCAAGCGACGGGCTCGCGCCATCTTCACCAGGACGACGACCGCGATCACGGCCCAGACGCCGTTGACGATCGTCGACGGGATCGCGTGGTGCGCCGCGACGTTGATCGCCACGGACAGCCCGCCCACGAGGTTGAGCACCTGGTACAGCGGCCCGTTCGGGATCTTGCCCAGCGAGAAGAGCAGGTAACCTGCGAGAACGGTTACGGCACCGAACCAGCCGAGGAACTCCACGATTCCGACCAACACGCGCGACTCCGGGCACGACGAGGAACGGCCGTCCTGAGGCGACCGTCCGAGAGGGAGGTGAGCAGCCGCGAGTGCGGCGTCGGCAGCATCGTAGGCACACCGACGGGTGTCGCGGAAGTGGGTGCGGCGTGGCGCGGCGCACCCACTTCGCGGGGTGGTGTCCGGGGCGGTGTCAGCCCGCGGTGGGGGCGGCCGTGGCGGTGGCCGACGAGCTGTCCGAGAGCACGTAGACGTAGCCGCCGAAGTTCCAGGTCGTGGACGACGTCTCCGTCGATTCCGTACTCGGCTCCGAGGCCGAGGACGTGATGGAGTTGACGAGGAACAGCCGCTTCATGTCCTGCACCTCCGAGGCGAAGGCGAGCGCCTCGGCGAAGGAACCGTCGACCGAGATCGCCACCGGGATGACCGTGAAGTTCGCGGCGGTGATCTTCGGGTCGGTGGTCACGCCGGGTGCCGCGGGAGTCGCCGAGGCGCTCGGGGACGGGGTGCTGGTCGGCGAGGCCGAGGCTTCCGACGTGGCGGTCGTCGTCGCCGGCACCGCCGCATCGGCCGGGGTCGGTGGCGTGTACGCGACTGCGTCCGAGGTCGTGATCGCCGACACCATGACCCCAGCGGCCGCAGCAGCTGCGTCGACCTGGTCGTAGAACGCAGGCATGCGGCTCGATGCCGGTACCGACTCCTCGAGTTCCCGGAGCTCGGACCGCATCTGCGGCAGGGCCTTCGCCTGCTCGCGCAGCCGCGCCAGCTCGGCCGCTGTCGTGTCGTTGGTGGTCTCGACCGACGCCTGCCGGTCCTTGTCGTCTGCTGCTCGCGCGAGCTGCGGCTGGACGCCGACGAAGAAGCCGACGGCCGCGACGACGACCATCGCCAGGACTGCCAACACCATGTGGAGACGGTTCCGGGTCACGTCACTCACCCTTCTTCTGGACGTACTTGCCGTCGAACGCGTCCTCGTCGACGTGGATGGTCATGTTGACCGTGTACTTCGTGCCGGAGTCGTCGAGGGTGACGGAGTTCACGGTCGCGTCCACGTACCCCGTGAGGGACTTGACGGAGTCGAGCCACGCCGGGACCGACGGGAGCGTCGTGCTGACGGCGTCCAGTGTCAGCGTCCCGACACGCTCGCCCTGCAGCGGCGAGGCCGGCTGTGCGTAGGGCGCGATGGCCGATGCGGAGTCGACCGAGACCCCGTTGATCACGACCCCCTCGGGGAGCGACGTGCGCACAGCCGTGAGGTACGGTCCCCAGGCGATCTCCGTGGCGCCGCCGACCTTCTGCCCGGCCTCGAGCAGGGAGGTGGACGATTCGGCCTTCCGGACGTCCGTGTACTGCGTCTGCTGCTGGAGGAGCGCCGCGGTCTGGCCCTCCGCGTTGGCCAGTTCGGTCGCCGCGCTCGAAGCGGCGATGGATGCACCACCGACCCCGATCGCAACGACCGCAGCGACCGCGCCGACGCCCGCCCACAGGCGCTTGACGATGCGGCGCTCACGACGGTCGACCAGCACCTCGGAGGGCAGCAGGTCCGCGCGCGGCGCGGCGCCGAGGAGCGGGCCCGACGACGCGGCACGACCGGCCTGCCGCCTCGACTGCTCGACAGCTCCCTCCGTGATCTGCTTCCCACGCCCGCTCAGCACGCGGAGGCCCTCGCCGAAGCGCGGCTGTCGGATCTTTGCTTCGCTCATGCTGCTCGTCCTCCAGCGGCGAGACCCCACGCGACCGCGATGGCAGGGCCGTGGACCTCGATGTCCTCGGCACGGACCGACTTGGCGAACGCCGCCCCGGCGAAGGGGTTGCCCATCCGCACGGGGAGCCGCGTCGCATCGGACAGTGCTTCGGCGAACCCGGGGAGGACGGCCGCCCCGCCGAGGAGCACGACCTCGGAGACGGGTTCCGAGGGGTGGGTGTTGACGAAGTAGTTCACGGTGTTGCGGAGACTGGCGAGGAGCTCGCTCACGGTCTCCCGCACGGCGGTCACGGCGAGCGCATCGTCCGGCGTCTTCGCACGCAGTGGGAGCATGCCGAGGTGCCGCTTGACCGACTCCGCCGCGAGTTCCGACACCTCGAGACGAGCAGCCAGCGAGCGCGTGAGATCGCTCCCGCCGGTCGGGACGATCCGGACGAACTTGGGTACACCGTCCGTGACGATGACGACCGTCGTGGTGTTCCCGCCGCACTCCACGATCGCGGTGGTCCCGCTCGAGGTCCCCTTCGCGAGCGTCCGAGCGATCGCGAACGGGATGAGGTCGACCCCCACCGGGTTGAGCCCGGCCATCTGGACGGCCCGGACGTTGGCCAGCACGGCGTCCTTGACGGCTGCGACGAGCAGGCCGCTGACCGTCGGACCGTTGTCGCCCGTCTCCTCCGAGGTGGGGTAGAAGTCGAGGATCGCGTCGCCGACGGGGACGGGGAGCATCTCCTGCACCTGGAAGGGCAGCGACTCGCGGATCTGCGCGATGGGCGCCTTGGGGACCGTCAGGTCCCTCGAGAGGACACGCTGGTTCCCCATGCCGAGCACGACGTCGCGCGATCGGAACTTGCCGATCGACCACAGCTGCTTCAGGGCACCGGCCACGGTGTTGGGTTCGACGACCTCGCCCTGCCGAGTGGCCCCTTCCGGGACCGGGACCTCGGCGAAACGGACGATGACCGGCATCGGTCGGTCGGGGTCCTGGACCTCGACCGCGCGGATCGTCGTCGCACCGATGTCGACGCCGACGGTGCTCTTCGCCATTGGAGGTTCCTTCCGTGTCCGCTGCGAGGGTCGCTTCGGAGTTCGAGTGTTCGCCCGGCGGGGCAGGGACAGGGGCAGACGCGGATCAGGGGAAGCCGAGCAACCCGACGTACCCGTCCCAGAGGGGCGCCCCGAGCGTGATGCCGATCCAGGCACCACCGAGCATCCACGGGCCGAAGGGGATCCCGGTCCGTCGTCCGGTCCGCCGGACGACCATCAGGACGATGGCGAACGTACCGCCCAGCAGGAACGCGGCGAAAGAACCCACTGCGAGGGGTCCCCATCCGAGGTACGCCGTCGCGAGGCCGAGGACGCCCGCGAGCTTGACGTCGCCGAACCCCATGCCACCCGGAACGAGGAGGGCGAGCGTCAGGTACACCGCAGCGAGCAGGACTGCGCCGACGAGACCGCGGAGCAGCGCTCCCCAGTCACCGCTCAGCGCGGACGCGGCGCTGAACAGCACCGCGAGCACGAGGAACGCCGGGAGGACGAGCACGTTCGGGAGACGGTGCGTGTCGATGTCGATGAGCGCGAGGGCCACGCTGGTCGCCATGAAGTAGGAGTAGGCGACGATCAGCACGATCACGGCCCCGGTCGGGCCGGTGACGCCGCTGACCGGAGAGAAGCGGGAATCGCTGAGGAACAGCGCCACCGCGGCGAAGAGAACTGCCGTGCCGGCCTCCACGAGCGGGTACCGTGCGGCGATCGCGGTCCCGCAGTCCCGACAGCGGCCGCCCAGCAGCAGCCACGAGACCACCGGGACGTTGTCGCGGCGTCGGATGGCGTGACCGCACCCCGGACACGCGCTCGCCGGTCGTACGACCGACAGGCCGGCCGGCACGCGGTGGACGACCACGTTGAGGAACGATCCGATCGCCAGGCCGAAGACTCCGGCCGCCGCCGTCAGGACGGGGACCAACGCGGTCACACGCAGTTCCCGTTCACGCGGGCGCAGACGCCGCTCACGACGTACGCGGGACTGACCTCGCCGATGGAGGTGATGCCGTACGTCGTGGTCACGGGATTGAGGAACTTCGGCGGTGCCGTGTGCTTGAGTCGTGCGTCGTACACGTAGTTCTTCACGTACCCGTTTCCACCGGTGTTGACGACACCGCGGAACTTCTGCGCGATCGCACCCACGATCTTCAGCGTGCCCCGCGAGCCGCCGTAGTTGCTGTTCTGCACCTGCACCGTGTGAGCCGCCGAGATCATGGCCGCATCGATCTCCCGTCCGTTGTTCTGCAGCAGCGACGTGTAGCAACGCTGGCTCCCCTGCCAGCCACAGGCGGAGGAGTTCATCGGGTTCCACACCTGGATGGCGTTGGTCGCCGAGAGGCCCAGGACGTCGGAACTGCTGTCGGCGTAGGTGACGTCCCCGGTCACGTAGATGTAGTTCTCGGCAGCGACCGTCACCTTCCCCTGCAACACGCCCTTGACGAACGCGTCCCCGGAGCGGCTTCCGTAGCTGCACGGGCTGGCGCTGACGACGTTCTCGTTCTGGGCCGGGTAGCCGACGCCGTTCTCGGTGTTGCAGGCCGTACGGAGTCGAGACTCGGGGACGCTGTTCTTGTCGGAGGTCGCCGACGGGACGTTCTGCACGTAGATCAGGTTGTTGTCCGGGACGGCGACCGTCGCCCCGGCGGCGGAGCCCAGTTGCCCGTTCGCCGTGCCCGGCAACCCGCAGCCGTTGGTGTTGCTCCCGGATGTGGCGCCGTCACCGGCCGTCTCGGTGAAGCTCGTGTAGGGCGACTTGACCGTCATGGTGCCGTTCGCGTTGAACACGATGTTCGTGGGCCCCGTGTAGAGACAGCCCGCCTGCCGTCCGACGCCCTGGTCCGAACGCGTCGCGGACTTCTGCGCCGCGTTGGTCGCGGGCATGTCGATCGTGGACGTGAAGCCTGGCTGCGTGACCCCCGGAGCGAACTGCTGACCGGTGCAGCTCCCGCCGTACGAGTTCAGCCGGCTGTACCGCAGCCCGGTGGCGCGCGGGTTCGACGTCGTCACCTGGCCCGTGAACGTTGCGTCACAGATGCGCATCGTGTCGTTCGAGTGCGCAGGACCATCGATGGTGTCGTTGCCGCCGAAGGCGATCTCGCCACACAGGTTCGAGCCGTACGCGGCGACCGGTCGCCCCTGCCACGCGTACTTCACGCAGTCTGTCGCGCTCGCGCCCGTCATGACCGGATCCTGGATCTCGTAGTCGGTGAAGTAGAGGAAGTCGACGAACCCCTGCTGACGGACACTCGCCACCACCGACCGAACGGCACTGCCGACCTTCCCGGTCGACCGGATGCGGACGATCCCGCTGCTGTAGTACTTCGACGAGTCCACCTCGTAGCGGTACTGGGCGCGTCCGTCCCCGCCCTGCACGGTCGCCCAGTCTCCGTCCGCTCCCGTCCCGAACGCCTTGTTGGCGGCACCGCCGGCGGGCAGGGTCAGCAGGGCCGCGCTCGAGGCGCTGAAGGGCGCGGCAGGATTGCCGTACTGGGTGTAGCCGGTGTCGTTCGACAGCCTGGCCTCGTAGTCCTGGACACCCGCGTAGGCCGCGCTCAGGGCGCTGTTCCAGTCAGCGTCGGTGACGGACTTGCGGATCCCTGACGTCGCCACGGCGACCGCACTGGCGACCATGAAGACGATGACCGTCCCGAAGACCACCGCGATGGCGAGCGCCATCCCACGGTCGTCGTCGAGACCGTCGAGGCGCAGACGTCGACGCAACCAGATCACGGTGTGTTCCCTTGGGTGAGGTCGAGCAGGTTCGGCAGGCCGATGCTGCTCTGCAGGACGATGCCGTTCTGCAGCGTGCTCCGGCTGTTGGCCACGGAGAGGGTGACGGTCACCGTGCTGATCCGGCCCCGTTGGTCCGCGGTGAGTCCTGCTGGGGTCGGCGGCACGAGCTCGGTACCGGTCGAGTCGAAGTAGGTGAAGAGCGGGGACGAGCCGGACGGCGCGGGATCGACGCCGTCCACCAGGCGGGACGACGACCGAGCACCGTCAAAGACGAAGTAGGTGCCGACCGCACGTCCGGCGGTCACCGTCTCGACCAGGGTCCCGCCGGTGACCGAGAAGGATGCGAGCTGCGGTACGGCATCGCGGCCCGTCGCGACGAGGGTCGAGACGGTCAGGGCATCGGCGGCCGCAGCACTGAAGGCAGGCGTGTCGGCTGCGTTCGCCACAGGGTTGTCGGCAGCGGCGCGGAGCTTCCGGCTGAGTTCGTTCATGCCGTTCTGTGCCGACCGCGTGTTCTGGTCACGCGCCGCGGCGAACGTGGTCGCCCGCGTGATGGAGACGAACGTCCCGCCGACGATGACCAGCAGCACCGTGAACAGACTCATGGCGACGAGGAGCTCCGACATCGTGATGCCGCGGTCGTCACGCTGGACGCGCCGGAGCGCACGCCGCAGCCGGCCGGTCACGGCGCCACCCGGGGATCGAGGGTCACGTAACCGAGGACACCGAGGATGATGCCGCCGCTGTTCCGTACGGTGACGGCCGCTGCACCACTGGTCGAGGAACGCTGACTCGTGATCGTCCACGAGCCGTACGGGAGAGCGACCTGGACGTCGGTGCTCCCGCTCCCGCTCGTCGCGTTCCGACTGAAGGTGAGGGTCTGCGGCACCTTGCACCCGGGATCGCCGCTCGACACCGGAGCGAGACGAGCGGTGATGATCGTGTCGGACTTCGCGATCGAGATCGTCGCGACCCCCATCGGCACGTTCGCGGTGGTGGCGCTGACGCCGATCCCGCCGACGGCGGGCTTCCCGACACGGCCGTCGGAAGCGGTCGGCCATGTGGTGGGGTCCGTCGAGAGGCAGCTCTTCGTGTTGGTCGAGCCGTCCGGCAGCTGGGTGTTCGAGTCGTACGGACCGGCGTAGACCGTGTACCCGCCGGTGATCGGGCTGAGGTATTGCGGAGACGCGGCACCCGTCGTCGTGGACGTTCCGTACGTGCTGACGAACGACGTCGTGAGGTTGGACGGCAGCAGCACCGACCCCGAGCCGTTGCTCGCGTAGTTCATGCGCACGGCGATGGCGGGGTCGTAGGTGAACGAGGCACCGCTCGACTGCCCTTCCTTGACCACGACCGTCTTCGTCGGTGACGCCTGCTGGTCCTGGTCCCGGTACTGCTGACCGTTCGACGGAGCGAGGGTCACCGTGTACGTCCCCGGCTGGACCTTGACCGCCACCGTGCACCCGTCGCCGTTCGTGGTCGTCGGCTGGACCGTCAGTGGCTGCGCGGTGTTGTTCGGCACGTCGGTGGCGGGGCTGACGGTGGCCACGATGCCCGCCGTGCCGCCGGAACCGGTCACGGACTGCACCGAGACGAGCACGGTGCCGAGACTCGGGTCGTTGATCTTGCTCGTCGGGGCGAGCGCGGTGTCCTGGAACACCGGCGCTGCAGAACCCATGCCCGTCCACGTGACCTTGATGTGGACCTGCAGGAAGAGGAGTTGTGCTGCGGTACCCGTCGCTGCGGCGTTGCAACGGTTCGAGGTCCCGTTCGTGTATTGCCAGTCGAGCGTCCGGGTGACCGTGTAAGCACGGCCGTTGACCGCGGGACGCTCGGTCTGCCCGGACATCGTGACGATGTTCTGCTGCGCTTCGACCCGGGCGTCGTCGATCGCGGCGGACGCCAGGTTCGTGGCAGCGCTGCGTGCGGAGTTGTCAGAGCTGATCCGCAGGGTGGTCGCGATGCCCACCAGGGCGCCGCTCACGATGATCGCGAAGACGATCATGGCGGTGATCACCTCGACGAGCGTCATCCCGCGGTCGTCCCGCCGGACCGCGTCGAGGAACCGGGCACTGCTTCGTCGCACGGATCCACTCCTTCCGGGTCGGCGGCACTGAGGGGAGAGACACGGCAAGGGGCCCCGCGCCAGTCGCTGCGAGGCCCCTGCCGTTCGGATCATCAGGCGGGGCAGGTGCCCGACTTGACGCCGTCCGTCTGCGTCGCGAAGAAGGTCTTCGTCGTCGAGCTCGTGCCCTGGATGCAGAACGTCGTTTCAGTGACCTTCACGTACTTCAGGGCGCTCTCCGCGTCGCTCCAGGTCGCACCGGCGTCAGCCCACGACTGGCCACCCGTGACGGCTGCCGTCGCGAGGTCTGCCTTCGTGAGGGTCTTCGACGCCGGCAGCGCGTTGCTGTTCTGCGTCTGGATCGAAACGATCGCCGTCTTGAAGTTCGAGACGTCGTTCTGGACGCCCGAGTCCTTGGCGTTGTTCTGCACGCCGAGGTACACCGGGATGGCGATCGCGGCCAGGATGCCGATGATGATCACGACGACGAGGAGTTCGATCAGGGTGAAGCCCTTCTCGTTGTCTTCGAGAAGACCCTTGCGGCGAGCATTGAGCTTGCCCATGAGCGCTGCGTACATGGTTTTTTCCACTCTTTCGGGAATGTCTTGGGAAGGGAACGGGGCTGTGCTCGGCCGCCGCTACGAGCGTATTCGGGGCGAATTTCGACGGGAATCCCGAGAACGGGGGGTTCCGGCGGAACAAATCACCCCCAGAACCGGGGGCGTCCTCCACAGGAATGCCCCCGAAGACGGCACACGAATGCTGAGCCCATGCGCAGATCGGCACGGCTCGTCGGCGTTCAGCGCCCGCTGATGCCCTTCAACGGGTCAGTGGATCAGCGAGGTGATCTGGAAGATCGGGAGGTAGAGGGCGACGATCATGCCACCGACGACGACACCGAGGAACGCGATCAACAATGGCTCGATCAAGGACGTGAGCGCCTCAGTGGTCGATTCGACCTCCGAATCGTAGAAGACGGCTATCTTCTCGAGCATCGTCTCGAGTGAACCGGCGTCCTCACCGACGGCGACCATCTGCGAGACCATTGCGGGGAAGACGCGTTCCTTCTCGAGTGGTCCGGCGATCGATTCACCTTTCCGTACCGATTCAGCAACGCGCTGGAGCGCCAGTTGCACGACGTGGTTGTTCGCCACCTGACCGACGATGCCGAGGGCCTGGAGGATGGGGACTCCCGCACCGATCATGTTCGACAGGTTGCGGGCGAAGCGCGCGATCACGATCTTCTGGTTCAGCTGCCCGAAGACCGGCAGTCGGAGCTTCCAAGGGTCCACGAACGCGCGGACCCGGTCGGTGTTCTTGTTCGCACGCCACCAGACGAGGAAGACGATCACCGCGGGGATGAGTACCGGCACCACGAACTTCATGGCGTGCGATGCGTAGACGAGCATCAGGGTCGGCACCGGCAGCTTGCCCCCGAGCGACGAGAACATGTCCTGGAAGATCGGGACGATGAACAGGAGCATGATGACCACTGCCGCGAGTGACATGCAGAGCACGACCACGGGGTAGGTCATCGCGGACTTGATCGTCGAGCGGAGCTTGTGCTCCTTCTCGAAGTTCGTGGCGATCGAGTCCATCGCCTGGTCGAGGAAACCGCCCGTCTCGCCAGCGCGGATCATGTTGATCATGATCGGCGGGAAGTCGACGGGGAACTTGGCGATCGCGTCGGAGAACGCAACTCCCCGTTCGACCTCGCTCCGGACCTCGCTGAGGTTGCCCTTCAACTTCTTGTTCTCGGTCTGGTCCGCGAGGATCGTGAGCGCCCGGAGCAGGGACAGCCCGGAGGCGAGCATCGTCGAGGCCTGTCGCGACATGATCGCGAGGTCCTTGAGCCCGACGCCCTTCTCGAAGCCGGGGATCTTGATCTCCGTCTGCAGACCGGTCCCGGCCTTCGCCTCACTGATCGCGATCGGCGAGAGGCCCATGCCGCGGAGTCGCTGGACGACAGCACCCTCCGACGCGGCGTCGACCCGTCCCTTGACGAGCTTGCCGGCACCGTCACGTCCGGTGTAGTCGAAGGCGAGGGACATCAGTAACCTCCGGAGAACTTGTCGCCGAAGTCGATGCCGCTGGCCGCGATCGCATCGGCGGACGCGTCGGACGGCGACTCCACGCGTTGGACGAGGCGGCTGAAGCCCTCCTCGTCGTGCACCTTCTCGAGCGCCGCCTTGCGGGTGATCGTGCCGACGTTGACCAGCTCGGCGAGGTCCTGGTCCATCGTGTGCATGCCCGTGTCGCGCCCGGCCTGCATGGCCGAGGTGATCTGGTACGTCTTGCCCTCGCGGATGAGGTTGCCGATCGCCGGCGTGGTCTTCATGATCTCGGTCGAGACGACACGGCCGACCCCGGTCGCCTTCGGCACGAGCGTCTGGCACACGACACCCTCGAGCGTCGCGGCGAGCTGGGTGCGGATCTGCCCCTGCTGGTGCGGCGGGAACACGTCGATGACGCGGTCGATCGTGCCGGGCGCGCTCTGCGTGTGCAGGGTCGCGAAGACGAGGTGGCCGGTCTCGGCGGCGGTGAGCGCGACGGAGATGGTCTCGAGGTCGCGGAGCTCGCCGATGAGGATGACGTCGGGGTCCTGGCGGAGGACGTGCTTGAGCGCCCGCGCGAACGAGTGCGTGTCCGCACCGACCTCGCGCTGGTTGATGATCGCCTTCTTGTGCTCGTGCATGAACTCGATCGGGTCCTCGACCGTCACGATGTGGTCCGCACGGGTCTCGTTGACGAGGTCGATGAGCGCCGCCAGCGTGGTGGACTTGCCGGAACCGGTCGGACCGGTGACGAGCACGAGACCACGGGGCAGCTTCGCGAAGTCGCCGACCTGCTCGGGGATGCCGAGCTGCTTCAGCGTCTTGATCTTCGTCGGGATGATGCGGAAGGCGGCACCCCAGTTCCCGCGCTGCTGGTAGTAGTTCACGCGGAAGCGGTACTCGGGCGACAGCGAGTACGCGAAGTCGAGCTCCTGCTCGTGGTCGAACTGGCCGGCCTGCTCGGCGCTCAGCAGCGTCTTGAGTGCCGCGACGACCTTGTTCCGCGCCCACGGGCCTCCCGGCACGGCCGGTCGGAGCGAGCCGTCGACGCGCACGGTGGGGGCGGCGTCGGCGGTGACGTGGAGGTCGGACGCACCCTGGTAGACCACCTGGGCGAGCGCGGTCACCAGGTCGGCGTCCGCGACCTCGCGTGCGTGCCGAGTGAAGGCGATCTCGGCCTGCCCCTCGGGGGCACGCCCGCGCAGGGTGGCAGTCGTCGCGACCGGAGCACCGAGTGCCTCGGTCTCCGCCTGCGCGTAGCCGTACGAGGCCGTCGACGGCGGGACGGCGGCGGGGGGCGTTGCGGGGACGGAGTGCGGCTGCGCGACGGGCACGGCGACGGCCTGGCCGGTCGGTGCCGGCCACGAGGCGGCGTCGCTCTGCAGGTCGTAGACCGGGCCGGCCGCGGCCGGGGCGGTCTGGTGGCCGTGCGTGGCGGGCGCCACCGGAGCCGAGCCGGCGGCGAGCCGGGCGGCACGACGGCCGCCGATCTCACCGGCGGGCTGTGCGGGGTGCCAGCCCGCGACGGGCTCGCCCTCGGGCACGGAGATGTCGTAGACAGAATCGGTCATCGTCCCACTCCCACGCCTACGCGACCACGCGCAGGATCTCGTCGATGCTCGTCATCGCGAGCTTCGCCTTCTCGAAACCGTCCTGCCGGAGCGTGAGCATGCCCTGCTCCTGCGCGACCCGGCTGATCTCGGCGCTGGACGCCCGCGCCACTGCGAGCCGCTCGATCTCCTCGGTCACGGTCATCACCTCGTGCAGGGCGATGCGGCCCCGGTAGCCGGTGTTCGAGCAGACGGCGCAGCCGACCGGCCCGAAGAGCGCCGGCGCCTGGTCGCCCGGCGCGATGAAGCCCATCGCGACGAGCTGCTCGGCGCTGTACACCGACGGAGCCTTGCACCGGTCGCAGAGACGGCGTGCGAGACGCTGCGCGACCACCGAGTCGAGCGCGGACCCGACGAGGAACGGCTCGATGTCCATCTCGGTCAGTCGCGTCACGGCCGAGGGCGCGTCGTTCGTGTGCAGGGTCGAGAGCACGAGGTGACCGGTCAGCGAGGCCTCGATCGCGATCTGCGCGGTCTCGTGGTCGCGGATCTCACCGAGGAGCACGACGTCCGGGTCGGAGCGCAGGATCGAGCGCAGCGCGGACGCGAACGTCAGGCCGGCCTTCGGGTTGACCTGCACCTGGTTGATGCCGCCCATCCGGTACTCGACCGGGTCCTCGACGGTGATGACGTTGATCTCGGGCTTCGCGACGGCGTTCAGCGTCGTGTACAGGGTCGTCGACTTGCCCGAGCCGGTGGGGCCCGTCACGAGGATCATGCCGTACGGCTTGGAGTACGAACGTCGGTAGGCCTCGGCGTTCTGCTCGAGCAGGTTGAGGTCCTTGAGCGTCAGCGACGTGTTCGTGTTGTCGAGGATCCGCATGACGACCTTCTCGCCCCACACGGTCGGCAGCGTCGCCACGCGGAGGTCGATCTGCCGGCCGCCGTGCCGCACCGACATGCGGCCGTCCTGCGGCTTGCGTCGCTCGGCGATGTCGATGTCGCTCATGATCTTCAGGCGGCTGATGACGCCGTTCTGGATGTTCTTCGGTGCCGGGGCCATCTCGTGGAGCACGCCGTCGATGCGGTAGCGGACGCGCACCTCGTGCTCGCCGGGCTCGATGTGGATGTCGGACGCGTGGTCCTGGATCGCCTGGGAGACGAGCAGGTTCACGAACCGGACGATCGGGACGTCGTCGAGCGAGCCGTCGGTCAGGTCGGCCTGCTGCTGTGCCTGCGCGCCCGCTTCCTCGCCCATCGACGAGGTCAGGTCGCTGAGCTCGTCGTCGGCGCGCAGGTAGCGGTCGAGAGCGGCCTGCAGGTCACGCTCCTCGACCTGCAGCGGCTTGACGGTCCGGCCGGAGGCGGCACGGGCGTCGTCGATGGCGAGGACGTTCGTGGGGTTCACCATGGCCAGGACGAGCGTCTCGCCCTCGAACCCGATGCCGAGCACCCCGTGCCGACGGCACAGTGCCGCGGGCAGCATCGACACCGCGGTTCCGTCGACCGGGTAGTCGGTCAGCGGGACGGTCCGGGAGTTGTGCGACGCGGCGCGGGCGGTGACGAACTGCGCCTCGCTCACGACCCCTTGGTCGACGAGGGTGCGGATCGCGCGCTCGTCGATCTCCTCGTCCCCGGTCATGGCGTCGAGGTGCTCGATCGGGAGCGCGCCGTTGAGGATGAGGATCTCGGACAGCGTGGCCATGTGCCCCGCACCTCCTTGGACTCGCTGGTGCGAGGGTCTTCGGGTAGTGCGCCGCCAGGGACGCGACGCCCGATCACGGTACTTGCGCGACAGTCGTCGAATGCAGTCCCACAACGAGGGGGCGGGCCCGCGAGGGGTGGCCCCAGTGCGGGGGTACCGACGGGTATCGGGCTGTGCGGAGGTGGTCGTCATGCCGGGATCATCGCGCTCTGCACGCCCCGACGAGCGGCGCGGCGACGGTCCTGTGGAGGCGGGTCCGCAGGGCGAACCTGTGCAGGAAGACCCTCGACGCGCGGGCCACCGGCGGGACATGATGGGGCATGGACATCACGAGCGTGACCGTGGGGTTGCCCGTCTCCGACATCGAGGCGTCCTGCCTCTGGTACGGCGCCGTGTTCCAGCGCTCCGACCCGGACCTCGAGCCTGAGGACGGCGTCGTCGAGTACGAGATCGGCGGCATCTGGCTGCAGCTGTTCCGGGCGACGGACGCCGAGCAGCGTCCCGCGACCGTCCGCTTCGGCGTCGACGACGTCCGCGCGCAGCACGCCCGCATCGGCTCGCTCGGCATCGACGTCGGCCCGGTGGAGTGCGTCGACGGCGCGGTCGACTGGTTCGACGTCCGCGACCCCGACGGCAACGTGCTCAGCCTGTACTCGCTGGTCGACGAGAAGGGCCGCACCGCCTGACGGCGGGACCACCTGACGGACGGGAGGCGCGGGGCGGGCCCGCACCGCGCCTCCCGGCCGCCACCGGTACCGTCCGACAACGAGGAAGGCCCCCGCATCCGAGGATGCGGGGGCCTTCCGAGTTCAGCTCAGGCTCAGTTGTAGGTCCCGGGCGTGAAGTCGTCCGACGAGAAGCTGTCGAAGTCGACGAAGCTCAGGTCGGCGTCCGAGAACGAGGAGTCGTCGGCGAAGATGCGGTTGGGGTACCGCTCCGCCTTGGCTTCCTCGGTCGCGGCGACGTCCACGTCACGGTACCGGCTGAGGCCCGTCCCGGCGGGGATGAGCTTACCGATGATGACGTTCTCCTTGAGGCCGACGAGGTGGTCCTGCTTGCCCTCCATGGCCGCCTGCGTGAGGACGCGGGTGGTCTCCTGGAAGGACGCGGCGGACAGCCACGACTCGGTCGCGAGGGACGCCTTCGTGATGCCCATGACCTCCTGGCGAGCCGAGGCGGTCTTGCGACCCTCCTGCAGCGCCGCACGGTTCAGCGCGTTGTAGCGCGACCGGTCGACGAGCTCACCCGGCAGCAGGTCGGTGTCGCCGTGGTCGACGACGGTGACCTTGCGGAGCATCTGGCGGACGATGACCTCGATGTGCTTGTCGTGGATCGGCACGCCCTGCGAGCCGTACACGTCCTGCACACCGTTGACGAGGTGCTTCTGGACCTCACGCACACCCTTGACCCGGAGGACCTCCTTCGGGTCCACCGTGCCGGCGATGAACTGCTCGCCGAGCTCGACGTGCTGGCCGTCCTCGATGAGGAGGGTCGCACGCTTGAGCACCGGGTAGATGAACGGCTCGTCGCCGTTGTCCGGCGTGAGGATGATCCGACGACCCTTGTCCGTGTCCTCGATCGTGACGCGGCCGGGGGCCTCGGCGATCGGGGACGCGCCCTTCGGGGTGCGGGCCTCGAAGAGCTCCGTCACGCGGGGCAGACCCTGCGTGATGTCGTCGGCCGAGGCCGAACCACCCGTGTGGAAGGTGCGCATCGTCAGCTGGGTACCGGGCTCACCGATGGACTGGGCGGCGATGATGCCGACCGCCTCGCCGATGTCGACGAGGTTGCCCGTGGCGAGCGAACGGCCGTAGCACTTCGCGCAGACACCGACGGCCGACTCGCAGGTCAGGACCGAGCGCACCTTGATGCTCTCGACACCGGCAGCGAGCAGCGTGTCCAGCAGGACGTCACCGACGTCCTCGCCGGCCTCGGCGACCTGGGTGCCCGAGGCGTCGGACGCCGGGGTGGCCAGGGTGCGCGAGTACACGGTGTTCTCGACGCGCGGGTCGCGGACGAGGGCGCCGTCGGCACCCACCGTCGCGATCGGCAGCTCGAGGCCACGGGTCGTGCCGCAGTCGTCCTCACGGATGATGACGTCCTGCGAGACGTCGACGAGACGACGCGTCAGGTAGCCCGAGTCGGCCGTACGGAGAGCCGTGTCGGCCAGACCCTTGCGGGCACCGTGCGTGGCGATGAAGTACTCCGCCACGGTCAGGCCCTCGCGGTACGAGTTGATGATCGGGCGGGCGATGATCTCGCCCTTCGGGTTGTTCACCAGACCACGCATACCGGCGATGTTGCGCACCTGCAGCCAGTTACCACGAGCACCCGACGACACCATGCGGTTGATGGTGTTGTCGACGGGGAAGTTGTCGCGCATCTCCTGCGCGATCTCGTTCGTGGCCTCGGTCCAGATCTTGATCAGGTCGGCGCGGCGCTCCGCGTCGGTGATCAGACCCTTGTCGAACTCGCCCTGGACCTTGGCGGCCTGGACCTCGTAGCCCGCGATGATCTCCTTCTTGCGAGGAGGCGTCACGACGTCCGAGAGCGCCACGGTCACACCGGAGCGCGTGCCCCAGTAGAAGCCCGCGTCCTTGATCCGGTCCAGCGCGGCGGCCGTCTCGGTCTTGGAGTAGCGCTCGGCGAGGTCGTTGACGATCGCGGAGAGGGTGCCCTTGTCGGTGACGCGCTGGACGAACGGGTAGTCCGCCGGCAGCGTCTCGTTGAAGAGCGCGCGGCCCAGGGTGGTCTCGAGGAGGATCGGCTGACCGACCTCGTAGCCCTCCGGCGCCTCGCCCTCGGCGAAGTGGACACCCGACATGCGGATCTTCACCATCGCGTTGAGGTGCAGCGTGTTCTGGTCCTTCGCGAGGATCGCCTCGGCGACGGAGGAGAACGCACGGCCCTCGCCCGTCGCACCCTCGCGCACCGTCGTGAGGTGGTGCAGACCGATGATCATGTCCTGCGCGGGCAGGGTCACCGGACGGCCGTCGGACGGCTTGAGGATGTTGTTCGAGGCGAGCATCAGGATGCGGGCCTCGGCCTGGGCCTCGACCGACAGCGGCAGGTGCACGGCCATCTGGTCACCGTCGAAGTCCGCGTTGAACGCAGCACACACGAGCGGGTGGAGCTGGATGGCCTTGCCCTCGACGAGCTGCGGCTCGAACGCCTGGATGCCCAGACGGTGCAGCGTCGGCGCACGGTTCAGCAGCACGGGGCGCTCGCGGATGATCTCCTCGAGCACGTCCCACACCTGCGGACGCGAACGCTCGACCATGCGCTTGGCCGACTTGATGTTCTGCGCGTGCGACAGGTCGATGAGGCGCTTGATGACGAACGGCTTGAACAGCTCGAGCGCCATCTGCTTCGGCAGACCGCACTGGTGGAGCTTGAGCTGCGGGCCGACGATGATGACCGAACGGCCCGAGTAGTCGACGCGCTTGCCGAGCAGGTTCTGGCGGAAGCGACCCTGCTTGCCCTTGAGCATGTCGCTCAGGGACTTCAGGGCGCGGTTGCCGGTACCCGTGACCGGACGACCACGACGACCGTTGTCGAACAGCGCGTCGACCGCTTCCTGCAGCATGCGCTTCTCGTTGTTCACGATGATCTCGGGGGCACCGAGGTCGAGCAGGCGGCGGAGACGGTTGTTGCGGTTGATCACACGACGGTAGAGGTCGTTGAGGTCCGACGTGGCGAAGCGGCCACCGTCGAGCTGCACCATCGGGCGGAGCTCCGGCGGGATGACCGGCACGACGTCGAGCACCATCGCGGCCGGCGAGTTGCCGGTGGCGAGGAAGGAGCTGACGACGCGCAGACGCTTGATCGCGCGGATCTTCTTCTGGCCCTTGCCCTCGGCGATCTGCAGACGCAGCGCCTCGGCCTCGGCGGCCAGGTCGAAGGCCTCGAGCCGCAGCTTGATCGCCTCGGCGCCCATGTAGGCGTCGAAGTAGATCCCGAAGCGGTCCTGGAGCTCGTGGAACACGGCGTCCTCGGGCTTGAGGTCGCCGACCTTGAGGTTGCGGAAGTCCTCCCACACGCGCTCGAGGCGGGTGATGTCCTCGTCGAAGGACTTGCGGACCTGGGACATCTCCTTCTCGGCGGTGTCCTTGGTCCGGCGCTTCACGTCGGCCTTGGCGCCCTCCTCCTCGAGCGCTGCGAGGTCGTCCTCGAGCTTCTTGAGGCGGTCGGCGATGATCGAGTCGCGCTGACCCTCGAGGTTCTTGATCTCGAGGCGCATCTCGTTCTCGAGACCGGGCATGTCCGCGTGACGGCCCTCTTCATCGATGTCGATGATCATGTACGCCGCGAAGTAGATGACCTTCTCGAGGTCCTTCGGCGCCATGTCGAGGAGGTAGCCGAGGCGCGACGGGACGCCCTTGAAGTACCAGATGTGCGTGACGGGCGCGGCGAGCTCGATGTGGCCCATGCGCTCACGGCGGACCGAGGACTTGGTGACCTCGACGCCGCAGCGCTCGCAGACGATGCCCTTGAAGCGGACCCGCTTGTACTTGCCGCAGGCGCACTCCCAGTCGCGGGACGGACCGAAGATCTGCTCACCGAACAGACCGTCCTTCTCGGGCTTCAGGGTGCGGTAGTTGATGGTCTCCGGCTTCTTGACCTCGCCGTACGACCACTGACGGATGTCCTCGGCGGTCGCGAGGCCGATCCGGATGGCGTCAAATGACGTTGCTTCGAGCAATGTTCTTCTCTCTTGCTGAGTTCGAAACGTGTTCGGTACGGGCCGGCTCAGATGTCGTCGACGGACGACGACTCGAACCGCGAGGAGATGTTGATGCCGAGCTCTTCAGCGGCACGGAAGACCTCGTCGTCCGTGTCGCGGAGGCTGACCGCCTGGCCGTCCGCCGAGAGGACCTCGACGTTCAGGCAGAGCGACTGCATCTCCTTCATGAGGACCTTGAACGACTCGGGGATGCCGGGTTCCTGGATGTTCTCGCCCTTGACGATCGCCTCGTAGACCTTCACGCGGCCGAGGATGTCGTCGGACTTGATCGTCAGGAGCTCCTGGAGGGCGTAGGCGGCGCCGTACGCCTCGAGCGCCCACACCTCCATCTCACCGAATCGCTGGCCACCGAACTGCGCCTTACCACCCAGCGGCTGCTGCGTGATCATCGAGTACGGACCGGTCGAACGGGCGTGGATCTTGTCGTCGACCAGGTGGTGCAGCTTGAGGATGTACATGTAGCCGACCGAAACGGGCTCCGGGAACGGCTCGCCGGAGCGGCCGTCGAAGAGCTGCGCCTTGCCGGAGGAGCCGATCAGGCGCTCCCCGTCGCGGTTCGGGAGGGTGCTGTCGAGGAGGCCCTCGATCTCACGCTCGTACGCACCGTCGAACACCGGGGTGGCGACCTTCGTGCCGGGCTCGGCGCTGTGCGCCGCTTCCGGCAGGGCCGATGCCCACTCCTGGATGCCCTCGACGTTCCAGCCCTGCTTCGCGAGCCACCCGAGGTGGATCTCGAGGACCTGGCCGAAGTTCATGCGGCCGGGGACGCCGAGCGGGTTGAGCACGATGTCGACCGGGGTGCCGTCCGCGAGGAACGGCATGTCCTCGACCGGCAGGATCGTCGAGATGACGCCCTTGTTGCCGTGACGACCGGCGAGCTTGTCACCCGCGGTGATCTTGCGCTTCTGGGCGATGTAGACGACCACGCGCTGGTTGACGCCCGAGCCGAGCTCGTCGTCGCCGTCCTGCGCGTCGAAGACCTTGACGCCGATGATCGTGCCCTCTTCACCGTGGGGCACCTTCAGCGAGGTGTCGCGCACCTCGCGCGACTTCTCGTTGAAGATCGCGCGGAGCAGGCGCTCCTCGGCGGAGAGCTCGGTCTCGCCCTTCGGCGTGACCTTGCCGACCAGGATGTCGCCGGGGCGGACCTCGGCACCGATGCGGATGATGCCGCGCTCGTCGAGGTCGGCCAGGAGGTCCGGGCTGACGTTCGGGAGGTCGCGGGTGATCTCCTCCTTGCCGAGCTTCGTGTCGCGGGCGTCGACCTCGTACTCCTCGATGTGGATCGAGGAGAGCGTGTCGTCCTTCACGAGGTTCTGCGACAGGATCATCGCGTCCTCGTAGTTGTAGCCCTCCCACGGCATGAACGCGACGAGGAGGTTCTTGCCGAGCGCGAGCTCGCCGTTCTCCGTCGCGGGACCGTCGGCGATGACCTCGCCCTGCTCCACGCGCTCGCCTGCGGAGACGATGACGCGGTGGTTGTAGCTCGTGCCCTGGTTCGAGCGGTCGAACTTGCGCAGGTAGTAGGTCTGCGTGCCGCCCTCGTCGAGCTGCAGGGTCACGGCGTCGGCCGAGACCTCGGAGACGACACCGGCCTTGTCGGCGGTGACGACGTCACCGGCGTCGATGGCGGTGTAGCCCTCCATGCCGGTGCCGACGAGCGGCGACTCGGAGCGGAGGAGCGGCACGGCCTGGCGCTGCATGTTCGCACCCATGAGGGCGCGGTTCGCGTCGTCGTGCTCGAGGAACGGGATGAGCGAGGTCGCGACCGACACCATCTGGCGCGGCGAGACGTCCATGTAGTCGACCTCGTCCTTGCCGACGAGCTCGACCTCGCCGCCCTTCTTCCGGACGAGCACCTTGTCGTCCTGGAAGTGGAAGGAGTCGGTGAGCGGCGCGTTGGCCTGGGCGACGACGAAGTCGTCCTCCTCCGACGCGGTCAGGTAGTCGATCTGCGTCGTGACCTGGCCGTCGACGACGCGACGGTACGGGGTCTCGATGAAGCCGAAGGAGTTGATCCGACCGAACGACGCGAGCGAGCCGATCAGGCCGATGTTCGGGCCTTCCGGGGTCTCGATCGGGCACATGCGGCCGTAGTGCGACGGGTGGACGTCGCGGACCTCGACGCCGGCACGCTCACGGGACAGACCACCCGGGCCGAGGGCCGACAGGCGACGCTTGTGCGTCAGACCCGCGAGCGGGTTGTTCTGGTCCATGAACTGCGACAGCTGGGACGTCCCGAAGAACTCCTTGATCGCGGCGACGACCGGACGCACGTTGATGAGCGTCTGCGGCGTGATCGCCTCGATGTCCTGCGTGGTCATGCGCTCGCGGACGACGCGCTCCATGCGGGACAGACCCGTGCGGACCTGGTTCTGGATGAGCTCGCCGACGGCGCGGATGCGACGGTTGCCGAAGTGGTCGATGTCGTCCACGTCGAGGCGGAGCTGGACGGGCTCGCCGTCGCGGACGCCGTCGAGGTTCGTCTTCTCGGCGTGCAGCGAGACGAGGTACTTGATCGTGCGGACGATGTCCTGCACGGAGAGCACCGAGTCCGACAGCGGCGCGTCGATGCCGAGCTTGCGGTCGAGCTTGTAGCGACCGACCTTCGCCAGGTCGTAGCGCTTCGGGTTGAAGTAGAAGTTGTCGAGGAGCGCACGCGCGGCCTCGGCGGCGACCTGCTCGCCCGGACGCAGCTTGCGGTAGATGTCCTTGAGCGCCTCCTCCTTGGTGAGGACGGCGTCCTTCTCGAGCGTCGACTCGATCGAGGCGAAGCCCTGGAACTCCTCCATGATCTCCTCGCTCGTCAGGCCGAGGGCCTTGAGGAAGACGGTCACGGACTGCTTGCGCTTGCGGTCGATGCGCACGCCCACCTGGTCGCGCTTGTCGATCTCGAACTCGAGCCATGCACCGCGCGAGGGGATGATGCGCGCGGAGTAGATGTCCTTGTCGGACGTCTTCTCCTGCTGGCGCTCGAAGTACACGCCCGGCGAGCGGACGAGCTGCGAGACGACGACGCGCTCGGTGCCGTTGATGATGAACGTGCCGCGCTCGGTCATGAGCGGGAAGTCACCCATGAAGACGGTCTGCGTCTTGATCTCACCGGTCATGTGGTTCATGAACTCGGCGTTGACGTAGAGCGGCGCGGCGTAGGTCTTGCCACGCTCCTTGCACTCGTCGATGGAGTACTTCGGGTCCTCGAGCTCCGGGGACGTGAACGAGAGCTGCATGGTCTCGCCGAGGTCCTCGATCGGGGAGATCTCCTCGAAGATCTCCTCGAGGCCGGAGTGCAGCGCGAGGTCGGTGCGACCCTGCTCCTGTCCTTCGGCGAGGCGGGCCTTCCAGACGTCGTTGCCGACGAGCCAGTCGAAGCTCTCCGTCTGGAGGGCGAGCAGATCAGGAACCGTGAGGGTGTCCGTGATCTTGGCGAACGAGAGTCGCGAGTGGTTGCGACCGTTCTTGGGGTTGGTGGATGCGTTGGGCGCAGCAGCCAAGGGTGTGACCTCCGGTAGGCCCCGTCGGGCCGGTACTGACGAGCAGCACGTAGGTGAGTGGATTGATCGCTCGGCGCGACCCCGGGACCGACGCACGTTGTACCCCGCGACCTGCACGCCAGGGGGCGTGCCTGCCGGTGGGCTGTGCGAAGATCAGTGAGCGGGTCCCGCCGCCATATACGGGACCGGCTGACCAGGGCGCGTGTTCGACCGCAATATGACGACACACGAATGCCAGGGAGCGCGAACTGCAAGCATAGGTCGCCCTGCGTGCGCTGTCCAGTCCTGGCTTGACCGGATTCGCCAGTGGCGTGTATAAGCACACCGACCACCCTGCGGAGGGCGACACGGGGTGCCGCGGATGCCGATGCTCAGGCGGCCAGGGCGAGCACCAGACGCTCCGGGTGCTCGGCCCGCACGAAGGTCACGCGCCCGCGGTCGTCCGTGATGCGCACGCCGCGACCGGGCGTCAGGATGAGCGCCCGGACCCCGCGGTGCAGCCGGAGCCCGATACCGCCGTAGGTCCGCGCGTCGGCCTCGACGACGGTCACCTCGGCGATGCGACGGCGGGCGATGCGGCGCGCGGGCAGCGGCCGGAAGCCCAGGACGACGTCGGTCTCGGTCACCGCGATCCGCGACCGGGCGAGCAGCAGCAGCGCCCCGGCGACGAGCGCGACGACGCCCGGCACCAGCAGGGCGACCTCGGGCGCGTCCCCCGGCCAGCCGAGGACGGCCGCCGTGAGCACGAAGCCTGCGAGCAGGAGGGTCGCGCCGAGCAGCCGCATCCACGCGGGCGCCGTCTCGCCGTCGCTGGTCGGCGCGGGATGCCGGGGACGGGACGCGTCGACGGGCAGCGGCCGGGAGGCGCGGGTTGCCCGGTCGGGTCGGGTCGGGTCGACGAGGCGGTGCGTGGGCACGCTGACGGTGTCGGTCACGGGGACTCCAGGGGTGGATCCGGTCCGCGTGCCGCGCAGGGTGGGGTCCGGGCGCACGCGTGGGGGCGGTGCGCCGTCGCACGGGGCGGCGCACCGGGACGCGCGCCGTCGGCGGGGCGGGACCGTGCCGTGCGGCACCCGTGTGGGGAGGGTGCCGATCGGCGGCCGGTCGGGGCCGCGCCGTGGTCACGACGACGGGTGCGGAGCTCCTGCGTCCGGCGCTGCCGGGCGGAGTACTCGACACCTGTCGGGTGACGACCGGGTGAACGGTACGTGACGATCCTCGACGCCGGCTGGGTGGTGTCGCCGGGTGGTGCCACCGGGTGGTGGTCAGCGGAGGACGAGGGCCACGGCCTCGGCACGGGTCCGCACACCGAGCTTCGCGAAGACCTGGTTGACGTACGACTTCACGGTCGGCACCGTCAGGAACAGCTCCGCGGCGATCTCCGGGTTCGTCCGGCCGTCGGCGATGCGCTCGAGGACGTCGGCCTCGCGCGGGGTGAGCGCGGGGAACCGGTCGCGTAGTCCGGTCCGGCGGCCCTCGTCCGACGGTGTCGCCGCGTGCCCTCCCCCGGCCAGCCGCGCGACGAGCCGGGCCCCGACGCCGGCGTCGAAGGTCGCCTGGCCCGTGGCGACCGCACGGACGGCCGTGGCGAGCTCGGCCCGGCCGGCGTCCTTGGTCAGGTACCCGCGGGCGCCCGCCCGGAGCGCCCCGACGATCGACTCGTCGTCGGCGTAGGTGGTGAGGACGAGCACCGCGACCCCGGGGTGCGCGGCCGTGATCGCCGCCGTCGCGGTCGGGCCGTCCGTACCCGGCATGCGCAGGTCCATGAGCACGACGTCCGGCGGGTCGGCCGCGACCATCGCGACCGCCTCGGCGCCGTCGGTCGCCTCGCCGACGACCTCGAGGTCGGGCACGAGCGAGAGCACCGTCACCAGGCCGTCCCGGACGATGGCCTGGTCGTCCACCACGAGCACGCGGATCGTCACCCGGTCACCGCCGGGACCCGCATCGCGACGACGAACGAGCCGTCGACCGGCCCGGCCTCGACCGATGAACCGTCGCCGAGCTCCGCGAACCGCTCCCGCATCCCGGCGAGACCGTGCCCGTCGGCGGCGGCACCGTCCGTCTCGTCGGGAGCCGCGCCGGAGCCGTCGAGGGCGTTCGACACCGTCACCCGCACGGCGGGACCGTCCCGGTCGACGGACAGCACCACGGGACGGCCGGGGGCGTGCCGGCGGGCGTTGCTCAGTGCCTCCCGGGCGGCCGCGACCACGACGTGCCGGTGGGCCGCGTCGACGGCGGTCAGCGCCGTGTCCCCACGCGTCGTGACGGTCCCGCCGAACGAGCGGTGGGCGGCGACCAGGCTGGCGAGGTCCGTCGACTGCTCGGGTGCCGCGGGGACGGTGTCCTCGCGCAGGGCGTGCACGGCCCGCCGTGCCTCGGCGAGACCGCTGGCGGCGAGGGCCCGCGCGTCGCCCGTGCGCCGGGTGGCCTCGTCGACGCGGCCGGCCTCGAGCAGGGCCTCCACGGCGTCGAGCTGGAGCACGAGGCCGCCGAGGGAGTGGGCGAGCACGTCGTGGACCTCGCGGGCGGTGCGCGACCGGTCCGCCAGGAGCTCGGCGCGCTGCCGCTCGGCATCGGCACGGCGCGTGCGCTCCTCGACGATCCGGGCCTGCCGGCGGCTGAACCCGACCACGGCGGCGAGGAGCAACCCGGCGCCGGCGCCGAGCACGGTGCCGACGGGTGCGTCCGCGACGGCGGCGGTGGCCGCGACCACCACGAGCGCGACGGTGGCGGCGACCGGTCCGTCCCACACCGGGCGGGACCGACTCGCACCGAGGGCCACGACGGCCACGATCGGCACGGCGACGACCACCGCGCCCGACGGCACGACGACGGCCGACCCGGCGAGGACCATGCCCCAGGTCGCGACGAGCCGCACGCGCTCGGAGCGGGCGGCGACCCGCAGCGCCCACGCGGCGAGCGCCACGGTCTCCAGGACCCACACCCACGCGGGTGCGTCCCCGGCGAGCGCGGTCCGGACGACCCAGTACGTCACGACGGCGATGCCGAGGAGGTTGAGCACCGGGGCGAGCGCCGAGCCGGAGCGGTCCTGCCCGGGCTCGGCGCGCACGGCGGTGGACTCGTGCGGGCCGGTGGTCACCGGACCATCATGCCGCGCGCGGTGTGCGGGATCCGCTGGTCGACGACGAGGGCGCGGGCGGCCCGGTTCAGCGCCAGGACGAGCAGGACCGCCCCCGTCGACGTGAGCAGGTGCGCGCCGAGGTGCCCGCCGACGACGTCGAGCCCGATGCGGACGACGACGACGAGGACCCAGAGCCCGGCTCCGGCCCAGCCCGTGCGCGCCTGCAGCGTCCGGCCGTGGTCGTCCGGCGTCGGGGCGGTGCGGAAGCGGGTCATCGCGCCCATCGCCAGTCCGGCGGCGGCGGAGACCAGGGCCTCGACGCCGAGCAGGAGGACATCGAGCGTGGTCACCACGGCGACGGACTGCGCGAGCACGACCACCCCGACCACGCCGAGCACGATCGGCGTCCGCCAGACCCGTGCGGGGTCGAGGGAGCGCCAGGTGGCCTGACGGTACGCCAGGAAGCCGACGAGGACGATGCCGACGACGGTGTTCGCGAGCAGCTGGGCGGTCATGGTGTGCCTTCCGGGAGCGGGGTCCGGCGGGGGTCCCCGACCGGTGGAACCAGCCTCGCGAGCGGACCGCGACGGGCACACCACCCACGGGTGGTGGTCCGGGTGGGGATCGACGGTGGTGTTCCATGGGGGCATGGCTGATGCGTTCGACGGGTTCCGGATCGGTGCGGGCTGGGCGTCGGTGGAGCCGGACCGGCACCGACCGGGCTCGTTCACGCTCGTCGTGGACGGGACGCCGCAGTCGCACGTCGACCTCGAGGACCCCACGCACCTGGCCTTCGAGTACATCCGGCGGATCGGGCACGCGATCGACCTGCTGCCGGAGGGGCCGGTCACGGCACTGCACCTCGGCGCCGGTGCCCTGACGCTGCCCCGCTACGTCGCGGTCACCCGCCCGGGCTCGCGGCAGCAGGTGGTCGAGCTCGAACGCGACCTGGTCGAGCACGTCCGCGAGGTCCTGCCGTTCCCCCGCGGCGCGTCGATCCGGGTGCGGTACGGCGACGCCCGCGAGGTGCTCGGCAAGCTGCCCGCCGGCCTCCGCGGGACGGTCGACCTGGCGGTCGTCGACGTCTTCGGCGGCTCGCAGATCCCCGCACACGTGACGAGCGTCGAGTTCTACCGGAGCGTCGCCGAGTTCCTCTCCCCCACCGGGATCGTCGCGGTGAACGTCGCCGACGGTGCGGGCCTCGCCTTCGCGCGGGGACAGGCCGCGACGCTCCAGGCCGTGCTGCCCTCGGTCGCCGCCGTCGCCGACACCGGGATGCTCAAGGGGCGGCGCTTCGGCAACATCGTGCTGCTCGGGTCGAAGGCCGACCTGCCGCTGGCGGACATGCCCCGGCGGTACTCGTCCGACCCGATGCCCGCCAAGGTCGTGCACGGCCAGGAGCTGCGGGCGTTCACGGCCGGGGCGCCGATCGTGACGGACCAGACGGCGGTCGCGTCGCCGGAGCCGAACCGCAGCGTGTTCGGCGGCTGACCGCGCGGTCGCGACGCGACCGCCCACCGGACGGGAGGCACGGGGCGGTCGTGCGCCGCGCCTCCCGTCCGACGGCGGTCACCGCACCCGCCCGCCGCACCTGAACGTTCCCGGCGGTCGGCTGCCAGGATGGGGCGACGACCGCGCAGCAGCGCGACCGAGCAAGGGAGCCCCCTGATGACGAACGACGACCGGAGCAACGACGACCGGACGGGCGGCGGCGACGCGCCGGTCTGGGGCCGTCCCCAGGACCACGACCGGTCGGACGCCGACCGGAGCGGCTCGGACCAGGACCGGCCGCGCTACGGCGAGTACGACCAGCAGCAGCCGCGGTACGGCGAGCGCGACCAGCAGCAGCCGCGGTACGGCGAGCGCGACCAGCAGCAGCCGCGGTACGGCGAGCGCGACCAGCAGCAGCAGCCGCCGCGCTACGGGCAGCAGGACCAGCAGCAGTACGGGCAGCAGCAGTACGGGCAGCAGGACGACCGTCGGGCGGACTCCCCGACCTGGGGTGAGCACCAGGGCTCGCACCAGCCGTACGCGGCGTCGTCCGCCCCCGCCAGCGCCGGGGGCCCGTCGTGGCACCAGGCCGAGGAACCGAAGCGCAAGAAGAAGACCGTCGGCGTCGTGGCCTTCGTCCTCGGGCTCGCCTCGCTCGTCCTCGGCGTCGTCGGCGGGTACCTGATGGGCACCGCCCTCGCCAGCAGCAACGTCCTCGGTGAGATCGCCCGCAACGGCAGCAACGGCTCGGTGGAACAGCAGCAGCAGCTCCAGCAGCAGCTGATGAGCGACCCCGCCGTGATGGGCCAGCTCGGCGGCGGCCTCGTCGTCGTCGGCATCGCCGCGATCCTCGGCCTCTGGGCGCTCGTGCAGGGCATCATCGCCGCCGTGGTGAACCGCGGCCGTGGCTGGGGCGTCTTCGCGATCGTCCTCGCGGTGGTCGCCACCATCGCGACCTTCGGCACGTACATCGGCGTCGCCGCCGCAGCGGCGGTGAACGGCGCGAACTGAGCGTCCGCACACGCGTCCCCGACGGCCCGTCCCGCAGCAGCGGGGCGGGCCGTCGATCCGTTCTCGTGCCCCCCGTGCGCGTGGCACCGCCCGCTCACGGGAGCACGCGGTTACCCTCGAACCGATGTCCCTCCCGCCCGACGACAGCCAGCAGCCCGACCGCGCCGACCGCGCCCGGGAACCCCGTCACGCCGCACCGGCCGGCTCGGCGCCCGTCACCGCGGGCGTGAGCCCGGGGAGCACCTTCGCGCCGATCAGCCTGCGGCCGGCGGTCGACGCCGACGCCGTGCAGCAGCGCCTCCGTGACCTCGGCCAGAGCCGGAGCACGGACGCCCTGGCCGAACGTGCGGAGCTGCTCCGACTGCTCGGCCGACTCGACGAGTCGCTCGTGGTCGCGGAGGAGGTCTTCCGCCTGACGATGTTCACCGGCGAGCGGTCGGACAAGGTCGCGGCCCGCATCCGTCGTGCGCACGTGCTGCACGACCTCGGCCGACACGAGCGCGCCGCCACCGAGGCCGCGATGGCCCGCGACACCGCGCGGACCGAGGAGTGGCCGGAGCTCGAGGGCGCCGCCGCCGAGCTCGAGGGCTGGTCGCTGTTCGAGCTCTCCCGCTTCGAGGAGGCCCGCTCCGCGCTCTCGCGGGCGTACCAGGCCTTCCGCCAGGCCGGCGCCCCGTCGGAGCGCACCGAGGCGCTCCGCACCGCGGTCGAGGCCGCGCTCCGGGCCTCGGTCGCCCAGCCGAAGGCAGCCGACGACCGGCCCCGCAGCGCCCGGGACGTCGCGGCACGCCGAGCCGAGGACGACGCACCGTCCGCGCGCGCGGCAGAACCCGTGCAGCAGGACCCGCCGGTCCGCCGTCGTGTGCTCGGCGCACCGGACGCGGCACGCACCGAGGCCGACCAGCTCTGGGGGCGCATCGCTGCCAAGGCCGCGCAGAAGGGCCAGGCGCCGCGCGACGACCCGGACGCCGACGGTCGGTGACCGCCCGTCCCGCGGCGGTCACCGCGCTCGAGCACGTCCGCGAGCGCGCCGAGGAGCTGCTGGCGGTGCACCTCGGACCGGGTGACTGGACCTTCGCGTTCGACCACGCCAAGACCCGCGCCGGCCAGTGCGACTTCGCCCGCCGGCGCGTCACGGTGAGCCGGTACATCGCGGCCCGGGTGTCGGCGGACGACGTCGAGCAGGTCCTGCTGCACGAGGTCGCCCACGCCCTGGCCGGACCCCGCGCCGGGCACGGACCGGTGTGGCGGCGGACGGCGGCGGCGATCGGGTACACCGGGTCCCGGCTGTACGACGGCCCGATCGCGTCCGAGCTCGCGCCGTGGGTCGGCACCTGTCCGGCCGGGCACGAGCACGTCCGCTACCGAACGCCCACGCGGCCGTTGGCGTGCGCCCGGTGCTCTCGGCGGTTCGACGGGCGCAACCTCATCACGTGGCAGCGGCGGGGAGCGGCGACGGCCTGAGCCGCCGCGTCGGGTGCCGTCGTGCCGGCGGGAACCGCACGGTGCGGCTGCCGACACCGCACGGATACCGCTCGGTGCTGCCGCTGATACCGCACGGATGCCGCTCGACCGGGAGGCGCGCCGGAGAGCCGTTAGCCTGGACGGATGCACACGGGGCAGCACATCCGGACCGACAGCGGGTCGTCGTGGTTCTTCGACGCCGGCCGGATCGCGCTCGACTTCGCCCACACCGGCGGCTTCGCGGACGACCCCGACGCACGCCGCCCGCGGGCCCGCCTCGGTGAGCTGCTGGTGACCCCCGCCGACCTGGACGAGTGGCTCGGCGACCACACCGAGCCCATCGACCTCGGTGCGACGGCCCGCGAGCTGCAGGACGCCCGGGCACTCCGCGCCGCGATCGGTCGGCTGGCGGTGGCGGCGGCGCCGGCACCCGCGGCCTCGACGGACCCGGCCGCGCGCACCGCGGTCGCCGCCGGACTCCGCGCCGGCACCGGTCGGACCCGTCCGGCACCGGACGACATCGACACCGTGAACCTGTTCGCCGCGCTGCCGGACGTCCCGCCGGCGCTGCCCGGCGGTCGCCGCCGCGCCGGGGCGAACCGCGTCCGGCTGGCGCAGGCGCTGTCGAGCGTGGCCCGCGACGCCGTGGCGTTGTTCACGGAGGTGGGGTTCGACGACCTCGCCGCGGACGGTCAGCCCACCCGCTTGAGCCGCTGCTCGGCCGACGACTGCGGCCTCGTGTTCTACGACTCGTCGCGCGGCGGGACCCGTCGGTGGTGCTCCATGCAGCGGTGCGGCAACCGGGCGAAGGTCCGCGCGCACCGTGCCCGTCGCGCTGCGGCCTGAGCGGAGCCGCGGGGACCGCTCGGGCGCCGACGACGCCCACGACTGCCCGGACGCTGGAGCCCGCCGGACGCGACGAGGGGCCCCGCGGTCGCGGAACCCCTCGTGTGTCCGGTCGCGCTCGCGACCGGCTGCGGGTCAGAAGGCCAGGTCGGACTCGACCGACTTCGCCTTCATGCGGGCCAGGGCGAGGTTCGCCTTCGCGCGGTCCAGCACGTAGTAGATGAAGACCTCGGGGTGCGAGGCCAGCGGGCGGATGATGTGGAACTGCGACGACAGCGTGATGAGGATGTCGTCGATCGAGTCGGCGAGGCCGAGGGACCGGGCGGTCTTCAGCTTCGCGCGGACGACCTCGGTGTTGCCCGCGGCCGCGAGCTCCAGGTCGATGCCGCTGCCGGCGCCGCCGAGCAGCATGCCGGAGCCGCTGTCGACGACGGCGGCGGCCATCGCGCCGTCGACGGTCAGCAGGTCGTTGAGGGAGTCGTGCAGGGTTGCCATCTGGGGTTCCTTCTCGGGTTGTCCGGTGTGTCGGGTGTACGGGCAGGGGTCGCCGGGGCTGAGCCCCGGCGGGACGGGAGACCCGGGTGCGGTCTGCCGTGGTCCGGGTGTGGTGCGGCTGCGGTGCGGGTCAGACCAGGCCGGCGACGGCAGCCGCGCGGGCACCGGCTGCGGCGTGCGCGGCCAGCTGCTCGCCGAGGCGGGCTGCGGAGCGCCGGGACACGGTGAGGGCCTTGCCGAGCATCTCGTCCGTGTCGAAGAGCGCGGCGAGCACGATGGTCGAGCCGGGGATGCGCATCTGCACCAGGTGCCCGCGGTCGGCCGCGATGATGACGTACTCGCCCGTGCCCATCGGCAGCTCGCGGGCGACGGCCTCGCTCAGCGCCTGGATCGAGCTCGCCATGCTGGCGAACCGCGCGCCGTCGGTGGTACCGGCGGCACCCTCGGCGACGCGGACGACCTCGAAGCCGTCGTCGGTCAGGAGCGACGCGGTGAGCATCGAGCTCGACGAGGACCGGAGCGCCGCGAGTTCGGCGCTGCCGAGTCCGACGACGACGGGGTCCAGGTGCGGGGCGAGGGTCATCAGTGCACTTCCTGGGCGGCGGTCATCGCCGCACGCATCTCGATGTTGGCGACGAGGGTCAGCAGGACCGTCGTCATCTGGTCCGTCTGGCGCGGGTCGACCGTGAACACGGGGACGAGCATCTCGGGGTGCGCGGCCTGCAGGGCGTCGGAGAACACCCCGGGGCCGGGGCCGTCGACGACGTCCGAGCGGGTCACCCCGACGACCACGCCACCGCGGTCGTGCAGGTCGCTGAACTCGTCGAGGTACTCGAGCATGCTGGCGACCGGGTCGGGGGCGTCGGCGTTGACGAGCACGACGAGTCCGCGGGCGCGCTCCTTGAGGATCTGCCACATGAAGTCGAAGCGTCGCTGCCCCGGGATGCCGTACAGCCGCACCTTGTCGGAGTCGCCGACCGTGATCTCGCCGTAGTCGAGCGCGACCGTGGTCGTCGCCTTGTCGGCGGTCTCGCGGTCGGTGTTCGCCGCCTCGGTCCGGACGACGGGCACCTCGCTGAGCGCCTCGATCGCGGTCGTCTTGCCGGCACCCATCGGGCCGGCGAACAGGATGACGTGCTCGGCCATCAGCGGGCCAGCCGGTCGAGCAGGCGACGGAAGAGGCCGCTCCGCTGCTGCACGGGCGCCGCGGTCGGCACCGGCCGGTCGAAGGCCGGGCGCGCGAGGGTGATGTCGGGCGTCTGCGAACGGAGGATGCGCATGAGGCTGAAGGCGTTGATGAGGCGGCGGGCCTCGGCGGGCGCGACGTTCGCCTGCTCGGCGAGCTCGTCGACCGTCAGGGCGGCGTACCCGAGGAGCGAGGTCATCCGCACGTGGTCGGGGGTGTGCGCCAGCGTGGTGAAGTTCGGCCACCGCTGCAGGCGGTAGCGGTCGTCGCGCTGCAGCCACCAGGCCAGCTCGCCCGGGAAGGAGTGCAGCCCGATGTGCCAGAGCAGGCCGTGCAGCTCGTTGCCCGGTCCGAGGTCGACGGCGGCCTCGACGTCACGGTCCTCACGGCCGACGCGCACGTCCTCGGGGTCGATCGGCAGGTCGCCGAGCGGGGTGGACCACCAGTAGGAGTCCGAGGCGACGTCGATCACGAGCGGCCCGTGCCCGGCGATCTCGACGCGCAGCACCTCGCCGTGGGTCTCCCACAGCGGGCGGAGCGCCATCGCGACCCGGGTCCAGCCGAACCTCGGCATGGGTGTCGGGTCGATGGTCTGGGCCTCCGGGTGGACGAGCTCGTCCCCCGGTCGTCGCGATGCATCCATGCCTCGGTCACCTTCCTGGTACCGGTCCCCCGGCTGTCGTCCCGCGGCGGTTCACCGGCCGCGCGGACCCTCCGATCCAACTGGAGGCGAGGGTGCGTCAGGTAGCCCCCGTCTGGGCGGCACCTGTCGGGGAGGCATGCGCGCAGGTTCCGAAACCGAGGATTCGGTCCGCCGAATCCTCTGGCATGCTGGGCGGGTGACCGACACCGCAGCCAGCCGCCGACCCCGCTCCGGTCGCCCGCACACGGCGCCGGACCGCGAGCCCGGCGGTCCCCGGCGCCGAGCGGCCGGCCTCACCCTGCTCGGTCCCGCGTTCGTCGCCGCGATCGCCTACGTCGACCCCGGTAACGTTGCCGCGAACCTGACCGCCGGTGCGCAGTACGGCTACCTGCTGCTCTGGGTGCTCGTCGCGGCGAACGCGAGCGCGGTCGTGGTGCAGTACCTCTCGGCCAAGCTCGGCGTCGTCACCGGCCGGTCACTGCCGGAGCACCTCGGGCTCCGCATGCGGCGCACGCCCCGGCTGCTCTTCTGGGCGCAGGCCGAGGTGGTCGCCGCGGCCACCGACGTCGCCGAGGTGATCGGTGGCGCACTCGCGCTGCACCTGCTGTTCGGACTGCCGCTCGTCGCCGGCGGCGTCCTGACCGGCGTGGTGTCGATGGCGATCCTGCTGCTGCACAGCCGACGCGGCACCCGCACGTTCGAGGCCGTCGTCACGACGATGCTCGCCATCCTGACCGTCGGGTTCTGCGCCGGGCTCCTCTTCGCACAGGTGTCCCCCGGCGAGCTCGTCAGCGGCCTCGTCCCCCGCTTCGAGGGCTCGCAGTCGGTCCTGCTCGCCGCGTCGATGCTCGGCGCGACGGTCATGCCGCACGCGGTCTACCTGCACTCGGCACTCGCGCGCGACCGGCACGGCGACGTGCCCGCGGGTCCGGAGCGCCGACGGGTCCTCGTCGCGACGCGGTGGGACGTCGGACTCGCCCTCGTCGTCGCCGGCGGGGTGAACGTGTGCATGCTCGTGCTCGCCGCGGCGACGCTGCCCGGGGTCGCGGGGACGGACACCATCCCCGGCGCACAGCGGGCGATCGAGGCGAACGTCGGCCCGGTCGTCGGCGTCCTCTTCGCGGTCGGCCTGCTCGCGTCCGGACTCGCCTCGACCTCGGTCGGCTGCATGGCGGGCGCGGAGATCATGCACGGGCTGCTGCACGTGCGCGTCCCGGTCGTCGCGCGGCGGGTCGTGACGCTCCTGCCCGCGGTGGCCCTGCTCGCCCTCGGGGTCGACCCGACGATGCTCCTGGTGCTGAGCCAGGTCGTGCTGAGCTTCGGGATCGCCTTCGCGATCGTGCCGCTGGTGGTCTACACGTCCCGTCGCAGCATCATGGGCACCGACGTCAACGCCGTGCCCACCCGCGTCGTCGCGGGGGTCATCGCATCGGTGATCGTCGCGCTCAACGTGGCCCTCGTGGTGCTGACCCTGGCCGGCTGACGGCGCCCGTCCGGATGCCGCCGCCCGCCGGCCGGGTCGGCCTGCCGGGTGTCAGTCGACGACCCGGACGTCCTTCCAGAAGGCGTAGTAGCCCGAGTAGTCCTTGCCCACGCGGTCGAACGACGACGGGATCGGGGTCGGGTACGACCACGCGCGGTCCGGCAGCGGCTGGCCGTCGACCGTGACGGTGTAGTACTGCGTGTCGCCCTTCCACGGGCAGTGGTACTGCGTGTCGCTCTCCGAGAAGAACTCCGGCTTCACGCTCGACGGCGGGAAGTACCAGTTGCCCTCGATCTGGATGAGGTCCTCCTGCGGGGCCTCCGCGATCACGGTGTCACCGACGACTGCCTTCATGACGTGCTCCTTGCGATCCACGGCGTCCAGGCGACGCCTGCGATCCGGAACGCTACGCCGCAGCGCTCGATTCCCGCAGGACGACCAGGTCCGGTCCCGCGGCGAGCGCCCCGCGCACCGTCTCGGGGTCGAGGTCCGACGCCCCCTCGGCGGCACTGACCAGGTGCCGCACCGCGCGGCGCAGCCCCGTGTACGCCGCGCAGGCCACCGCCGCCTCGGGCGAGGTGTGGTCGATGCCGGCGGCGACCAGGGCGTCGACGACCGCGCCGGCCGCGAGCAGGTCCTCCACCGTGCTCTCCGGCACCTCGGCGGTGTCCGTCGGCTCACCGGCGTCGTCCGCCACGTCGGCTCCGCCGCCCGTCGACCGCCCCGCGGCCACGACCGCGACGACGCACCGGTCGCCCCGCTCGGCCTGGAGGCGCGTCACCCGTCCCGCCACCGCCGTCGCGTTGCCGAGGTGGCCGAGCACGACCTCCGGACCGTCCGGCAGCAGCGCTGCCGCAGCCCGCGCCCGCGCGGTGCCGTCGGTCCCGCGGGAGGCGTCACGGCCCGGCACCGGGAGCACGTCGACCCAGACGACGAGGTGGGCGTCGCGGGCGATCCGCCCGGCGCCGCCGACGCCCCACGCGAACCGGACCTGGTACTTCCCCTGGGTGCCTGCTGCCACCCGACCACGATAACCGGGCACGTGCCCTGTCCGTCCTCACAGGTGGGCGTCGACGGGCGGTCCGGCCGGTGCCGCGACCGTAGGATCGAGGACCATGGAGATCGCCACCGTCCCCACCCTGACCGGCGACCGTGTCACGCTCGAGCCCCTGGCCGCCGAGCACGCGGACGACCTGCGCGCGGCGGTGACGGACGGCGACCTCTGGCGCACCTGGTACACCTCGGTGCCCGCGCCCGACGCGGTCGACGACGAGATCGAGCGCCGGCTCGGCGAGCACGCCGCCGGTCGGATGCTGCCCTTCGCCGTCCGTGACCGTCCGACGGGTCGCGTGGTCGGGTCGACGACCTTCATGAACGTCGACACCACGAACCGCCGCGTCGAGATCGGGCACACGTTCCTCGCCCGAGCAGCCCAGCGGACCGGCATCAACACCGAGGCGAAGCTGCTCATGCTCTCGCACGCCTTCGACACGTGGCAGTGCATCGCGGTCGAGTTCCGCACGCACTGGCACAACCACCAGTCGCGCGCGGCCATCGCGTCCCTCGGCGCGAAGCAGGACGGTGTCCTCCGCAGCCACTCGATCGGTCGCGACGGCACCCTCCGCGACACGGTCGTCTTCTCGATCACCGCCGCCGAGTGGCCCACCGTGCGGCTGGCACTGACCGAGCGGCTGCGCACGCGCGACCGGGCCGAGGGGTCCCGACGTCGCGCAGCCCGGCACGCCTGAACCGCCCGGCTCGGCTGCACCGCCCCGTCCCCCGCACGGGCAGCGGCACCCGGGTGCCCCGGGGTACCGTCCGGGACATGCACGTCGGTCTCCGCATCGTCCTCGACGCCCCCGTCGACGCCGTCCGCGACGCCCTGCTCTCGCCGTCGGTGATGGTCGCCGTCACGAAGCCGTTCCTCGTCTACCGGTCACGCTCCCCCGAGGGCCTGCCCGATCGGTGGACGCCGGGCGTCCCGCACCCGATCACGGCGGACGCCTTCGGCATCGTGCCGAGCGGTGACACGCACGTCGACCTCGACCTGTACGAGGTGGAGGGGGTCCCGGTGCAGCGCGACAACGGCGGCGGTGTCTCCGGCCTGTTCGGTCGCATGACGATGCGGCACCGGATGGCCACCGTTGACCTCGGCGACGGCAGGACCCTGCTGCTCGACCGACTGTCCTACCGGATGCGTCCCGCTGCGCTCGGCGCCGCGCTCTGGCCCGGCATGTGGGTCATCTGGCAGTGGCGTGCCCTGCGGATGCGCCGACTCGCCCCGTCCTGGCGCTAGTCCTTGCCGCGCGTGCCGAGCATCGGGTCGTACGACGTCGAGCCCGCCGACCTCCGGCGTCCGGTCGCGTGGGGCCTCGGCGCCGTCGCGACGCTCACGGGCGTCCTCGCGGTGATCGGGTGGCCGCTACCCGTGGTGTCGCGGTACGGCAGACCGTCGGACGCGTGGGACCGCACAGTGTTGCTCGTGCAGGAGTGGGCGGCGCACGACGGGTGGCGGATGTCGGGAGCTTCCTGGCTCTGGGGCGGCCTCGCGGTCGCGGCGACCGTCGGGGCCGTCGTCATGCGGGCCTCCCGACCGGGACACGCGCTCAGCCGGCGGGCGTCGCTCGCGACCCTGCTGCCCGGAGGGGTCACGGCCGTGACGGGACCGGTCGTGCAGGCCGCGCTGGGCGTCCCGTGGTCGAACTACTCGACTCCCGAGGTCGACCGGCCCGCGGTGGTCGTCGCCGTCCTCGTCGTCGCGGGCGTCCTGGCGCTCCCGCTCCTGCAGCGCCGGGTCACCCGAGGACGTCCGGCGGTCAGGCCCTCCGCGGGTGAGGGGCACGAACGGGCACCCCGTCCCTAGGCTGCACCCGTGACGACCGTTCCCCCGCACCGCCCCGCCCCCGAGGTCGAGCAGGCGCTCCTCGCCCTGAACGACGGGTCCCACCCCTTCGAGGTCCGGAAGGACGACGACCGGATCGTCGCGGTCTGGCGCCACCGGCTCCAGGGCGCCCAGCTCGCCTGGGGCAAGGCCGAGTGGCGCTACCGCGTCACGCTCCTCGACGACAGCGGGGAGTACACGACGAGTGTGGTGCAGAAGAACTGGGACGGGGAGAACACCGCCTTCTCGTTCCGGTCGAGCGACGTGACCGGGCCGGTCGACGACGTCCTCGCCCGCGCCGGTTGGACGAAGCGACGGAGCGCGGTGGGACGGCTGCTCGGCAGGGTCCTCGGCCGCGACTGACACGGCCGGCTCCGTCCACGGACCGCGGCCGGTCGCTGGCGGGTCCGGAGGAGCCGGGCGTACGCTCGCCGTGTGAGCCAGACGCAGGAGCCGAGGACCCGGGAGCGCGTGCACAGCACGCTCGCCACCGTGGACTGGCGGCGGATGACGTTCGACCTGTACCGCCGCGTGCGCGCCACGTCGGACCCCGAGACCGCCCACGCGATGTGGCGCGAGACCCGCGACGCGATGTTCGGCGAGCACCCGGCCAGTCCGCTGCTCGACGAGGACGCGCGCGACTTCGAGGCGCTGCCCGTGCCCGACTACGACCCGGAGTGGCGCTTCCGCGCCCGGATCGAGGACGCGGAACCGCAGGCGATGGACGTCGAGACCGGCACCGACGGGATCGTGCACTTCGACCGGCTCGGCGTCGTCCGGCTGCCGGGCATCGGCACGCTCGACGTCTGGTCGCACGGCGGGTACGCGGGCGGGATCTTCGTGCCGGTGAAGGACGCCAGCGCCGGCAGGGCTCGTGGCACGTACGGCGGCGGGCGCTACCTGCTCGACACGATCAAGGGTGCGGACCTCGGCGGCGACGACGACGAGCTCGTCCTCGACTTCAACTTCGCGTACAACCCGTCGTGCGCGTACGACCCGGCGTGGGCGTGCCCCCTCGCACCCCCGGGCAACACCGTCGCCGTGCCGATCCCGGTCGGCGAGCAGTACGACTTCTGACACCGACCAGCAGACACCCAACGGACAGGACGCAACGGTGGAGCGCATGACGGGACTCGTGGCCCTCGACGTGGGCGGTCGAGTGCCGCCCTTCGAGCAGGTCCGCTCGCAGATCGCCGCGCAGATCGCGGCCGGCTACCTGGTGGACGGGGAGCGCCTGCCGAGCGTGCGGGCCCTCGCCGAGGAGCTCGGCCTGGCTGCCGGGACGGTCGCGAAGGCCTACCAGCTGCTCGAGGAGACCGGACTCGTGCACACCGCACGCGGCGCCGGGACCCGGGTGGTCCGGCCCGCCGCGGTGCCGGACGCCGTCGCCGACGCCGCACGCGCACTGGTGGCCGCGGCGAAGGAGGCGGGGCTCTCCGCCGACCAGGCCGCGGCAGCCCTGCGCGAGGCCTGGCCCGCCTGAGGCGACCACCCGGTTCGAGGTGACCGCCCCGTCACGCGATGCGGGTGGCGGAGACGAGCGGGGCCTCCCGGCCGACCGCCGTCACGACACCACCGCGGCGAGCGCTCAGCAGTGTTCCGAGACGTACGCGTCGTCCGACGGGGTGACCAGGTCGCGGTCCCGCAGGATCGTCATCGCCGGACGGTCCCGCAGCGCGCACACCGACGACCACGGGCGGTCGAGGGTGTCCGCGTACTCGATGTCGATCACGCGCTTCCCGTAGACCTCCGTGTAGGCCGAGCACTCCTGGTACTGCACGCACTCCTCGGCGACGACGAAGTCGAAGCCCGTCGTCTGCCGCCCGGCCGTCCCGAGCTGCGGCGTGTTCTTCTGCCCGACGGCGAGCCCGTGCGCGTGCCCGACCCGGACAAGCGACGCGGCGAGCGCGAGGTTCCCGGACCGGGTCAGCCGCTTCCCGGAGCGCGTCCACGAGTCGAGGTTGTCGAACTCGACCGCGTCGAACCCCCGGTCGGCACACCGGGCGACCGACCTGGTCAGGACCTTCGTGATCGCCGTCCGCTTCGCCGCCGTCCGGGTGTCGAGGAGCACCTCGTCCGGCCAGCCCGGGTCCGACACGGTCTTCCCCGCCGCGTCGCGGAGGAGCGCCGACGGTGCTGCGCGCTGCCAGTCGGCCAGCGTGCCCGGCTGCGTCTGGAAGCCGTTGACGTAGCAGATGCCGTACGTCCCGGAGGCCGGCCGGTCGGTGCTGTCGCGCTCGACGATCGTGACGCCCCGAGCCGGGGTGTACCCGCCGCCGAGCTGGTAGTCCGGACGGCCCGACGTCGGCAGGTTCGCGTACGACGCCGCCGGTGCGGTGGGCGCGGTGGCGGGGGCGGCACCGGCCGCGCAGCCCGTGCTGCCGAGCACGGCGACCAGGGCGACCGCGGCGGTCAGCAGGACGGATCGGGTGTGCACCACGGGATCATCGCACGCGCTCGGCGAACGGTCCGGCCCGGATCCGGCACCCGCACGCTATGCTGGAGGTACTCGAGGCGCCGATCGCCTCGTGCGTCGTACGGACGCCCCCGACTCCCGACCCTCATCCGGTCGATGATCGCGCACCGACATCCCGGTGCCAGGCTCTCTGCTGCGGCGACCGCGTCAGCCTCTGCTGACGCGGGGTTCCCGCCCGCGCGCCACATGCCAGCGCGCCCACGGCCGGCACGAGCCGGCTCGAAAGGTCACCATGACCAACCAGGACATCCGTTTCACCGATCTCGGCGTCCCCGCGCCGATGGCCCAGGTCCTCGCCCAGCAGGGCAAGGAGACCGCCTTCCCGATCCAGGCCGACACGCTCCCCGACTCCCTGCAGGGCAAGGACGTGCTCGGTCGCGGCCGCACCGGCTCCGGCAAGACGATCGCGTTCGCGATCCCGCTGGCCGCCCGCCTCGCCGCGAGCCGCCGCCCCCGTCGTGCCGGCCGCCCCCGCGCGCTCGTGCTCGCCCCGACGCGTGAGCTCGCGACGCAGATCGACGCGACCCTCGCGCCGCTCGCGAAGTCGATGGGCCTGAACACCACCACGATCTTCGGTGGTGTCGGCCAGGGCCGTCAGGTCGACGCCCTGCGCGCCGGCGTCGACGTGGTCGTAGCCTGCCCGGGTCGCCTCGCCGACCTCATGCAGCAGGGCCACGTGCACCTCGGCGACATCGAGGTCACCGTCCTCGACGAGGCCGACCACATGGCCGACATGGGCTTCCTGCCCGGCGTGACGAAGATCATGCAGGCGACGCCCGAGCAGGGGCAGCGTCTGCTCTTCTCCGCGACGCTCGACAACGGCGTGGACAAGCTCGTCAAGAAGTTCCTGCACAGCCCGGTGATGCACTCCGTCGACGACGAGACCAGCCCCGTCGAGGCGATGACCCACCACCTGTTCGAGGTCGCCGACGCCGACGCGAAGAAGGACCTCGTCCGCGTGCTCGCCTCGGGCACCGGTCGTCGCATCATGTTCATGCGCACGAAGCACCACGCGAAGCGCCTTGCCAAGCAGCTCAGCTCGCAGGGCATCCCCGCGGTCGACCTGCAGGGCAACCTGTCGCAGGGCGCCCGTGAGCGGAACCTGGCGAAGTTCTCCTCCGGCGAGGCCCTCGTGCTCGTCGCGACCGACGTCGCCGCCCGTGGCGTGCACGTCGACCACGTCGAGCTCGTCGTGCACGTCGACCCGCCGACCGAGCACAAGGCGTACCTGCACCGCTCGGGTCGCACCGCCCGCGCAGGCTCCTCGGGTGACGTCGTCACCGTCACGATGCCGGCCGAGCGCCGCGACGTCGCGCAGATGATGCGTGCGGCCGCGATCAAGGTCACGCCGCAGCAGGTCACCGCGACCTCGCCCGCCGTCACGACGCTGGTCGGCGAGGTCGCCCCGATCCGCCACGTCGAGGAGGCCCCGGTCCAGCAGCAGCGCCAGCGCCAGCCGCGTGCGGCCGAGTCGTCCCGCTCCGAGACCGCGGGCAGCGGTCGTCGCCGTGGTCGCGGCGGACGGTCGGGAGGCGCGGCACAGGCCCCCGAGACCGCCTCGGCCGGTCGCGGCTCGGGTCGGAACGGCGGCGGTCGCGGTGGTCGTCCGGTCACCGAGGGCGCCGGCGCTGCCGGTTCCCGCGGCGGTTCGGCCCGTGGTGCGTCGGCGGGCGGTGCCGCTGCCGGCGGTCAGCGCCGTTCGGGCGGCAGCCGCCGGGCGTCGAGCGACGTCGTGCGCGGTGGGTCCGCTCCGGTGTGGTCGTCCGAGGGCGGCTACGCGGCGGGTCGTGGTGCCGGCTCCGAGTCCGGCGGCGGTCGTCGCGGCGGCTCGCGTCGCGCCTCCCGTCCGGCGGGGGCGGCCGACCGCCACTGAGGTCGCGCTCCACGCCGGGATCCGAACCTGGACGGTCGCTGCGCGCAGCGCGACTCCGGACGCGTACGTTCTGGTTCACCGAAGGCCGCGCGAGTGGCCGACGGGGAATCGTCCGTCGTTGGAAGGAGACCGTATGGCTGGCAGCGAAGAGAACCACACCGGCGAGAAGCTCGGCGGGAAGCTCAAGGAAGGCATCGGCAACCTGACCGGCAACGACAAGCTGAAGGCCGAGGGTCAGACCGACCAGGCCAAGGCGTCTGCCAAGCAGGGCGTCGACGACGTGAAGGACGCGGCGCACGGCGTCGCCGACAGCCTCCGCGACGAGAAGCACTGAAGCCGGTCCACGACCGCGCTGCGAAGCCCCCGGATCCGATCGGATCCGGGGGCTTCGTCGTGCGTGCGGTGGTGGCTAGTGCAGGGCGCCGACCGAGGCGAGGCCGGCGCGGAGCAGGGTGCCGCGACCACCCTCCATCTCCTCGGCGACGGCGTCGGAGGCCGCCTCCATCGGGCTCATCCACGTGAGCTCGAGGGCGTCCTGCCGCGGCTCGCACGTCCCGGTGACCGGGACGACGTACGCCAGCGAGATCGCGTGCTGCCGCTCGTCGGTGTAGACCGAGGCGCCGGGCAGCGGGAAGTACTCCGCCACCGTGAACGGCGTCGGGCTCGAGGGCAGCTGCGGGAAGGCCATCGGGCCGAGGTCCTTCTCGAGGTGCCGGAAGAGCGCCGTCCGGATCGACTCGCCGAACATCACCCGCCCGGAGACGAGCGTCCGGGCGATCGAACCGCTCGGGGACACCCGGAGCAGCACGCCGACCTCGGTCACGACGCCGAGGCCGTCGGTGCGGACGGGGAGTGCCTCGACGTAGCAGATGGGCAGCCGACGGCGGATGTTCGCCAGTTCCTCGTCGGACAGCCAGCCGGAGTCGGGGTCGGGGGTGCGCAGCGAGGCCATGCACCGTGTCTACCAGGCACCGCGGCGAGTTCGACGCACGGCGCGGTCACCGTGGACGGCTAGCGTCGTGCACATGATCGATGCGGACGTCGTGCAGTGGACCCGATCGGCCGACGAGCGGGCCGGCACACCGCTGCTCGTCGCCCTGCACGGGGTGGGGTCGAACGAGCGGGACCTGCTCGGACTGGCCCCGGCGCTGCCGCCCGCGTGGACGGTCGCCTCGCTCCGCGCACCGATGCCGTGGGGACCGGGGTACTCCTGGTACCCGCTCGGGACACCGGGCTCGCCGGCGCTCGGACCGGTCGACGCCGCGGTGGACGAGGTCCTCGACTGGATCGACGCCGTCGCCGCGGAGCACACCCGGGTGGGCCTGCTCGGGTTCTCGCAGGGCGGGTCGATGGCGCTGCAGCTCCTCCGCGCCCGGCCGGAGGACTTCGCGTTCGCGGTGTCCCTGTCGGGGTTCGTCGTGCCGGGCGTGACCGACGCGCGCGACGAGGCCGTCGCCGCCGTCCGCCCGCGGGTGTTCCTCGGGCACGGCGACCTCGACCCGGTGATCCCGCCCGAGGCCACCGCCCGCACGCAGGCCTGGGCCGCCGCGCACACGGACGTGACCGACCGGTCGTACGCGGGACTGCCGCACGCGGTGTCGGCCGAGGAGCTCGCCGACGTGGCCGCGTTCGTCGCGACGGAGCAGTCGACCAGGTGACCGGACGACGGACGGGAGGCGCGTGGCGGGCCCGCCACGCGCCTCCCGTCCGTCGGTCGGTGCGTCGAGACGCGTGCCGCTAGTCGGCGAGGATCTGCAGCAGGTCCTTGCGGAGCTGGTCGATCTTCGCGGTCGCGGCCTTCGTCTGCTCGTCGTCCGCGTTCGACCGGTAGACGTGCAGCACGCCCATGGTCTTGCGGAGGGCCTCGACGAACTCGCGCTGCGTGTCGGGCATGCCCGGTGCGGCGTCGAACGCGGCGGTGATCTCCGCCGCCTTCGCCTCGGCCTCGGCCCGGCCGGCGTCGGTGAGTTCGAAGAGCGTCTTGCGGCCGTCACCGGTCGAGACGACGAGGTCCTCGTCGACGAGCTGCTGGAACGTCGGGTAGACCGAGCCGGGGCTCGGCTTCCAGGCGCCGCCGGTGCGCTCGGCGATGGTCTTGATCACGGCGTAGCCGTTCTGCGGCCCCTCGGCGAGGAGGCCGAGGATCGCGAGGCGGACGTCGCCGCGACGGCGACGCTCGCGGCCGAAGCCGGGGCCGCCGCCGAACCCGGGACCGAAGCCCGGGCCGAAGCCGCGTCCGGGGCCGAAGCCGCCCCGTCCGCCGTGGTCGTGGTCACCGCGGTCGCGGCCGGGGAAGCCGTGGCCGTGGTGCTGCCGCGCGCCGCCGAAGCGGGGGCCGCGCGGACCGGAGCCGCGCTGGCCGCGGCGGGGCGTGGTGCTGTCGAGGTCATCGTACGAGGGGCGCATGATGACTCCTTCCTGTCGGTGGTGAAGTGGGCTCGCGATCCGTTCCGTTCGTATCGCGATGCAGTAACGATAGATCGCTACCGATCGGCTTGTCAAGCGGTCGGTCGCACTCGGTCTGCTGTCGGTGGCGGCGGGCAGGATGGGACGGACCATGACGGACGTCCTCGAGCGCTTCTCCCCCGCGACCGCGGAGTGGTTCCGCGGCGCGTTCCCCGCACCGACCGCCGCGCAGGCCGGCGCCTGGGACGCGGTCTCCACCGGGCAGCACGCCCTGGTCATCGCGCCGACCGGGTCGGGCAAGACGCTCGCGTCGTTCCTCTGGTCGATCGACAGGCTCATCAGCGCGACGGACCGTCCGCCCGCCAAGCAGCGCACCCGCGTGCTCTACGTCTCCCCGCTCAAGGCGCTCGGCGTGGACGTCGAGCGCAACCTGCGCAGCCCGCTCGTCGGCATCACGCAGACCGCCCGCCGGCTCGGCACCGAGCCACCCGAGGTCACGGTGGGCGTCCGGAGCGGTGACACGCCCTCGTCCGACCGGCAGCGCCTGCTCCGCCAGCCGCCGGACATCCTCATCACGACGCCCGAGTCGCTGTACCTGATGCTCACGTCGAGCGCGCGCGAGACCCTGGTCAACGTCGACACCGTCATCGTGGACGAGGTGCACGCCGTCGCGTCGTCGAAGCGCGGCGCGCACCTCGCCGTCTCGCTCGAGCGGCTCGACGACCTGCTCGAGAAGCCCGTGCAGCGCATCGGCCTGTCCGCGACGGTGCGTCCGGCGGAGGAGGTCGCGCGCTTCCTCGGCGGCCGCGCACCGGTCACGATCATCGCGCCGCCGGCGCAGAAGACGTTCGACCTGCGGGTCGTCGTGCCGGTGGACGACATGACCGAGCTCGGCGCCCCGCCCGTCGGGGCCGACGCGACCGAGTCGCCGACGAACGGGTCGATCTGGCCCCACGTCGAGGAACGGGTGGTCGACCTCATCGAGGAGCACCGCTCGACGATCGTGTTCGCGAACTCCCGGCGGCTGGCCGAACGCCTGACCGCCCGGCTCAACGAGATCCACGAGGAACGGGTGCTCGCGGCCGCGGAGACCCCCGTCGCGGTGGCCGCCGGTGGGGCCCCGGTCACGCAGTCCCCGGGGCGCGCCTCCGCGCACGCACCGGTCGCCCAGCCGAAGCGCCCGCCGGCGCAGCTGATCGGGCAGTCCGGGCAGACCGAGGGCGGCGGGTCCGACCCCGCCGTGCCGGTCCTCGCCCGGGCGCACCACGGTTCCGTGTCGAAGGACCAGCGCGCGATCATCGAGGACGACCTGAAGTCCGGACGGCTCCGCTGCGTGGTGGCGACGAGCTCGCTCGAACTCGGCATCGACATGGGCGAGGTCGACCTCGTCGTGCAGGTCGAGGCCCCGCCGTCGGTCGCCAGCGGCCTGCAGCGCGTCGGGCGCGCCGGGCACCAGGTGGGCGAGATCTCCCGCGGGGTGCTCTTCCCGAAGCACCGCGCCGACCTCGTGAACAGCGCGGTGACGGTCGAGCGCATGGTGTCGGGGCAGATCGAGTCGATCTCGGTGCCCGCCAACCCGCTCGACGTCCTCGCGCAGCACACCGTCGCGGCCGGGGCGATCGACACCGTCGACGTCGAGCACTGGTTCGACCTGGTCCGCCGCAGCGCCCCGTTCAGCTCCCTGCCCCGCTCGGCGTTCGAGGCGACGCTCGACCTGGTGACCGGTCGCTACCCGAGCGACGAGTTCGCCGAGCTCCGCCCGCGCCTGGTGTGGGACCGCGTGCACGGCACCCTGACCGGTCGTCCCGGCGCCCAGCGACTCGCGGTGACGAGCGGTGGCACGATCCCCGACCGCGGCATGTTCGGCGTGTTCATGGTCGGCGAGAAGGCGTCCCGCGTCGGCGAGCTCGACGAGGAGATGGTCTACGAGTCCCGCGTCGGCGACGTCTTCGCCCTCGGCGCCACGAGCTGGCGGATCGAGGAGATCACGCACGACCGCGTGATCGTCAGCCCGGCGTTCGGGCAGCCCGGACGCGTGCCGTTCTGGAAGGGCGACGGCATCGGTCGGCCCGCCGAGCTCGGCCGCGCGACCGGCGCCTTCGTGCGCGAGGTCGACGCCGCCTCCGACGACGACGCGCGGGTCCGCGTGGCCACCGCCGGCCTCGACGACCGCGCCGTGACGAACCTGCTGACCTTCCTCCGCGACCAGCGCGCGGCGACCGGACACGTGCCGAACGACACGACGCTCGTGGTCGAGCGCTTCCGCGACGAACTCGGCGACTGGCGGCTCATCCTGCACTCGCCCTACGGCATGCAGGTGCACGCGCCCTGGGCCCTGGCGGTCGGTGCGCGCCTGCGCGAGCGACACGGCATCGACGGCGACGCCATGGCGGCGGACGACGGCATCGTCGTCCGGATCCCGGAGACCGACGCCGAGCCGCCCGGAGCCGACCTGTTCGTGTTCGAGCGCGACGACCTCGAGGCCCTCGTCACCGACGAGGTCGGGGGCTCGGCGCTGTTCGCCGCACGCTTCCGCGAGTGCGCGGCGCGGGCGCTCCTCCTGCCGCGCCGGAACCCCGGACAGCGCTCCCCGCTCTGGCAGCAGCGCCAGCGGGCGTCGCAGCTGCTCGAGGTCGCCCGGAAGTACCCGACGTTCCCGATCGTGCTCGAGACCGTGCGCGAGGTGCTCAAGGACGTCTACGACGTGCCGGCACTCCTCGACATCTCGGACCAGATCGCCGAGCGGCGCATCCGCCTGGTCGAGCGCGAGACCGAGCAGCCGTCGCCGTTCGCGCGGTCGATCCTGTTCGGGTACGTCGCCGCGTTCATGTACGAGGGCGACTCGCCCCTCGCCGAGCGGCGGGCCGCCGCCCTGTCGCTCGACTCGACCCTGCTCGGGGAGCTCCTCGGCCGGGCGGAGCTCCGCGAGCTGCTCGACCCCGCCGTGATCGCCTCCGTCGAGCGCGACCTGCAGCGGCTCTCGCCGGACCGACGGGCGCGCGATGCCGAGGGCGTCGTCGACGTCCTGCGGCTCGTCGGGGCCCTCGAGCTGTCCGAGGTCGTCGAGCGGAGCTGGCTGGCCCCGTCCGTTGCGGGGGACGCTGCAGGTGGCGCCGATGCTGCCGGTGCCGACGCTGCGGAGGACGCAGGCGTCGCGGACGGCGCGACCGCCGCCACCACGCTGCGCAGCGCGCTCGAGACGCTGGAGCGCGACCGGCGCGTGCTGTCGTTCTCGCAGGGCGGCACCACGCGGTGGGCCGTGATCGAGGACGCCTCCCGCCTCCGGGACGCCCTGGGCGTCCCCCTGCCGATCGGCGTCCCCACCGCCTTCGTCGAACCCGTCGCCGATCCGCTCGGCGACCTGGTCGGCCGGTACGCCCGATCGCACGGCCCGTTCTCCGCGCAGGAGGCCGCCACGCGCCTCGGCCTCGGTGTCGCCGTCGTGCAGGACACCCTGCGGCGCCTCGTCGCCGACCGCCGTGTCGTCGAGGGCGAGTTCCGCCCGGACCGCCAGGGCGCCGAGTGGTGCGACGCCGAGGTACTGCGCCGCATCCGCACGAAGTCGCTCGCGGCGCTCCGGCACGAGGTCGAACCGGTCGCCCCGGACGCCCTCGCCCGGTTCCTGCCGGCATGGCAGCACGTCCAGGCGCCGGGCACCCGCGGGGGTCTGCGCGGCGTCGACGGCGTGCTGCAGGTCATCGACCAGCTCGCCGGGGTCGCCCTGCCCGCGAGCGCGTGGGAGACCCTCGTGCTGCCGTCGCGCGTGACCGACTACTCCACGAGCATGCTCGACGAGCTGACGGCGACGGGCGAGGTCCTGTGGTCCGGCGGCGGCACGCTGCCGGGCAACGACGGCTGGGTGCGGCTGCACCTCGCCGAGTCCGCGGCGACCACGCTGGCCGAGCCGGCGGGCGACGAGACCACCGAGCTCCAGCGTGACGTGCTCGGTGCCCTGGCCGGCGGCGGCGCGTACTTCTTCCGACAGCTCGGCCAGGCCGTCGGGAGCACCGACGACCAGGCACTGACGACCGCGCTCTGGGACCTCGTCTGGGACGGGCAGATCACGAACGACACCTTCGCGCCGCTGCGGGCGATGCTCGGCGGCAGGGCGAAGAGCACGAGCGCGCCGCGGGCACGGGCCTACCGCGGTCGTCGACGCCCGACGCTGCCGTCCCAGTCCGGGCCGCCCTCGGTCGGCGGACGCTGGTCGATCCTGCCCCTGGCGGAGTCCGACTCGACCCTGCGTGCGGCCGCCACCGCGGAACAGCTGCTCGAGCGCTACGGGGTCGTCACCCGCGGCGCCGTGCAGGTCGAGGGCGTCCGCGGCGGGTTCGCCGGCGTGTACCGCGTCCTCAGCCGCTTCGAGGAGTCCGGACGAGCCCGACGCGGGTACTTCGTCGAGGGGCTCGGCGCGGCGCAGTTCGCGACCGGCCCGACCATCGACCGCCTCCGCACCTACGCCCGCGACCTCGAGGACGACGAACGCGCCGACCCGGACCGCGAGCGCCAGGCACTGACCCTCGCGGCGACCGACCCGGCGAACCCCTACGGTGCCGCGCTGCCGTGGCCGTCCGAGGACGCCCCGGCCGATCCGGACGCCGAACCCGGTTCGGACCCGGCACCGGCGGCGACCACGACGACCGGCCGCGGCCACCGTCCGGGGCGGAAGGCCGGTGCACTCGTCACGACGGTGGACGGGCGACTCGCGGTCTACGTCGAGCGCGGGGGCAAGTCGGTGCTGACCTTCACCGACGACCCGGCGGACCTGGCGGTGGCGGCGCGTTCGATCGCCGGTGTCGTGCGCAGCGGGCTCCGGAAGCTCGCGGTCGAGCGGGTGGACGGTGACTTCGTGCTCGAGTCGCAACTCGGGTCGGCACTGCGGGAGGCGGGGTTCACCGCGACCCCGCAGGGACTGCGGCTGCGTGTCTGAGGCGACCAGGGCCTCCCGACCGGACGAGCGGGACGCACGACGACGGACGGAGGTGCGCCGTGCCCGAGGGTGACACCGTCTTCCGCGCCGCCCGACGTCTGCACGAGGCGCTGGCCGGCAAGGTCCTGACCCGGTCGGACTTCCGCGTCCCCGCGTTCGCGACGCTCGACCTGGTCGGCCGCACCGTCGACGAGGTCGTGCCGCGCGGGAAGCACCTGCTGCACCGCATCGGCGACCTCACGGTGCACTCGCACCTCAAGATGGAGGGCCGGTGGGACGTCTACGCCCCCGGGGAGCGCTGGCGACGGCCGACCCACCAGGCGCGTGTGGTCCTCGACGCGGCAGACGTCTCGACTGTCGGGTTCACACTCGGGGTGCTCGAGGTCGTCCCCCGCGACCAGGAGTCCGAGGTCGTCGGACACCTCGGGCCGGACCTGCTCGGCCCCGACTGGGACGCCGACGTGGCACTCGCCAACCTGACCGCCGACCCCGAGCGGCCGATCGGGCTCGCCCTGCTCGACCAGCGCGTGCTCGCGGGCCTCGGCAACGTCTACCGGAACGAGCTCTGCTTCCTCCGCGGCGTCCTGCCGACGCGACCGGTCGGCCAGGTGCAGGACCCGGCGCGGGTGATCGCGCTCGCCAGCCGGCTCATCACGACGAACCGCGACCGGAGCCACCGCGTGACCACGGGCGTTGACCGCCCGGGGCGGCGGTTCTGGGTCTACGGCCGGGCGGGCAAGCCGTGCCTCCGCTGCGGCACGCCGGTGCGGCGCGGTGAGCTCGGCGACTCCGAACTCACCCTGCGGGACACCTACTGGTGCCCGCGCTGCCAGAGCTGACGGACCGGCAATGAGCGCTCAGCGGCTCAGCGGCTCAGCGGCTGCGGTGCCTCAGCGGTCGGCGGCCTCGACGGCGCAGCTCTCGGCGCGCTTGGCGGCGTCGGAGTCGGCGCTGAACGAGCTCGGCGCCGGCGATGCCGACTGCGACTCGTCCGCGGTGGCCTCCTTCGCCGTCTGGTTCACCGCGTAGATCGTGCCGTCGAAGTCCTCGGCGGTCGGGTCCGACGTGGTGGCCCAGATCGTGAGCTCGTCGTCGTTCGCGTCCTTGCTGTCCGACGGGACGATGGACGCCGCCAGGTACCAGCCGCCGTCACCCTCGGCCACGCTCGCGATGTCGGTGGTGTCGTGCGGGCCCACCGCGGTACCGATGGCGTCGACGGCGTTGCTCGAGGCGACCGCGCAGTCGGCGGACTGCGACTTCTCCTGGTCGCCGGGGACCTTGCCCACCGGGTCGATGTTCTGCGCGCCCCCGGGGTCGCACGCCGTCAGGAGCAGGGCGAGGGTGGCAGCGCCGAGCAGCGCGGTGGCGGTCTTGGCTCGCGTGGTCATGCCGTGCACGGTAGGCGGCGGTGCCCGAGGAACATCCCAGAGCGTCCGGGAAGCGAATCGACACACATCCTCACGCCAGGTCGACGAGTCGTCGGTCCCGGATGAGGACTCGTCGGGAGCAGCGCTCCGCCACTCGCGAGCTGTGCGTCGCGATGACGAACCGCATGCCGGTCGACTGCAGGTCGTCGAAGAGCTGCAGGACGTCCAACTCGGTCTCCTCGTCGAGGGCACCCGTCGGTTCGTCCGCCAGCACCACTGCCGGTCGACCCACCACGGCGCGGGCGATGGCAACGCGTTGCGCTTCGCCACCCGAGAGCCGTGCTGCCCGCCGGGAGGCGAGGTGACCGGCACCGACGAGCCCGAGTGCACGTCGTGCGAGGGCGGCAGACCCGGACCGCTGCGGACACCCGAGCTGGACGTTCGCGAGCGCCGTCCGGTCGGACAGGAGGTCGTACGACTGAGTGACCACACCGATGTGGTCCCGGCGGTAGCGCGCCAGGTCGCCCCGACGTCTCGGCAGGCGGCTACCGACGAACGTGTGCACGCCGCTGTACTCGAGGTCCAGTCCGCTCAGGATGCGCAGGAGCGTGCTCTTGCCCGAACCACTCCTGCCGAGCACCGCCACGGAGCGGTCGTCATCGGCCAGCGTGAACCGGAGGTCCTCGAAGATCGACCGCACCCGTCCGTTCGGCTCGCGGACGGACTTCGAGATCGAGTCGAGCGAGATCACCCGGAGACTCCTGATCGTGGGGAGGTCGCTCGCGCGACGGCGCGGATCTGGGCGCCGACGTCGATGGCCGCCCACACGGAGCCGAAGGCGAGGACGGTGAGGAAGGGCACGCCGTGACGGTTTGGCAGTGCCGAGCAGACGAGTGCGAAGCCGGCGAGCCCGACGACGTGTTCCGCGAGCCAGAGCGGTGCCCACATGCGTGCCAGTGCGGCGGTGTCGCGACCGGTGACCCAGTACGCGGACCAGACCGGCAGACGGCGAGCAGCGACGAGTCGGCCGAGGAACGCCGACGCCGTCCCTCCGGCGAGGACGATCAGGACGAGGACTGCGCCGAGGAGCTGCAGGTTGTCCTGCACGAGCTGACGGACCGACGCGAGCTGCACGACGTACGTCGGGACACCGGTCAGCGAGTACTCGGTGAACCCGGTCGCAGCACCGATGGCACCGAGCATCGCGAGGACGTCGTCGACGGTCAGGTCACGGTCCACCGCCAGATCGCCGTTGAGCACCTGGAAGCCCAGCAGACCTGCGAACTCCAGGTCCGATCGCGCCAGGCCTGCGAGACGGGCCGGGTAGGGCAGCAGCACGGCGTCGTCCACGTGGTGCTCGAGGTCGCCCCGGAAGTACATGTCGGCGTCGGGACGGAGGAAACCGGTGACCACGAGACGGAGTTCGCGGAAGAGCAGGGTCGCCGAGAGCTCGTCTCCGATCGAGTACCTTCCCGCGTAGTCCGCGCCGAGGACGACGGGCACGGACCGTCCGTAGTCGACGGCGTCCCACGACGGTTCCGTGCCCTCGGCCACCTCGAGACCGGCGAAGTCCCATGCCTGCTCGTCGAGTTGCACGGACTTGACGTCCCGCACGGTCCTGCCGCGTTCGTCGTGGTACTCCCCGCGCAGCGTGTACTCCGTGCCGTAGCCGACGTCGAACCGATCGTCCGCCGGAGGGTCCGTCAGGACGAGCGGTTGGTCGTACGCCGAGATGCGCTCGATGCCCTGTTGCTCGTCAAGGGCATCGACGAAGGCAGCGAGCCGGTCGACGTCGGCCTCGGAAGCACGGAACCGCTCGAAGCCGTCGGGGTCCCCGGTGAAGCGGTCGATGATCGTGTAGAGGTCGACGTCCGCGCGATCGGACAGACGGCGGTCGACCGCGAGGGCGGTGGACTGCACGAAGGTGCCGAAGCCGTACAGCGAGAGCGACACGAGCACCAGCACCACCACCTTCGCGAGCACCAACGGGCCGGTCCGCCGGACGTCCCGCATCAGTTCCACCGGCGGCGTCCCGTCAACAGCAGAGCGCTCACGGCCATCAGGAAGCCGCACCCGAGCGCGCCGAGGCACGGCGCGACGTCCGGGCGGACGAAGAGCGAGCCCGCGACGGCGCTGCTCGTGACCGAGGCCGCGGCCGTACACACGACCAGGACCGTCACCGAGCGCAGGAGCACGCCGACCACGAGCGAGGACGGAGCGGCACCGACGAGGTTCCGGACCCGCAGGACCCGCTGTTCCGCGGCCGCTGCAGCCACGGCCGCTGCGATCAGGACGACGACGGCGGCACCCCACCCTGCTGCCGTCAGGACCGGCGTGACGACGTCGACGTTCGTCCGACGCTCGGCACCCGACCCGACGATCTCGACCGAGTGGTCCGGGAACACCGACCGGAACCGCTGCGCGACCTGCGGACCGTCCACCCGCAGGCGCTCCGGGGTGTCGGCGAACAGCGTCGGCCGGACGATGACCGCCTGCTCCTCGAGCAGGCTCGCTGCTCGGACGCCGAGACGACCGACCACCGCGGATCGCTGTCCCGCGACGTCGATGGTCGTCTCCCCCCGAGCCCGACCGGCGCCCACCAGTGCTTCACCGGGGGTGCCGGTCAGGGCTCGCCCGGCATGCAGCGGCACGTCGGTCCAGCCACCGGAGACGAACGCGACGACGCGGGTGTCGGGATCGATCTCCTTGAAGACCCGCGTCCCCGTCGCGAACCGGTCGGCGTGCGCGAGGATGTCCTGCAGTCGTGCGTCGACGAGGATGCTCTCCGACGTCGCGAGGTCGGCTCCCTCGGCGACCAGCACGTCCTTGCGTGCCGAGAACACCGAGAGCAGGGCGACGAGCACCATCGCGATGCTGACGAGCGCTGCCACCAGGCAGGCCTGACTCCTGCTCACCGGCCGTAGTAGGTCCGCGCCTGACCGTTGCCGTTGCTCGGGGCGTTCGGGTTGAACGCCTTCCAGGGCGAGACCGCCTCGGTTCCGCCGGTGCCGTACTTCCGCCCGGACGTCGCGATCACACCGCTCGCCGGCCAGTAGTGTTCGAGCTGCGCCGTGGTGTAGTGGCGTACACCCGCCCAGGTCGTCCAGCCGTGCGCGCGCTTGTGCGACGTCCCGCCGATCGTGGTCGACTCGGCCGTCCCCCGGTGGTTCGGGCCCGCGCGCAGGTCCTCCCCGCCCAGCGATCGGCCCTCACCGGTGGTGCCGTCACGCTCGCTCCAGCCGCCGAGGATCCCCCGCTCTGCCGCGTCCGCCGGCGCGACCCCGATGACGACTCCCGCGACGATGCCGATGCCGCCGATGGCGGCGGAGATCTTCCGTGCAGTGTGCTTCCTCATGACCCCTCCAGTCCTGCCGGTGAAATGTGGAAGATCACCGGTAGGACCACTCTCGCAGAGGTGGGACGGGGTGTCTACCCCCGGGTCATGATCCAGGCCAGCAGGTACGACCGGGTGTTCGCCGAGTCGATCACCGCGTCCGGCAGCCGCTCCGCCGCCGTCAGCGCCGCCGCCGCCTCGGCCTTCCCGCCGAGCGCCCGGTACATGAGCAGGTAGTCCCCGAACTGCACGTCGTAGCGACCGTCCGGAACCGCCTCGTCGAGCACCCGCCGGATCTGCCGCTGCCCGCCGGCGCCGACGTACTCGCCGGCCATCGCGGGCATCGGGATCAGCTCGATGCCCGCCGGGGCCGCCGCGGCCGCGCTGAACCAGGTGGCGTGGTCGCGCTTGCCGCCCCAGGTCAGCGAGACCACGCGGTGCGTGAACCCGGGGAACGCCGACAGGTCCGGGTCGAGCACGTCGCGCTGTGCGGAGGCCGCCTCGTTCGACAGCAGCCAGGTGCCGGTCGACTCGAGCGACGACGAGCCGGACACCGCACCCCAGCGGGCGACACCGTTCCAGGCCGAGACCGCCTCGGACGACGACTCCTGGTTGTTGCCGTCGGCGAAGGGCGAGTACCCGGACGCCCACGAGTGCTGCGCGTACGGGTCGTACACGCGGAGCGCCGGGAACGACTCGGTCGCGGTGGGCGAGGCGATGTCCGCGGCCACGAGGTCGGCGACGGTCCGCCACCGGGACACGAGCCCCTCGTCGCCGTCCGCCACCATCGCGGCCGCCGACAGGAGGTACCCGTAGTGGAAGTGGTGGTCGTTGAACTCGTCGGACCCGAAGGACGCCTGCTGCCCGACGAGACCGTGGACGGTCGGGTCGGCGAGGAAGCACCGCGCGGTGCGGTCCCCGCAGCCGGACGGGTCGAACCACTGGTCGAGCTCACCGACGATCGAGGTCCGGAGCGCCGAGGCCTGGTCGTCGAGGCCGAGGGACACCGCCAGGCGGTACAGGGTCGCGACGCGGTACAGGTCCTTGCCGCCGCCGTAGGTGTCCGCGGCGTACGACGACGCATCGACCCCCGCGGCGTCCTCCCGGACCTGTGCCGCCAGGGTGTCGCGTTCGCCGGACGACAGCCCGGACAGGTCCAGCCGGTCCGAGGGCGTCACGGTGTCGACGGCGAAGCGCAGTGCGGTCCCCGTGCACACCGGCGCCGGGCCCGTCAGCGTCGCGACCCGGAGTCCGGTGCACCGGAGGCCCGTCGTGCCCTGCCCCGGCTGCGGGACGAGCACGCCGGCGCCGCCGTCGAAGTCGTACGACAGCGTCGTGCGCTGCGACCCACCCGACGCGCGGCGTTCGAGGTTGGTCCCGCCGAGCGGCCGGGCGGCGTCACGGAGCGTGGCGACCTGCGCAGCCGACGCGCCGTCGGGCGTCGGCAGCAGCACCACCGAGCCGCCCCGCCGAAGTGTGACGCCGGTGGTGTCGAGCGACCCGTCGCGGACGACGACCTGCCAGGTCCGGCCGCCGCCGGACAGCGTCGCCGTGTCGTCGCCCGTCGGGGTCATCGGCGAGGTGGCCGTGATCGTCTCGCCGCGTGCGGCCGTGTAGGTGACGAGGGGCGAGCCCTCGGCGACCACCGAGTGCCCGAGGACCGTGTCGCCGTCGCGGTGCTCGACGGTCACCGAGACCGCGTCGTACGCCGACACGAGCGTGCTCGTCGCACCGAGGTCGAACCCGACCTGCGGCACCGCGCCGGCGGCGATCGTCTTCTCGGTGGCGGTGACGTCGGGCAGCCCCGCGGCGAAGCCGCCGCCGGTGACCTGCCACGAGATCGGCGTGGGGAACACCGGCTGCGGGGCGTCGCCGAAGACGAGTCCCGAGAACCAGCGGTTGGTGGGCGGGGTCAGCCCGTCCGCCAGGCGCATCGCGCCGACCGTCGACGACGGGACGTCGCCCAGGGCGGCGACCGCGCGCGCCTGGGCGGCCCCGTCGGTGGTGGCGGCCGCGTCGGAGGCGGCGGCCGACGGGGCCTGGTGATCCGCGCCTCCCGGCCCGGTGCACGCACTGGCGAGCAGGGCGACGGCGGTCAGCACGGGGACGAGCAGGAGCGGACGGGAGGCGCGACGAGCGCCCGCAGGGCGGCCTGCGGTCCGGTGGGGGCGACGCACCGGCTACAGCCCGATCTGCCGGGAGAAGTCGCGGACCATGTCCGAGACGCCGGCGAGCGCACCGTCGTCACGCAGGTGCAGCGTGGCGTCGACGGGGGTGCCGGGGCTCGTGATGCCGGAGGACGGCGAGGCGGACAGCTCGGGGCTCTGCACGTCGACGGTGGTCTTCGCCCGGCCGTCGTCGCTCGTCTCGACGCTGACGCTCTGCACCGTGCCGCGGACGGTGCGGTCGTCGGGCAGGCGCAGGTCGACCTGGGCACCGTTGCGGATGCGGCCGTAGTCGCGCGCGGTGACGGTGAAGGTCGAGGTGACGAAGAGGCTGTCCTCCTTGTGGATGGTGCCCAACTCGGAGCCGGCCTGCACGTAGCCGCCGGTCTTCACGTCGACCTTCGCGACCGTGCCGGAGACCTCGGCCTTGAAGGTGATGAGGCCGTCCTCGCCGATGTCGTAGGCGCTCGTCTGCGTGTCCGCGCCGACGACGCCCTTCCGGATGTCCTGCGCGAGCTGCAGGCTCTGCACCTGCAGGAGCTTCGCGCCCTTCGTGACCGAGTCGCCCTCCTCGACGTACTCCTCGGTGACCGTTCCGCCGTAGTCGGTGCCCACGGCGTACTCCTGGGCGGCGATCGCGGCGGAGGTGCTCGCGACGGCGCTCTGGCGCTGGTTGAAGACGAGCGTGCAGGCGGCGACGATCACGAGCACGACCACGAGGCCGCCGAACAGTCGGAGTCGGTTGGTCCAGGTCATGCGCGGTGTCCGTCCTGCATCGCGACGCCGGCGATCGCGGCGCGCTGGGGTTCGAGGGTGTCGGGCCGGACGACGGTCGTCCGGACGGGGCTGGCCGGGGCCTGCGCCAGCGGGGTCGCCGGGCGGACCGCCTCGCCGGGGGTCTGCGTGCGGTCGGCGACGCGGTTCCGGGCCTGCTCGCGGAACGCCGCGACGATGAAGGCGGCGAAGACGAGCGTGTTCGTGATGTTCCAGGCGGTGGCGAGCGTCAGCTGCCCGTTGCCGAGGTCACGCCAGACGGCGACCACGCTCGTCAGCGTGAGGAAGACGAAGACGAGGACCTGCGGCACGATGAAGTTGAAGGGCGACGGGGTCCTGCCACGGCCGGCGCCGGTCACGTGCCACGCCTGCTCCTTGCCGCACAGCACGTTCCAGAGCGCGCTCGCGTAGATCGGGAACGACACCGCGGCGAGCAGGAGCGTCTCGTACCGGAAGGACCCGAGGGCGTAGAACGCGAGCAGGACCTGCGTGAAGTAGAAGCCGAGGTAGAACAGGACCCACTCGCCGGCGCCGATCGACAGGTTCATCGGGCGGAGGTCGAAGTAGATCTCGAGCGGCGGCACGAGGAGCAGCAGCCCGGGGACGATGCCCGTCAGGTAGAAGCTCGCGGTGACGAGGTACTGCAGGCGCTGGTCCATCGTCAGCCGGTGCTTCGGGTTGAACGGGAAGTGCGTGAGCAGGATCTCGAAGCCACCGGTCGCCCAGCGCAGCTGCTGCTTGGTGAAGCCCTCGATCGTCTCCGGCGCGTCGCCGACGGCCAGGGTCATCGGGATGAAGACCGACTTCCAGCCGCGCTCGTGGAGCATCAGGCTGGTCCAGACGTCCTCGGACTTCGAGTCGGTGTGCATCCCGCCGATGTCGTCGATCGCACTGCGGCGGAAGATGACGTTCGTGCCGACGCAGAACGCGGCGTTGAAGCGGTTCCGGCCGGGCTGGATGAACTTGTAGAACACCGTCTGCATGTAGCCGGCGCCGCGGGAGACGAGGTTGTGCAGGTTGCCGTAGGTCTGCGGCGTCTGCACGAACGCGATCGAGTCGTCGGCGAAGAACGGGACGGTCTCGAACAGGAAGTCCGGTGCCGGCACGAAGTCGGCGTCGAACACCGCGTAGTAGTCGCCCTTCGCCAGCGTCAGGGCGTGGTTGATGTTGCCGGCCTTGGCCCCGTGCGAGGACAGGCGGCGGACGTACCGGGCGCCGAGCTCGGCGGCGAGCGCCTGCACCTCGTCGCTCCGGCCGTCGTCGAGCACCCACGTGCGGTGCTCGCCGCGCATCGCCACGGCGGCCTGCACGGTCGCGGCGATCTTCGACAGCTCCTCGCCGTACACCGTGATGAAGACGTCGACCTCGACCTGCTGCCCGCGGACGTGCATCGGCCAGCGGTGCGGCTGGTCGGCGAGCCCGTCGTGGCTGATCGCGTCGCGGTCGAACAGGGTGTCCTGCGTCTGGTGGAAGGCGAAGTCGCGGGGGTCGGCACCACCGGACAGGATCGTCCACATCGACAGCAGGGCCTGGCCGACGAGCACGCTCTCCGCCACGATCACGAGCCCGTAGGGCAGGAAGTCGCCGCGGTTCGCGGGGTCGAGCAGGAACACGGCGTACGCCATCACGCCGAGCGTGGCGACGAGCACGATGAGCACCATGACGGGGCTGTGCGCGCGGCTCTCGGAGCGCGGGCGCACGTTCGGCACCTGCACGGAGGCGCGGCGACGACGTGCTCGGTCGCGGTCGCGGGTGACGAGCTGCTGCGGGAGCGCCGTGCCGACGTCGCTGCCGGGCAGCAGGGCCGGGACGTCGGGTGACTGCGGCGGGACGCTGCGGCGGGCCGGCACCGGGGTCGGCGGCGCAACGGTGGCGGCGTGCTGGTCGGCGGCGTGCGTGCTGACGGCGTGCTTGCTGACGTCGTGCTTGCTGGCGTCGTGCTTGCTGGCGTCGTGCTTGCTGGCGTCCGTGCGCGAGCGACGGACGTCCGTGGGTGCGGACATGCGGGTCTCCAGTCGGGTCGGGAGAGACTCGCGGGCCGCGGGCAGGGACGCCGGTGGAACGCGAGACGGGCGTCGGCGGCTGTGGCGACATGGGTCGGACCCCGGAGGGTCGCATCCGGCGGGGCTTCGGGGCCCACGCCGGGGTCCGCGACCGAGGGTGCGGTCACGGTGTTCGGTGTGTCGGAGCGGTCGTGCGTCGACGGCCCGTCGCCGTCGGTCGTCCCGAACACTACGAGCCGACCGACCGGCTCCGCGCCTGGCCCCGGAGAAGTCGGCACGGTCCCGCCGCTTCTTGCGGGATCCCGCAAGACGCGACGTCGGCGGCACCTCGCAACGGGATGGCGCTGCGAGGAACCGCCGACGTTGCGTTCTGCGGAGGGGGACGGGGTCAGACGGCGGCCGGGCGCTCGGCCAGCGGGCGACGGCGGAGCTCGGGGCGGAGGAGCGCCGGCGGCTCGTACTGCTGGTCGAGGCGGGAGACGTCGGCCCCGGGCGGGACGATCGCGTCGATCCGGTCGAGGACCTCGTCCGTCAGCGTGACGTCGGCGGCGGCGAGCAGGTCCTCGAGCTGGTCCATCGACCGCGGCCCGATGAGCGCGCTCGTCACGCCGGGGTGCGCGATCGCGAAGGACAGCGCGAGGTGCGTCATCGGGATGCCCGTGTCCGCAGACAGCGCGGCGACCTGCTCGACGGCCTCGATCCGCCGCTCGTCGCGGTTGTGCCGGAACAGGCCGACCCGGGCCAGGTCACTCTCCTGCCCGCGCCGGAAGCGCCCGGTCAGCATGCCGCCGGCGAGCGGGCTCCACACGAGGGTGCCCATGCCGTACCGCTGCGCGACCGGCAGGACCTCGCGCTCGATGCCGCGGTTGAGGATCGAGTAGGTCGGCTGTTCGGACCGGAAGCGCTCGAGTCCCCGACGCTCCGAGGTCCACTGCGCCTCGACCTGCATCGAGGCCGGGAAGTCCGACGAGCCGATCGCCCGCACCTTGCCGCTCCGGACCAGGTCCGTGAGCGCCGAGAGCGTCTCCTCGAGGTCGACCGTGTCGTCCGGCCGGTGTGCCTGGTAGAGGTCGATGTGGTCGGTCTGCAGCCGGCGGAGCGACTCCTCGACCGCGGTGGTGATCCACCGCCGGGAGTTCCCGCGCCGGTTCGGGTCGGTGCCCATCGGGCCGTTGAACTTCGTGGCGAGGACGACCTGGTCGCGGCGGCCCTTGATCGCCTTGCCGACCAGGACCTCGGAGCCGCCCTGCGAGTAGCGGTCGGCGGTGTCGATGAGGTTGATGCCGGCGTCGAGCGCGCGGTTGACGATGCGGACGGAGTCCTGCTCGTCGCCGTTGCCGATGCTCCCGTCGGTGCCGAGCATCATGGCGCCGAGCGCGAGGGGACTGACCTGGATGCCGGTCCGGCCGAGGGTGCGGTACTGCATGTGGTGCCTCCTGTCGGTGGCGTCCCGGGGCCCGTCGCGGTATCGTGGTCCGAAGCGGAACGCTCTTCCGGAAGGATACGGAACGGCTTTCCGTTTCCGCAACCCCCGATCGGAGGACCCGTGCGCGCCGACGCCCGCCGCAACCTGGACGCCCTGGTCGACGCCGCCCGCGAGGTCTTCGCCGACCAGGGGGTGGACGCCCCGGCGAAGGTCGTCGCCGATCGTGCCGGCGTCGGCGTCGGCACGCTGTACCGGCACTTCCCCCAGCGCTCGGACCTCGTCGTCGCGGTCTTCCGCCAGGCCGTCGAGGAGTGCGCGGACGCCGCCGACGAGCTCCGTGCCGCCCACGCGCCGGACGAGGCGCTCGCGCTCTGGCTCCGGCGCTTCACCGGGTTCGTCGCCACGAAGCGCGGGCTCGCCGCCGCGCTGCAGTCCGGCGACCCGGCCTTCGAGGGGCTGCACCCGTGGTTCATCGACCGACTCGGGGGCGCGCTCACCGAGCTGCTCGACGCCGCGTCGGCGGCGGGGAGCATCCGGAACGACCTCGATGCGGGGCAGCTGCTGCGTGCCGTCGCCGACCTCTGCCACGGGGCGCCGACGACCGAGCAGAGCCAGCACCTGGTCGGCCTGCTCGTCGACGGGCTCCGCTGGCGCGCGACCGCCTGATCCGCCTCAGGCCGGCGGGTGGATCCGCTCGCGGGCGGTGGTGCGGACTGCGTCGGTGACCCGCTCGAGCAGGGGCGACGCCAGGTTCCACCGCTGCCACCACAGCGCCACGTCCGCACGACGGCCCGGCGTGAGCTCGACGAGCTCCCCGCTGCGCAGGCCCGCGAGGCACTGGGCCTCGGGCAGCATCCCCCAGCCGAAGCCGAGCGACACCGCGCGGGCGAAGTCGGCCGAGGTCGGGACGAAGTGCCGCGGACCGCGAGGAGCGTGGCCGAGCACCCGGCGGAGGTACCCCTGCTGCAGGTCGTCGTCGCGGTCGTAGTCGACGAGCGGGACCCGGTCGAGCCGGTCGGTCATCCGACGCTCGGTGTCGGCGCCGGCGAGGTAGCGGTCCACGAACGCCGGTGATGCGACGGCCCGGTACCGGTCGACGCCGAGCGGGACCGAGGAGCACCCCTGCACCGGGTCCGCCTCCGCCGTGACCGCGGCCATCACGGTGCCCGCCCGGAGGAGCTCCGCCGTGCGGTCCTGGTCCTCCCGGTGCAGGTCGAACACGACCTCGGTGTCGGCCCGCACGAGGGCGAGGGCGTCGAGGAACCACGTGCCGAGCGAGTCGGCGTTGACCGCGAGCGGGATCGACGGCACCGCCGGGCCGTCCGCGCCCCCGACGGCTCCGAGCGCCCGGGCGGTCTCGTCGTCGAGCAGACGTGCCTGCCGTGCGTGCCGCAGGACGACCTCGCCGTCGGCGGTCGGCGCCACCGGGGTGGTGCGCTGGAGGAGGACCCGTCCGAGCTGCTGCTCCATCGCCTTGATGCGCTGCGAGACCGCCGAGGGGGTGATCGCGAGCGCCCGCGCCGCGGCGTCGAGCGTCCCGTGGTCGACGGCGGCCAGCAGGGTCTCGAGGTGGTCGCGTTGCAGACGGAGCATGCAGCGCAGCTTACGACGCTGCAGCAACGTGAGCTGGACTGCAGGTCGGCCCGTGCCTAGCGTCGAGACCGTGACCGCACTGCTCCCCCTGCTCGCCGGACTCGGCACCGGCCTCGCCCTGATCGTCGCGATCGGCGTGCAGAACACGTACCTGCTCCGGCTGGCCGCGAGCGCCTCCGTTCGGGTCGTCACCGCCGCGGTCGTCGTGTGCGCGGTGTCGGACGCGGTCCTCATCGTCGCCGGGGTGCTCGGCGTCGGGGTCGTCGTCGAACGGTTCCCGGCGGCGCTCGTGGTGGTCCGGTTCGTCGGGGCGGCGTTCCTCGTGGTCTACGGCGTGCTCGCCGCGCGACGGGCGCTGCGGCCGTCGGGCGACGTCATGCGGGTCGAGGAGGACGCCGCGGACGACGGTGTGGTGGTGCCGGCCGGCGCCGCGTCGGCGGTGGGCGCACCCGCGCACGCGACCGACGGACAGCACGTGGCGGAGCGTCCGACCGTGTCCGGACCGGGCCCGACCGACGGACCGGAGCTGGCGGGGCGGACGCGCGCCGTGCCTCCCGTCCGGTCGGCCGTACCGGTGCCGTCGCTGCTGACGGCCGTCCTGACCATGCTCGTGTTCACGTGGGCGAACCCGCACGTGTACCTCGACACCCTCGTGTTCCTCGGCTCGGTGGCGAACCAGCAGGGCCCCGAGGACCGCTGGTGGTGGACCGTCGGCGCGGTCGCGGCGAGCTGCGTGTGGTTCGGCGCGCTCGGGTACGGCGGCCGGCTGCTCCGACCGCTGTTCGCGCGGCCGACGACCTGGCGGGTCTTCGACGGCCTGGTCGCGGTCGTGATGCTCGGCTTCGGCGTCGCGCTCGCCGTCGGCGCGTAGACGGCCGGGAGCATGCCCGGCGCGATGTGCCCCCGCACAACCAGAAACACCTCGCGTCACGGCGATCCGTGGCGCGAGGTGCTCTTGGTTGCGCGAACGGCCGGACAGCCGACCCGGACGGACGACGGACCCGACCGCCCAGCCCTACTGCAGGCCCTTGCCCACCCGGCTGTGCCGACGGCTGTAGCCGAAGTAGATCGCGAACCCGATCGCCAGCCACACGATGAACCGCAGCCAGGTCTCGACCTCGAGGTTGAGCATGAGCCAGAAGCACAGCACGGCCGACAGGATCGGCAGCACCGGCACCCACGGCACCCGGAAGGCACGCGGTGCGTCGGGGCGGGTCCTCCGGAGCACGACGATGCCGATCGACACCAGGACGAACGCCGACAGCGTGCCGATGTTGATCATGCCCTCGAGCTTGTCGACCGCGGTGAACCCGGCGATGAACGCGACGACGACGCCCGCGACGACCTGCACCCGGACCGGGGTCTGCGTCTTCGGGTTCGTCTTCGAGAACCAGCGCGGCAGCAGCCCGTCGCGGCTCATCGAGAACACGATGCGGGACAGGCCGAGCAGCAGCACCATGACGACGGTGGTCAGGCCGATGAGCGAACCGATCGCGATGATGCCCGCGGCCCACGGCAGTCCGACGATGTCGAACGCCGAGGCGAGGGACGGCGCGTCCTCCTGGGCCAGGCGCTGGTAGGACACCATGCCGGTGATGACGATGCTGACACCGACGTAGAGCAGGGTCACGATGCCGAGGCCGATGAAGATGCCCCGCGGGAGCGTCTTCTGCGGGTTCTCGGTCTCCTCGGCGCTGGTCGCCACGACGTCGAAGCCGATGAACGCGAAGAACACGAGCGACGCCGCGGCGAGCAGGCCGAAGACGCCGTACTGCGCGGGCGCCTGACCGGTGACGAAGGACACGAGCGACTGCGTCAGCACGCCGCCCTCGGCGCCCTTCGACGGCTCGGCCGGCGGGACGAACGGGGTGAAGTTCGCCGCCTTGACGAAGAACGCGCCGGCGACGATCACGAAGACGACGATCGCGACCTTGATGACCGTGATGACGGCGGAGACGCGGGACGACAGGCGCGTCCCGAAGGCGAGCAGCACCGTGAAGACGCCGACGATGAGGACCGGCCCCCAGGTGAAGCCGATCGGGCCGAGCTGGATCGTCGACGGCAGGTCGATGCCGAACACCCCGAACGCGGTACTCAGGTAGATGCCCCAGTACTTCGCGATGACCGCGCTCGCGGTGAGGGTCTCGAGGATGAGGTCCCAGCCGACGATCCAGGCGAGCAGCTCGCCCATGGTCGCGTACGTGAACGTGTACGCGGAGCCCGCGACCGGGATGGTCGAGGCGAACTCGGCGTAGCACATGATCGCCAGGCCGCACGTGACGGCGGCGAGCAGGAACGACAGGATGACGCTCGGCCCGGCGAAGTTCGCGGCGGCGTTCGCCCCGACCGAGAAGATGCCGGCGCCGACGGCGACCGCGATGCCCATCGCGGCGATGTCGAAGGTCTTCAGGGACCGCTTGAGGGAGCGGCCCTGCTCCTCGGAGTCGGCGAGGGAGGCCTCGATCGACTTGATGCGCAGGGGTGGTGCCATGGGGGATCCCGTCGTCGGCTGGCGGTGGACCCCGTGAGGGTACTGGTGTACCACCCCGGCTCGCAAAGTGTGTGACCGGCGGCTCGACGGCCGGGAGGCCCGGTGCCGGCCCGGTAGGACGGCGCACCCGGACCGCGGTGCGGGTCAGACCCCGCGGCGCCAGTCCGCCAGGAAGCGTGCGCCCGCCTCGTCGTGGATCACGCCGTCGGGCGCCGTCAGCACCGGGTACGGCGTCGCGGGCACCCCGTCGGCAGGACGCACGTCGACGTGCGCGACGTCGTGCCCGTTCGCGTGCAGCCAGTCCGCCATCGCGTAGTCGCTGCGCGAGTCGCCGACGGTCCGCCAGGTCACGGGCAGCTCGCCGTCCTGCGCGAGCAGCTCGAGCGCGCGCTCGGCACCCATGTCCTTGCCCGACCGGTCCGACTCCACGTCGGTCGAGATGATCGTCGGGTCGACGCGCCACTGCACGGCGCCGTCGGCGTCGGGCCGGACGTCGTCGAGCCGGCGGACGCCGAGGCCCCGTCGCTCGAGCGCCGCCATCGCCTCCGCGTCGAACTCGGCCTGGCGGGCGAGGTAGGCGGCGTTCGGGACCTCGACCAGCTGCTCGATCGACACCATCGCGTGCTTCGTCTCGTCGAAGAACACCAGGTCGGCGTACTCGGCACGGACGAGCTCGCGCATCTCGTCGGCGAAGTCCCGCGGCAGGGCGAGGTCCTCGGCGATCGCGAGGTCGCTCATCCCGCCCTCGTACTGCGGCCCGATCGAGCACCACACCGCGCCCTTCTCGCACACGGCGTGCACCCGACCGCCGGCAGCCAGACCGCCGTCGAGGAGCGGACCGACGACCTCCTGCCGGATGAACGCGTCGCTCCGGCCCGTGTTGAAGACGATCGGGACGCCCTCGGCGGCGAGCGCGACGAGGTCCGCCACGATCGAGGGGATCGCGATCGTCCGGGTCACCGGGCTCGCGATGGGTCCGTCGACGTCGAGCAGCAGGCCGAGGCGGGGAGCAGTCACGTCCTCATCCTCTCGCACGGACGACCGCCGGACCTCACTCCGCGGCGGGGACCTCGGCGAAGCGGTCCACGAGGTCGCGGAGCACGCGCGCGTCGGGCACGTGCGCCTGCCCGGCGACGACGAGGTGGTGCGACCCCGGCAGCGCCTCGGCAAGGGCAGCGGCCGCACCGCGCATCCACTCGGGGTCGCCGTCGCCGGACGCGACGAGCACCGGCACCCCGATCGAGGCGACCACGCGCTCCGGTACGGACAGGCCGTTGAGCACGCGGACGTCCCGCGCCAGGACGTGCGCGTCGGCGAGGAGCGCCCGCCACAGCCCCGGCTTCAGCCGTGCGGCGGCGATGAACGGGATCGGGACGCCGAGCACGCGGGACAGGAACGCGCGGACCGCCTGCGCCCGACGCCCGGCGGCGACGTGTCCGTCGAGGAAGTCGGCGAACAGGACGTCGTCGCCGTGCGGGTCGACCGTGGCGCGGTACGGCGGCTCCCAGAGCACGGCCCGACCGAACGGCACGCCGGCCGCGAGCCCGCGGAGCACCACGCCGGCGCCGACGCAGGAGCCGACGGCGTCGACCGGCCCGTCCACCGAGGCCACGACGGCCGCGAGGTCCTCGACCTCACGGTCGATCGACCAGGGCGCGGTGTCGCCGCTCGCACCACGACCGCGGCGGTCGTAGGTGACGACCCGGTACCCGTCCCGCAGTGCCGCGACGATCTTGTCGACCGCCGGGGTGCCGTGGTGGTCCCACGCGCCGCCGACCACCACGAGCGCCGGACCGGAACCGGTCTCGGAGACCGCGATGGGGGTCCCGTCGGCGGACACCACCGTGCGGTCGACGTGGTCGGGTGCCCCGCCGGAAGGGGGGTGCTGGTCGGGGTGCGTCGATCGGGGCATGGGTCCTCACGAGGTGGTGCGACGGCGCTGCGTCGGGTCCTCGGGACGGACCGTGCGGGTCGGTACCCCGAGCATGGCAGCCCGGGTCTCCCCCGTCACCACCCGCAATGAGGGGGAGCGCTCCAGCCCCGGACGGCCGGGTCGGGCCGCACGCACGGGGTCACACGAGTGCGGTGACGCCGACCGACTCCCGCTCGAGGAGCGAGCGCTTCACGTCGAGCCCCCAGGCGAAGCCGCCGAGGGAGCCGTCCGAGCGGAGCACGCGGTGGCACGGCACGAAGAGTGCGGGGGCGTTCCGTGCGCAGACGCTCGCCGCCGCCCGCACGGCGTCCGGCCGGGCCATCGCGGCCGCGAGTTCGGTGTACGTCAGGACGGTGCCCGCCGGGACCGCGCGGAGCTGCCGCCAGCCCTCCGTGAAGAGCTCCGTACCGTGCTGCCGGACCGGCACCTGCATCGCGTGCTCGACCTCGCCCGCGTAGTAGGCGTCGACCGCCTCGGCCGCGGCCACCCGCCCCTCGGTGACCCGCTCCGGCCGGTGCCGCACGGCCAACCGCCCGAGCAGCCGCGCGGGGTCGTCCGTCCACCCGGAGGCGAGCACGCGCCCCTCGCCGTCCTCGAGCACCGAGAACGGCCCGTCGGGGGTGTCCAGCGTCTGCAGGGTCGCCGTGTCGGTCCCGGCCGGCCGTGCCGTCGCGCGCTGCGTCGTCGTCCTCGTCGTCGTCGTCGTCCTCGTTGCGGTCATCGTTCGTCCTCCTGGTGGTTCGTCGTGGCTGCCGCCGCCTCGGCCGTCGCGCTCGCGCGGTCGACGATCGGACGCCAGCAGTGCATCGTCAGGTAGCTCCGCCACGGCGCCACCTGCTCCGACCGTAGGGAGAGCTCGCGCACGCCACCGGGCAGCCCGAGTTCCTGTGCACCGTTGCGTACCGCGAGGTCGCTGTGCAGGAAGACGTCGGGGTGGTGCCGCACCCGCAGGGCCACGTAGTCGGCGGTCCAGGGTCCGATGCCCTTCACCGCGAGGAGCCCGGCGCGCAGGTCCGCGAGCGACTGTCCCCCGTCGACGACGAGCGACCCGTCGGCGAGCGCACCCGCGACGCGCAGGATCGTGTCGACGCGGGCGGCCGGGCCGCGGAGGACCTCGTGCCCGCGGTCGGCGATCACCGTGGCGGTCGGGAAGAGCAGGCCGCCCTCGGCCAGCGCCGGGTCCACCGCCTCGCCCAGCGCCGTCACGAGCCGGGTCTGCGCGGTCCGGGCGGCGGCGACGGAGACCTGTTGGCCGATGAGGGTGCGGAAGACGACCTCGTGCGCGTCGACCGCGCCCGGCAGCCGGATGCCCGGGACGCGGGCGACGGCCGGGGCGAGGACCGGATCGGTGCCGAGGACGGCGTCGACCGCGACCGGATCGGCGTCGAGGTCGAACAGCGCCCGCACCCGCGCCACCAGCGTCGGGAGGTCGGAGAGCGTGGTGAGCCGGACGCGGAGGGCGAGTCCGGGGCGCCCCGCGCCCGAACCGGCCGTGCCGGGGACGGGGGCCGAGGCGGTGAAGCGGGCCGGGCCTCCCGGCAGGGCGAGCAGGCGACCGTACGCGGTGACCCGCCCCGTCGCGTCGCGGTCGACGTGCTCGAGCCCGGGCAGGGCGTGGAGCGCGTGCCAGTCGAGCAGGCCCTGCAGGTCGAACGGCGGACGGGCGGGCAGGTGGACGTGCAGCCAGCCGTCGTCGGCGGCCGTCGGCGCGGACACCCGTCGGGCACGGAGCTCGGTGGGGGTGAGGGCGAAGACCTCGCGCACCGTGTCGTTGAACTGGCGGACGCTGGTGAACCCCGCGGCGAAGGCGACGTCGGCGACGGGCAGGTCGGACGAGGTCAGGAGCGTGCGCGCCGTCTGGGCGCGGTGGGCGCGGCTGAGGGCCTTCGGTCCGGCACCGAGCTCCTCGGTCAGGATGCGCCCCAGCTGCCGCTCGGAGTAGCCGACGCGTGCGGCGAGGCCGGGCACGCCCTCGCGCTCGACGACCCCGTCGAGGACGAGTCGGACGGCGCGGCCGGCGACGTCCTCGCGGAGGTCCCACTCCGGGCTGCCGGGTGACGCCTCGGGCAGGCAGCGCTTGCACGCGCGGAAACCGGCGAGGTGGGCGGCGGCGCTCGTCCGGTAGAACGTCACGCCCTCGGTCCGCGGGGTGCGGGCGGGGCAGCTCGGGCGGCAGTAGATGCCGGTGGAGTGCACGGCGGTGACGAACTGCCCGTCGAAGCGGGCGTCCCGCGAGGCGACGGCGCGGTACCGCTCGGCGTGGAGCGCGGCGCGGTGGGCCTCTGGTGGAGCGGGGTCGGTCACGCGGCCAGCCTGGCACGGGCGACCGACAGGCACTGGCGGGAATCGGACACGGCAGCGGCGGGCGGCGGGCGGGTCGGTCGAGCGGGGGCGGGTGGTGAGCGGGGTCGGTCGGGAGGCGCGACTACCGTGGGCACCGTGACCTCCGTCGACGACGTGGCCGGGCCCGCCGACCTGCCGTACCGCACCGACGTCGAGGTGGTGGTGCTGCTCGTGTCCCCGCGGCACCGCTACGAGGGGCGGCCGGCGGACGGGGCGCTCCCCGCGGACGGGCCGGAGCTGCGCGACCGGGTCGCGGTGCGGGCCGGCCTCGGCATCGTCGGCGACCGGTACTTCGCCGCCCGTGCGCACGCGCACGCAACGGTCACCGTGATCGGTGTGGAGGGCCTCGAGGACGTCGGGCGCGCGCTCGGCACGACGGTCGACCCCGCTGCGACACGGCGCAACGTGGTCCTCCGCGGCGCCGACGTCGAGGCGCTCCGGGGCGAGCCGTTCTCGCTCCAGGTGCCCGGCGAGGAGCCCGTGCTGTTCCGGGGGTACCGCCCGGCGAACCCGTGCGCGTGGATGGACCACGAGGTGGCTCCCGGCGCCTTCCGGGCGATGCGCGGGCGGGGCGGTGTGCGCTGCGACCCCGAGTCCGACGGCGTGCTCGCCCTCGGTCCCGCGGTCCTGCGGACGGCTCGTCCGGTCGCGCGCTGAGGCCCGTCCCGGTCCCCGCGCCCGCTCCCGCTCCCGCGCTCGTGCCCGCTTCCGCTCGCGGTCCCGCGAAACGCAACGTGGGCGGTTCCTCGCAGCGGTACAGCGCTGCGAGGAACCGCCCACGTTGCGTGTTGCGGACGGGGTCGGTGCGTCAGGCGGTGAGCGCCTGCTCGATCGCGTCGACGAAGGCCGGCAGGTCGTCGGGGTTGCGCGAGGTGATCAGGCCGCCGTCGACCTGGACCTCCTGGTCGACCCACTCGGCACCGGCGTTGCGGACGTCGGTCTGCAGCGAGGGGAACGAGGTGATGGTCTTGCCCTCCAGGACACCGGCCTCGATGAGGGTCCACGGGCCGTGGCAGATCGCCGCGACGGGCTTGCCGGCCTCGGCGAACGCCTTGACGAGCGCGACCGCGTCGGAGTCCTGGCGGATGGTGTCCGCGTTGATCGTGCCACCGGGGACCACGAGCGCGTCGTAGTCACCGGCGCCGTTGACACTGCCGATGGTGGTGTCGACGGACACCGACTTGCCCGGGTCCTTGTCGCCGACGAGGGTCTCGATCGAGCCGGACTCCTGACCGGCGACGGTCACGTCCGCGCCGCGCTCACGGAGCTGGTCGGTGGGGACGACGATCTCGTCCTGCTCCACGCCGTAGTTCGTCGCGATGACGAGGATCTTCTTGCCGTCGAGGGCTGCCATGGTCGCTCCTTCTCCGGGCCGGGATCGTCCGGCCGCACCAGCGGCCGAGGGTTCCGGCCGCGGGTTCCACGGTCGTCGGATGCGGCTGGAGGTGTTCGCAGTCCGGAGCCGGCGTTCAGCCCCGGATGCGGAAAGCGGACCCTTCGCGCGTGACCTCGAGTCCGTCGTACCCCGTGATGCGCGGCAGCCCCGCGGTGACCGGCGCCTCGAGCGTCCCGACGACGACGGTGGTCGCGCCGGAGGCGACGGCGGCCTCCACCCCGGCCGGGGCGTCCTCGAACGCCAGGCAGCGCTCGGCGGGGACCCCGAGCAGGGCGGCGCCCCGCAGGTACCCCTCGGGGTGCGGCTTGCTGCGCTCGGCGTCCTCCGACGGCACGAGGGCCTCGGGGACGGGCACGCCGGCGGCGACCATGCGCTTCACCGCGAGCTCCCGAGGGGCGCTGGTCACGAGCGCGACGGGCACGCCGGCGTCGACCAGGCGCTGCACGAAGGCCCCGGCGCCCGGCACCTCGACGATCCCCTCGGTGTAGTCGATCTCGGCGGCGATCATCGTGTCGACGATCACACGCTGCTCGTCGGGCGTCAGGTGCGGCAGGAAGCGCTGCACGGTGTCGATCGTCTGGCGGCCGTGCGAGAACCCGAGGATCTCGGCCGGGTCGATGCCGTGCTCGGCGCCGAAGCGGCTCCACGCGGCCTCGACCACGGTGGTCGAGTCGACGAGCGTCCCGTCCATGTCGAACAGGACCCCGGACACCACGACGTCGATCACACGCCCGACCCTAGCCGCCGCGAGACTCGGCCAGGCGGACAAGACTCGGGCCACGCGCCGCGAGTCTCGTCCGCCACGCCGAGGCTCGGCCACGCGAGCCGCACCAGCACGCGCACCGGCACCTACCGCACCCGCACCCACCGGGTCAGGAGCACCCCGCCGTCGCCGAGCAGCACGTGCGCCGGCCGCATCCGCCGGAGCTCCGGCGACGAACCCGTCGCGATCCGTGGTCCCTCGCCGCCCTCGAGCGACGGGTCGATCGTCAGCGTCAGCTCGTCGACCGCGTCCGCCGCGACGAGCGCCCCCAGGAACGACGGCCCGCCCTCGCAGTGGATCCGGTCGAGGCCCCGAGCAGCCAGGGCGTCCCGCACCGCACCCACGTCGACAGCGGCGGGACCGCACTCCACCACGTCGGCGACCGACGCCAGGGCCCGTCCGGACGACGACGCGGCCCCGTCCGCCGAGGTCAGCACGACCGGCCGCACCGGCGCCTCGGTGAACACCCGCGAGGACGCGTCCAGCGACCCGGAGTTCGTGACGATCGCGAACACCGGGTGGTCCGGCATGCCGTGCTCCCGACGCCACGCGACGTCCTCGTCGCGCAGCACCATCGGCCCGTACTCCTCGTCACGCACGGTGCCCGCGGCGACGAGCACCACGTCGGCCACGCGGCGGAGCAGGTCGAACACGCGCAGGTCGTCATCGCCGCCGAGCGATGCGGTGCGACCCGATGCCGAAGCCGAGCCGTCGAGCGTGGCCACGAAGTTCACGCGCAGCCAGGGGCCGTCCGGCACGCCGTCCGTGTAGTGGTCGAGCAGGTCGTCGTCGGACAGGTCCGCGATCGACGGGGGCAGGACGGTCACGTGTTGTGCCTCGCTTCCAGGGGCTCGCGCCAGCCGAGGACGGCCTCGACCATGCGCATCGCGTCGACGCTCTCGACGACGTCGTGCATCCGGACGATCCGGGCCCCGAGCATCGCGCTGACGGTGGCGGCGGCCAGCGACCCGGACAGCCGCGAACCGCGGGGGCGCCCGAGGGACTCCCCCACGAAGTCCTTGTTCGACACCGCGGCGAGCACCGGGTAGCCGAGCGCGACGACCTCGGGCAGCCGCCGGGTCAGCTCGAGCGTGTGCACGGTGTTCTTGTTGAGGTCGTGCCCGGGGTCGACCACGATCCGCGACTCCGGGATGCCCGCGGCGAGCGCCCGGTCCACCCGCTCGCGCAGGAAGTCCACGACCGAGCCGGTCACGTCGTCGTACGTCGGGGGCGTCGGCAGCTCCTGGCGCGGTGGCGCGGTCGAGTGCGTGATGACGATGGTCGCGTCGGAGTCCGCGACCACGGACGCCATCCGCGGGTCGGACAGGCCGGTGGTGTCGTTGACGACGCTGGCGCCGGCGGCGATCGTCACCGCCGCGACCTCGGGCCGGAACGTGTCGACCGAGATCACGACGTCGGACTGCTCGGCGAGCTGTGACACGACCGGCAGGACCCGGTCGATCTCGTCCTCGGCGGACAGCTCCGGACCCGGCGCGAACTTCACCCCGCCGATGTCGACCCAGTCCGCGCCCTGTTCGGCTGCGCGGACGGCGGCTTCGACGGCGCGGTCGAGCGCGAAGGTGGTGCCCTCGTCGTGGAACGAGTCCGGTGTGCGGTTCACGATCGCCATGACGGCGATGCGGTGGTCGAAGTCGAAGGTGCGCCGACCGATCGTGCGGACCGGGTCGCGCAGGTCCGGCACCACCCAGCCCGGTCGGTCGGCGGGGAGGCTCGGGGTGCGCTGCTCGCTCGTCACGCGTCCGCCCCGTGGTCGGCTGCGTGGTCGTGCCCCGCACCGGCGGCAGCGCCGACACCCGCCCCGATCAGGGCGATCGCCTCGGCCCGCCCCGCCGCGTCCGCGAGGGTCCCGGTCGCTGCCACGGTGACCGTCGACGACCCCGACTGCCGCTCGCCGCGGGCGGTCACGCACTGGTGGGTGGCGTCGAGCACGACGAGGACCCCGGCGGCGTCGAGCCCCTCCGCCACGGCCTCGGCGACCTGCTCCCCCAGGCGCTCCTGCAGCTGCGGCCGCGAGGCGACGGCATCGAGCACGCGCGACAGCGTCCCGAGTCCGATGAGCTGCTGCCCGGGCGCGTACGCCAGGTGCGCGACACCGGTGAAGGGCAGCAGGTGGTGCTCGCACATCGAGCGGAACCGCACGTCGCGGACGACGACGAGCTGCCCGCGCTCCCCGTCCTCCGAGTGCACCGCTCCGGACCGGGCGATCGCGGTGGCGTCGACCCCGATGCCGGCGAAGAACTCGACGTAGGAGTCCGCGACCCGGGCCGGCGTGCGCTCGAGCTCGGGGCGGTCCGGGTCCTCACCGACGGCGAGGAGGAGTTCGCGCACGGCGGCTTCGATGCGCACGCGGTCCAGGCGTTCGTTCACGCGACCATCCAACACCGTCGGTCTGGCCGCAGAGCGCGACCACCTGCCGGAGGTGCCGCGGTCCGCCCGGGTGGGCCGCGCCTCCCGGCCGGACGGGTGACCGACGTACCAGGGCGACGCGCCGCGCTCCCAGCGTTCTGTAAACTCCTTCGGTGAGCGCCCAGCAGACCGACACCCCGCCCCGCAACCGCTTCGCATCCGGCCTCGACCGCTTCTTCTCCATCACGCAGCGCGGATCGAGCATCCCCCGCGAGGTCCGTGGTGGCCTCGTCTCCTTCGTGACGATGGCGTACATCGTCATCCTCAACCCGCTCATCCTCGGCGGCTTCAGCCAGGACCAGGCACCGCAGGACGTCCTCGGCGGCTGGCTGCAGAACGCGCAGGTCGCCGCCGCGACCGGACTCGTCGCCGGCGTGATGACCATCGCGATGGGCCTCATCGCGAACCTGCCGTTCGGCATCGCCGCGGGCCTCGGGATCAACTCGTTCCTCGCCGTGAGCGTCGTGCACCAGGTGACGTGGGCCGAGGCGATGGGACTCGTCGTCGTCAACGGCGTCGTCATCGTGGTCCTGGCGCTCACCGGCATCCGGACGATGATCTTCACCGCCGTGCCCGCGCAGCTCAAGGCCGCCATCACGGTCGGCATCGGCCTGTTCATCGCCTTCATCGGGCTCGTCGACTCCGGCTTCGTGCGGACCACGAAGAACGCCTCGCCGCCGCTGCAGCTCGGCGAGGACGGCTCGATCGCGGCGCTGCCGACCATCGTGTTCCTGATCGGCCTGGTCGTCATCGGGACGCTCATGGCGCGCCGGGTGAAGGGCGCGCTGCTCATCGGCATCGTCGGCACGACGATCGTCGCGATCATCCTGCAGGCGATCTTCAAGGTGCCCACCTCGGTCGACTCCCCCACCGGCTGGAACCTCAACGCCCCGGGGCTGCCGAGCGCGTTCTTCGCGGTCCCCGACCTGTCGCTCGTCGGGCACGCGGACGTCTTCGGTGCGTTCACCCGGATCGGTCCGATCGCCGCGTCGATGCTCGTCTTCACGCTCGTCTTCACGAACTTCTTCGACGCCATGGGCACGATGACCGGTCTCGCGAAGGCCGCCGGCGTCGCGAAGCCCGACGGCACGTTCCCGCGGCTGAAGTCGGCGCTCGTCGTCGAGGGTGCCGGTGCGATCGCCGGCGGCGGTGCCTCGGTGTCGTCGAACACGGTCTTCATCGACTCGGCGTCCGGCATCGGCGAGGGCGCCCGCACGGGCATGGCCTCGGTCGTCACCGGACTGCTGTTCCTGGCGTCGATGTTCCTCACGCCGCTGACGCAGGTCGTCCCGCTCGAGGTCGCGGCCGCCGGGCTCGTCGTCGTCGGTGCGCTCATGGTGGCGCAGGTGAAGGACATCGACTGGACGGACTTCGGCGCAGCACTGCCGGCGTTCCTGACGATCGTCGTGATGCCGCTGACCTACTCGATCGCGAACGGCATCGGCGCCGGCTTCATCAGCTGGGTGCTCATCAAGCTGCTGTCCGGCCGCGGCCGCGAGGTCTCGTGGCTCCTGTACGTCGTCGCCGCCGGCTTCCTGCTGTACTTCGCGCGCGGGCCGCTGGAGGCGCTGCTCGGCGTCGGGTAGGCACGCGCCTGCCGAGACACCCCTGCATCCGCGAGACGCCCCCGAATCCGGGGGCGTCTCGTGTGCAAGGGGGCGTCTCGCATGCAACGGGGCGTCCTCCCGCCCCGGCCGGGAGGCGCGGCGTCAGTCCGACACGTCCGCCGGCTTGGCCTCGTGGCGACGACGGCCCGGGGTGCGCCGGTCCTCCTTCATGCTCGCCTCGAACAGGTGGCGCTTCCCGCCCACGAGCTGGTCGCGGGCGGTCTGCTCGAGCTCCTTCGCGAGGGCGTAGTAGTTGTCGTCGTAGTCCTCGACGATCTGGAACGTCCACCGCCCGTCGATCACGTTGCGCCCCACCAGCTCGGTGTCGATCCGCTCCGCGAGCTCGGTGTGGCCAGCCTTCCGGAGCTGCTCGACGGCGTCGCCGAGGTTCAGGTCGGCGGTGCCGGTGAGCCGGTGGAACCCGTAGAGGAGCCCGCGCGCGTGCTCGAGCACCTCGAGCGCGGCCGACAGCGTGCCGAGGGCCTCGACGGTCGCCTCGGACACCCCCTCGGGCACCACGTGTGCGTCGTCGGGACCCTGGCCGTCGTCGTGTCGCTCGTCAGTCATGCCCCTCGTCTACCGGAGCGTTCCTCGACCCGCTCCGAGCGAGTGCGGGTCCCGGTTCCCCGGCCGACGCGACCCGCGGCCGCTCCATCAGCCGCCAGCTCCCACCGAGCAACGGCGACAGCGTCACCACCGTGTAGACGACGGCGACCACACCGAACGTCGTCGTCACCCCGATGCCGTCCGCCGCGATGCCGCCGAACAGTCCGCCGAGCGGGATCCCCGCCCACGAGCCCGCCGACAACAGCCCGAAGACCCGCGCGCGCATCGCCGCCGGGATCCGCTCCAGCTCCACGGCACCGAGGATCGGGTTGAGCGCGCCCGCTGCGAGCCCGGACACCACGCACGCGCCGAGCACCCACGGCAGCCCGAGCCCGAGGGCCGGCACGACGAGCGACGGCCCACCGGCGAGGGCGAAGCAGACCACGAAGGTGATCCGTCTCGGGACCCGGTGCGCCACGTACCCGAAGACGAGGGAGCCGAGGAATGCGGCACCACCGAAGGTCCCGCTGACGATGCCGAGCGACTGCGCGCCGTCGAGCAACCGGTCCGCGTACAACGGCAGCAGGGCCGTGGACCGCGCCGCGTCGAGCAGGTTCGTGACGAGCACGAGCGCGATGACCAGCCGGAACAGGGGGTCACGCGCGCAGAACCGCAGCCCGGCACCGAGGTCCCGCCAGTACCCGGCCGAGGGCTCGACCGGAGCGTCCTCCGTCGCCGGCGCGACCGTGGCACCGCGCAGGGTGAGCACCGCGAGCAGCGCCGCAGCGGTGAACACCGCGGCCGTCACGGCGAGGGCCGGCAGCGGTCCGACCGCCCCGACGAGGAGCCCTGCGGCCGGGGCGCCCAGCAGCACCGAGAAGCGCACCGACGCCTCGAAGTGTCCGACCGCCCGCTCGAGCGGGATCCCGGCCGCATCGGCCAGGCCGGGCAGCAGGACCCGGCGGCCGGACTCCCCGGGGGTGTCGAAGAGCCCGCCGAGGAACACGAGCGCGAGCAGCGCCCAGCTCGGCAGACCGACGGTCCATGCCAGGAGCGGGATCGCGAGGAGCGTCACCGCGCTGACGAGGTCCGATGCGACGCTCGACCGCACGAACCCGAAGCGCTCGACGAGGACGCCGCCGAACGCGCCCCCGAGCACGATGGGGACGGTGGCCGCGAACGCTGCGATCCCGACGTCGGTCGCCGACCCGCCGCGGGACAGCACGACGAAGGGCACGGCGATGGTCGTCGCGACGTTGCCCGTCCGCGACACCACCTGGACCGCCAGGAGCGACCGCAGTCGCCAGTGCGCGTTCACGGTCGGGCCGAACGGTAGCTCTGCACGACGGCGGTGACGCGCTCGAACCCGTCGCCCGGCTCGTGGTCGGCGCTGACCGTCTCCCACCGGTCGAGCACGCCCTGCAGTTCCGCGCCGAGGGCCCGCAGCTCGTCGACCGTCAGGCGGAGGGCACGGTCGCTGCTGTTCGAGGCCGCGACCCACTCCCGCCCGAGCGCCGGTACGGCGTCGATGAACGCCGTGTACTCCGCGGCGTACGCCTGCGCGACGGTGTGGTCGAGTGCGGTCGCGGCGAGCATCCGGTCCGGGTCGTCGAACGCGTCGGCGAGGTTCCAGGACGTGTGCTGCGCGACCGCCCGCCACCACCGCTCGCGACGGTCGGTGCCGATCTCCGGGGCGGGCTCGATGAAGCCCGCCTCCGCCAGCCGCCGGCAGTGGTAGCTGATCGTCCCCGGCGCCTCGTCGACCTGGTCGCCGAGCATCGCGGCCGTCTGCGGCCCACCCGTCCGGAGGAGACCCACGAGCCGCAGCCGGGTCGGGTGGGCGAGCGCGCGCATCTGCGCCGCGTCGTCGAGTCGCTGCACGTCCATGCCTCGACCGTAGATGCACAAGACGCGTTGCGCAACAATGCTTGTGGATCTGTCGGGAGGCTCGCCCTGCGTCACCGACGCGCGCTACGGTTCCGACATGGCCGGGTGGATCGCGCTGCTGCGCGGGGCGAACGTGAACGGGATCACGATCCGGAGCGCGGACCTGGCGGCACTGTTCCGCGGTCTCGGGTACGGAGACGTCCGGACGGTGCTCGCGTCCGGCAACGTGGTGTTCACGGCCGACGGCGACGCCGCGAGCATCAAGGGTGCGATCGAGCAGGGCCTGGGTGACCGCTTCGGGTACGACGCGTGGATCGTCCTCGTCCCGCACGGGGCCCTGGCCGCCGTGGTCGACGCCTTCCCGTTCCCGTCGCACGCCGACCGCCACGACTACGTCGTGTTCGGGTCCGACGACACCGTCCTGGACGACCTGGTGGCCGACCTCGCGCTCGACGACTCGGTCGAGCGGGTCGCCCGCGGGGACGGGGTCGTGTACTGGTCGTGCCCGAAGGGCTCGAGCACCGACACCGTCTTCGCGAGACGGGCCGCCGCCGCGCGCTTCAAGCGCACGACGACGACCCGCAACACGAACACCCTCCGCAGGCTCCTGTGAGCCGGGGGGCGCGACCTCAGGACTGCGCGGGCTGCCCGTTGCTCGCGGTGGTGCCGCCGTCGACCGGCAGGACCGCGCCCGTGATGTAGCTCGCCGCGTCGCTGGCGAGGAAGAGGATCGCCGCGGCGACCTCCTCCGAGCGCCCGCCCCGGCCGAGCGACACCCGCTCGGCGAAGGCGTGCTGCAGTTCCTCGTCCTCGGCCTGCTGCTGTGTCATGTCGGTCCAGATCAGCCCGGGAGCGACCGCGTTCACCCGCACGCCGAACTGCCCGTTGTCGAGAGCGGCGGCCTTCGTGAAGTTCGTCACGCCGCCCTTCGCCGCGTTGTACGGGCTCATCCGCCAGTCGGCGTCCATCCCGGAGACCGACGAGGTGTTCACGACGGAGCCCTTGGTCTCGCGAAGGAACGGCAGCGTCGCCCGCGTGCCGAAGAACACGCTCGACAGGTCGGTGTCGATGACGCGACGCCACTCGTCGGGCTCGATGTCGGTGATGTCACCGGAGGTGAAGGTCCCGGCGTTGTTCACGAGCACGTCGATCCGGTCCCACCGGTCGACGGCGTCCGAGACGATCGTCTCCCACGCTGCCGGGTCGGCGACGTCGGCCTGCAGCGCGACCGCACGCCCGGTCGGCAGGCTGTCCGCGACGGCCCGGACCTTCTCCTCGACGCTGTCGACGAGCAGCACGTCGGCGCCCTCGTCGACGAAGGCACGGGCGGTGGCCTCGCCGATCCCCGATCCCGCTCCGGTCACGATCGCGACCTTGCCTGCGAAGCGCTCGTCCATGGGTGTCTCCTCTCGTTGCACGGTGTGTACCGCAGGAGACGCCGTCGGCCCGGGGGCACCCACGACACGGTGCCCGGTGCCGGCTGGACGCGCATGGAGGCGAGGGCACGCGACCCGCACCGGCCGGGAGGCGCGGTGCGGGTCCGACCCGCACCGCGCCTCCCGGCCGGCGTCAGTCCGCGGGCCGTCGTCAGGCCGTCAGGCCGTCGTCTCGTCGACGTCGAAGTCCCGGTCGAGGGAGATCATCGGGATCGACGCGGTGATCACCGACCCGTCCGCCCGCAGCGTCCCCTGGATGTCGCTCGTGGTCGGGGCGTGCCCGGTCATGCGCGGACCGTGGTGCGGCATCGGCACGACGGTGGGTGCACCGGCGGTGATGTCCCACTGCTGGTTGTGCACCCACGCCGAGAAGCCCTCGCCGGTCTCGACCGTGAAGGTCATCGTGTCCTCCTCGAGGTCGACGCGGACACGCGAGCCGTGCACCTGGATCCGGTACGTCAGGCGTTCCCAGTCCATCGGTAGCCGCGGGTTGAACGTCATGCGGCCGCCGTGGTCGCGCATGCCGCCGAAGCCGTTGACGAGCGCTCCCCAGATGCCGCCGGTCGACGCGATGTGCACACCGTCCGAGGTGTTGCCGTGCAGGTCCGCCAGGTCGACGTAGAGCGCGGTGAGGAAGTACTGCGCCGCCAGGTCGTGGTAGCCGACCTCGGCCGCCATGATCGACTGCACGACGGCGGAGAGCGTCGAGTCTCCCGTCGTGAGCGCGTCGTAGTAGTCGAAGTCGCGGCGCTTCTCGGCCGCCGTGAACTCGTGCCCCTGGAGGAACAGCGCGAGCACGACGTCCGCCTGCTTGAGCACCTGGAACCGGTAGATGACCAGCGGGTGGTAGTGCAGCAGCAGCGGACGCTTCGAGTCCGGCGTGTTCTCGAGGTCCCAGAGCTCCTTGTCGAGGAACTGGGCGTCCTGCGGGTGGATGCCGCGGTGCGGGTCGAAGGGGATCTCCATCGACTCGGCGGCGTGCTCCCAGTCGGTCACCTCGGCGTCGTCGAGCCCGGTGCGCCGGACCATCCGGCCGTACTCCTCCGGGTCGTCGACGGCGAGCTGCCGCGTGGCGTTGACCGCGAACCACAGGTTCGCCCGCGCCATCACGTTCGTGTAGAGGTTGTCGTCGACCACCGTCGTGTACTCGTCCGGGCCGGTGACACCGTCGATGTGGAACTTCTTGTCGCCGTTCGACCGCCAGAAGCCCAGGTCCGACCAGAGCCGCGCGGTCTCGACCAGGATGTCGATCGCGCCGCGCTTCAGGAAGTCGGTGTCCCCGGACGCGCGGACGTACTGCATGAGCGCATGGGCGATGTCCGCGTCGATGTGGTACTGCGCGGTGCCGGCTGCGTAGTACGCGCTCGACTCCTCGCCGTTGATCGTCCGCCACGGGAAGAGCGCACCGCGCTGGTTCAGCTCGCGCGCCCGCGACCGTGCCGAGTCGAGCATGTTGTAGCGGAAGCGCAGGGCGTTCCGGGCGACGATCGGCGCCGTGTACGACAGGAACGGCAGGACGTAGATCTCCATGTCCCAGAAGTAGTGGCCGCCGTAGCCGGAGCCGGTGACGCCCTTCGCGGCGATGCCGTGCCCGTCGGTGCGGGCGGTCGCCTGGGCGAGCATGAAGAGGTTCCAGCGCACGGCCTGCTGGATCGCCGGCTGCCCCGGGATCTCGACGTCGCTGCGGACCCAGTAGTCGTCCATCCACGCGCGCTGCTTCGCGAACGTCTCCTCCACCGTCTCGGCGCGGGCGCGGTCGAGCGTGCGGTCGCAGCGGTCGGCGAGCTCGCGGGCCGGCACGCCGCGGGACGTGTGGTACACCATGTGCTTCACGAGCCGGATCGGGACGCCACGACGGGCCTGGATCCGGTAGACGTGCTTCGCGAGGTCGTCGTCGATCGACGAGGCCTCGTCCCAGTGGTTCTCGGTCTCCAGGTGGTGCTCGACGCCGACGCAGATCGTCATGCCGGAGCTCGACGCCTGGTACCCGAGCAAGGAACGCCCACCGGTGCTGCGCTTGAGCTTGGGGTCGAGCACGCGCTCGGTGAACGCCTCGGCCTTGCGCGGGTCGAAGGCGTTCGCCGCGGCCCGCATGCCGGCGTGGTACTCGTCCTGCACGTCCTGGCGGTTCAGGATCTGGCTGGACAGCAGGATCGAGGCGTCCCCGTCGAGCACGGTCACCTCGTAGTCGATGACGGCGAGGTGCCGGTCGGTGAAGGACACCAGACGGCGCGCTCGGATGAGCACCCGCTTGCCGGACGGCGTCGACCACTCGGTCTCGCGGTAGAGGTACCCGCCGCGGAACTCGAGGCGCCGTGTGTGGCGCAGGATGTCCGCCTCGGCCAGGACGAGGGGCTCGTCGTCGACGTAGAGCCGGATCACCTTGGCGTCCGGCGCGTTGATGATGGTCTGCCCGGTCTTCGCGAAGCCGAAGGCGTCCTCGGCGTGCCGGATCGGCCAGGTCTCGTGGAAGCCGTTGACGTACGTGCCGTACTGCACGCCGCCACGGCCCTCGTCGAGGTTGCCGCGCAGGCCGAGGTACCCGTTGCCGACGGCGAAGTTCGTCTCTGCGACGCCCTGCTCGTCCGGCGTGTACTCGGTCTCGACGAGTGCCCACTCGTCGACCGGGTAGCGGACGCGGTCGAGGGGGTCCGAGGTGATGGGGTTCATGCGGTTCTCTCCGTGGGGAGGGGTGGGTGTCTCGGGGAGGTCAGGCCGGGAGCTGGTCGACGAGCTCGGCGAGGTCGCGCACGACGACGTCGGCACCGTGCTCGCGCAGGGCGTCGGCGCCGGCGCCGCGGTCGACGCCGACGACGAGCCCGAAGGCACCGTTCCGACCGGCTTCGACCCCGCTCGTGGCGTCCTCGACCACGACGCACTCCGCCGGGGTCAGGTCGAACCGGGCGGCGGCGTCGAGGTAGGTGTCCGGCGCGGGCTTGCCGGCCAGGCCGTCCTGCCGAGCGACGAGCCCGTCGACGACCACGGGGAAGCGGTCGAGTATGCCCGCGGTGCGGAGCACCTGCGTGGCGTTCGCGGAGCTCGACACGACGGCGACCCGCATGCCGGCGTCGATCGCCGCCGTCAGGAACCGCAGCGAGCCCGGGTACGGCTCGACGCCGTGCTCGGTCAGCTCGGCGGTGAACTCGGCGTTCTTCCGGTTGCCGAGCGCGCAGACGGTGTCGCTGCCCGGGGCGTCGTCGGGCGTGCCCTGCGGCAGGTCGATGCCGCGCGCCTCGAGCAGTGAGCGGACGCCGTCGTACCGCGGCTTGCCGTCGATGTGGTCGAAGTAGTCCTGCTCCGTGTACGGGGCGACGCCGTGCTCGGCCAGGAACGGCGTGAAGAGGCGGCTCCACGCGCGCATGTGGACGTCCGCCGTCGGGGTGAGGACCCCGTCGAGGTCGAACAGGAGCGCTCGCGTGTCGGCGAGTCGCGCTGGGGTGTGCCGGTCCGGCGTCGTCATCGGGGTTCCTCTGCTCGCGGTGGTCGGTTCGGCTCCGGTCGAGTCTAGGACCGCTCCAGCGCGGACGCCCAGGCTCGCCGGGCACCCGTGGAGAACCGTCCACCCGGGAGCCGACCGCGCACGGTGGACCTTCCGGGAGGGCCTGCACCACCACCCGCGGAGCGTCGACCGCGACGGAAGGCACCACCATGAGCACCACCACGACGCACGAGCCCTCCGGCTCGAAGCTCAAGCAGGCGATCACCGGCCCGCTCCTGTTCCTCTTCATCCTCGGCGACGTGCTCGGCGCTGGCATCTACGCCCTGATGGGCACCCTGTCGAAGGACGTCGGCGGCGCGCTCTGGGCACCGCTGGTCCTCGCGCTGCTGCTGGCCCTGCTCACCGCCGGTTCCTACGCCGAGCTCGTGACGAAGTACCCGAAGGCCGGCGGCGCCGCGGTGTTCGCCGAGCGGGCCTACAAGACGCCGATCGTGTCGTTCCTGGTCGGCTTCAGCATGCTGGCCGCCGGCGTGACGAGCGCCGCGGGCCTGTCGCTGGCCTTCGCGGGCGACTACCTCGGCACCTTCGTGGACCTGCCGCCGGTCCCCACCGCGATCGTGTTCCTGGCGCTCGTCGCGTGCCTGAACGCCCGCGGGATCTCGGACTCGCTGCGGAGCAACGTCGTCATGACGATCATCGAGGTGTCCGGTCTCGTGATCGTCATCGTGGTCGTCGCGGTGATGCTCGGCGGCGGTGGCGGCGACGTCGCGCGCATCGGCGCCTTCCCCGCCGAGGCGAACCCCGCGCTGGCCACCCTGAGCGCCGCGATCGTCGCCTACTACTCGTTCGTCGGCTTCGAGACCTCCGCGAACATCGCCGAGGAGGTCCGCGATGTCCGCCGCGTCTACCCCCGCGCGCTGTTCGGGTCCCTCGCCACCGCCGGTGTCGTCTACGTGCTCGTCGCCCTCGCGAGCTCGATCGCCCTGCCGGCGTCGGAGCTGTCCGGGTCGAGCGGTCCGCTCCTGGCCGTGGTGTCGGCCACCGGCGTCCCGGTCCCCGACTGGGTGTTCAGCCTCATCGCCCTGGTCGCCGTGGCGAACGGCGCGCTCCTCACCATGATCATGGCGAGCCGGGTGACCTACGGCATGGCCGAGCAGCGACTGCTGCCCGCCCTGCTCGCGAAGGTCCTGCCGAACCGGAGGACCCCGTGGGTCGCCATCGTCGCGACCACGGTCGTCGCGATGGCCCTCACCCTGGTCGGGGACGTCGGCACGCTCGCCGAGACCGTGGTGCTCCTGCTCCTGTTCGTGTTCATCAGCACGAACATCGCCGTCCTCGTGCTGCGGAAGGACCGGGTCGAGCACGACCACTTCCGGGTGTGGACGTGGGTGCCGGTGCTCGGCGTCGCGTCCTGCGTGCTGCTGCTGACGCAGCAGAGCGGGCAGGTCTGGCTGTACGCGGCGCTGCTGCTCGCCGTCGGCGTGGTGCTGTACTTCGTCGCCCGGGCGACGGGCCGCCGCAGCGGTCGCGACCACGAGGCGGGCCGCATCCACTGAGCGGTCGCGGGACCACCTGACGGACGGGAGGCGCGGTGCCGGCTGGCACCGCGCCTCCCGTCCGTGCGGTCGCGTCAGCGGAGCGGGATCGGAAGGCACCCCACAGGACTCCCGGCACGAGCACCGTGG